>CAYUEE010000041.1:0-35152 GCA_964443615.1 uncultured bacterium | reverse complement strand
TTTTTGGGGGGGGGGGGGGTGGGGGGGTTGGGTGGGGTGTGGCGGCCGGTGGTGGGGTTGGAGTGGGGGTCGGGGTTACTTGCACCAGAGGAGTCGGTGTTGACGCAGCGGCGGTGGTTGGAGAAGGTAAAGGCGTTGGACTCGGGGTTGGGGTCGGAGTCGGACTCGGTGTGGGTGTTGGAGGTGGCGTCGGGGTTGTAGAGGGTGTCGGAGTCGGTGGCTGTTTTAGAATCTCGACTCCTTTGCTGACTAAGGCTTTGTCATCGACTAAAGGCACAGTTCTCGGATCCCGGTATTCTGTGTCATCAGATTCACCAGGATTGGTCAAGATAGGAGTCGTCACACCTGAGAGAGCCCGTTGACCGAAGACATAACCCAGAGCCGCGCTTAAGGTTGCCGTAGAGACGAATACGCTCGACCACAGCAGAAAACTAGCTACACCTGAGAGGGCATCTCTGGCCATGTTATTCCCTCGGCAACTGAACTAAATAGGTCTAGGTCACTACCCTTGCAATCTGGTTACAGATTACCGCGTTCCACCTGTAGTGTGGACAGAGACCTCAAAGGACGCGTTTCCCCAAAGGATCCCCTACATGTAGAGTAGCTTGAATAGAAATCATACGATCCTAACTAACTAGACCTAGACTGCTCACGTGCTTCCAAAGTTTCCGGCTCCAGGGGAGGTAACTGTTCATCGAACCACCACATCGGTTCCTCAATGCTCAACACCCGTAACCAATCCCGTCCAGCTCGAAGTGTCAAAATCCCCAGCAGAACGGGTCCCGTTATGGCACCAAGGGCAAGATCGAGAAAGGCTGGGTTAGAAGAGACGACCGGATCCTGAGGTTCGTTAGACTGGGGGGATGGAGAGTTCACGATATCGACTCACGATGGATTAACTTATACACAACAGGTTGGCCCACAACGGGCTAATTCACAATGGGCAGGTTCACAGCATAACAAATATCACTAGATATAATACATTGTTGAAGCCATTTGACTAATGTTGCGTCGATCCACCAAGTCCTGAAGTGTATATCGCCCTAAAACCGCAAACGCCGCTTCTCGAACCTCGTTCCACACATTGCGAATGACCACTGACTCTAAAGGGTGCTGATCCGTAGGGGTGGGAGTTTGGCTAGAGAGTCCCTCAATGCAATTAATCACCTCTAACAGAGTGATTGTTGACGGATCCCGAGTGAGTGAATAGCCTCCTTTCACACCTCGATGACTTTGAATTAAACCGGCCCGCCGGAGCGTTGCTACCAATTGTTCCAAATACCGATAGGGGATGGAACGATGATTGGCAATCTGGCGGAGTTGCACCGGCTTGCCCGTACTGTAGTGTTCTGCTAGATCAAAGAGAGCTAACAAGACATATTCGCTTTTACAAGAAAGTTCCACAGCTACCAATACTCACGGATCCGTTTAGCAGTCACAGAGTCTAGTTGCCTTACCTAATGAGGTTGCAAGGCACGGACTAAGTCGCTGCGGCCAACATACTGATATCCACAGAAGTCTCGACTCGGACCTCAGCGGTCAACCGAGCCCGAGGATCCGTGTCTACCCGCGTCACTGTGATCGATTGGTCAGGATATAGCTCAGCTGCCGCTTGTTCTAGGTCAGACTTAATAGCAGCAAATGACTCATCTGTGTTGGGAGCGTGCAATCGGTCATTGGTCATGTAGTAGAAGGATCCACCCTCCCACGTAATCTTGCCACCAACCCGCGAGTCCTTTTCGAGCAGGGAGCCGAAGGCTGCCGCCGCGCGAACTAAGCCGAGAATCCGATCTTTATGATGGGTCTCCAAGCCTAACTTCCGTTGGGCCGTCAACCCAAATTGGCCATCAATGTGATCCATGGAGTAGTTGATCTCATGGGAAATCAGCATCACCCCTGGGCCATCAGGGACATGCCGATAATCCGCGACATCGATCAGTACACCGTTCAAGGCTTTGAGTCGGATCCAGTCGTGAAAGATAGGGATGAAGATGGTTTCATCCTTAATGGACTCAGTGCGAGGAAAGAACTTAACGCAGAAACGTTCGAGATCCATGAAGTACAGACCCTTATCAATGTGGATTGAATGACAAAATCAATATGGATTGAATGACAAAGACACTCAGGCAAACTCAGGCCCCAGGATCCGTTAGAGATTAGAGGGATCCTGGGAGCCCCTAAGGCTAGTTAGGATTGAGTAAGTTGGAGCTCCTTATCCCGTAACCACCGCTGGAAGCTAGCAGCATTCGTGATTCCAGATTGCATCATACGGGTATAGCACTCGTAGGCAGCCTCAATAAACAGACGAGATTCTTCAATCAGCTGCATGGCATTATCACGAGTCGCAGAGGATTGACGCTGCTCGTAAGCTTTGAAGAGATAGCTAGCGAACTTACCCCTTGCGTACGGATCGAAGAACAGCTCAGTATCATAAAAATAGGTGCGGAACTGGTCTACAATCACGGCTGGCTCGTTAGAGATATCAACATTTTGAATCTTCAACAGGGCTTGAGCGGCACTGAGCATAGCTTCTAGCGCTTTGTCAGCAGCCTGCTGAATATTACCGTTGTCGGATTGTTTTTCCAGCAGTACGGTAGCGTCGAAGTGAATACTCTCAGCAGTTGCAACACCGAAGTCTGTCAACGTCACTACTTCACCTGCACACTCTCCGATGCCGATGTCTCCTGTAGTGTATTCCCGCGCATCACCCCAATCGGTGTAGAACGACTTATCAACCGAGTAGTCCGGGATCACAGTAAAGGGCTTCACTCGCTCCTTAATCTCTTTTTTCCCGACCCGATTCACAAAAGCAGGGAATTTCTCATCGGCTAGACGCTCCTGCATGTACATATCCAGCAAGAACTCGACAATCTCAGGGATCCGTTTGGAGGGTACAACACCGAGGGATTGACCATACTGAGCGGCATTATTGCTCCACTCTCCACCCAGAATCAAGTGGAAGTGAGGGACACGGCGGCCTTTAACCAAGCGATTAGCCCCGTAGAACCCGATTTCAGCAACCGTATGTTGTGAGCAGGAGTTGAAGCAACCACTCACCTTAATGCGCATATCACGGATGGTTTCATCGTACTGGACACCTTTTAAAGCTAGACGAGTCCGCAACTCAGCCGCTAGGCCGCGAGAACTAGAGATTCCCAGCTTGCAGGTATCCGTGCCAGGACAAGCCGTGATATCAACAAGAGTTTCAGCTCCAGGGGTGTGAAGCTTCAACGCTTTCAGAGCAAGGAAGAGGGCAGGAAGATCAGCTTCATGGATCCACCGCACCAAAAGATTTTGTTCAACTGTGGTACGAATCGTGTCACGAGTGTAGCGACGCACGATATCTGCCAAGCCCCGAGACTGTTGTGAGGTGATATCCCCTAAGGGCAAGGCGATGGTAACGGCCACAAATCCCGGTTGACGCTGCTGGTAGATATTTGTCGCTTTCCAGTGTTCAAAGAGCTCTTGATCAGCACCTAAATCTAGAACTTCGCCACCAGATATTGGTTCCGGCAACCCAGCCTCGTCATACTTAGGAATGGAGGATAGCCAATCAGTCCAATTTGGATCCTCATCTAGCTGAGTACGTTCTTCTTTAACCAGACGACGGAATTCATCGATCCCTAATTTGGAAACGAGGAATTTGATGCGAGCTTTATTCCGGTTTTGCTTTTCGCCTAAACGGGCATAGACTCGGGCAATTGCTTGGGAAAGAGGTAAGAGTTCTTCAGGAGGAACAAACTCATCGAACAGTTTAGCTAGGTGAGGGACAGCACCCAGTCCACCTCCGACATACATTTCAAATCCTTCTTTTTCTTCCCCATCAATAACTTTTTTCTTGGCAATCAAGCCCAAGTCATGCATGGAGGTGAGGCCGCAGGGGTGTTGCTGGCAGCCGGAGAAGGCAACTTTGAACTTCCGGCCAAAATCTTGAACATCACGGTGACCAAGGAAGTAAAGCGCTAGCTCGTTAGCATAACCAGTTACATCAAAACTCTCGTCTCGGCAGATACCCGCTAATGGACAAGCTGAGACGTTACGCACTGAGTTCCCACAAGCTTCTCGGGTGGTGACACCGACAGCTGCCAAACGACGATGCAGATCAGGGGCGTCATCTAGAGCCAAAAAGTGGAGCTGAATATCTTGACGAGTAGTGATGTGCAAAATGGAGTCGACGTATTCTTCTGCTACATCCGCTAAGACTTCGAGTTGCTCCGCCGTCATGCCACCGTAGGGAAACTTAATCCGCTGCATACCAGGAGCTTCCCACTTGGTGTCGGGACCTTTGGTGAGCTCCACATGGGGAAAAGAAATCGGCTGAGATTCAACGCCATCGTAGCGGTAACCATTGTCGTAGCGCTGACCGTAGGCTCCCCGCCGTAATCTCAGTTCTGCAAACACTTTCTCATCGAGCTTGCCTTGACGACGCAGCTCCATCTGATTCTCAAATGTGTCGATCTCCTCAGCCATGTGAGGCGGGATCCGATCCGCTAACTTCGCTTTCCAAGACAAAGGTTGGGCAGTCATCTCAGTCGTTCCTGCTTAGGGCTAGATGTGCAAACGAGGGTCCGAGCGTGAAACACCAGTAGACTCGGCCTACCGCAGCCTATCAACAGGTTCGGTCTACTCTCAATTGGTGCTCAACTAGGGGGCTCAAGTACGCTCAACTAGTACGCTGTTTTCGAGCCCAGTTGGTAGCTCGGATCCCTAGCGATACTCAAGCTAGCAGAATCTCCTGTTAATCGGTCGGAATTTAGATATTTTTTACACTCAGTCCTGTTACAGTCAGTCCTGCTACAGCCAGCCTGAGTTTCTCTCCCTCAAGCCAAAAGGGAAGGTACTAATGAATAATCTAAATAGTCTTCTGTTGGAACCTAGCTTATTTTGCCGGCTCCACGTCAGGACCTTGTCCAGGATCCAGATCCTTTAAGCTTTAAGACAGATGAGTTTTCATTCTCACCCACTCACTTGATATTGGAGTTTGTAGCATGGGAGTGTCACAAGGCACGAGGATAACTCGATGATTGCCGTTCCCTGGATTTATCGCTTACTGGCCCTAGTTCTTTTCATCGGTATCTTGCTAGCCTTTGAAGCTCGGAAGCCTCCAGGTCAACGCCATCGCTTGCGAGAGTATACTTTTTTGCTGACAATGGGAATAGGTGGAGTTGGTCTGGGTATGGGGAATGACTGGATCACCTCAACACTTTCCCCAGCCTACTTTACCTATTTCAAAGGCATTCCAGCAGGAGAAAACTTCAAAGTAGAGTCCCTTTTACTGGGAGCTCAAGCAGGCTTTGCAGGAGCAGTAGTGGGGGCTGGAATCCTTTTAATCGTCAACCCCAAGCATGGGGATCTAAGGCAATTATGGCAACAAGCCTTTATCCCCTTTGTTAGTGCAGCTGGTGGGGGTGTGATTGCAGGGATCCTGTCGCACATCGCCCAGTGGCCGCGAACTTATTACCAAGAAATGACTGGATTACTGACCCTTGCAGAATTGCACCGATTTCACACGGTGTGGATGGCCCATATCGGGCTGTACGCTGGAGCCGTCATTGGGATTGGCCTTGCTGCGGTATCGATTCGCAGAGCTCCTAAGATTTGACCGGATCCATTGGAACGACTGGACTGGGCTTATAATCTGAGGGTTTCTAATTGAAATGGATGAGATAACGGATCCTTTGGGGCGGCCGCGCCTTTTCATTCTTTAATGGCCTCTGCAATGACAAGCAGACTGATTTTTTACTGTTCGCTTAGCTGTCATTGATAGATTCAGGATGATGTCGCTTAGCATCCACCCGTTCCCAATTGACTTGCAAAATATTGAGGGATGTTAACTGGATCGGCTGTGTTGTCACCAACACAGCATCTAAACGAGTTGCTTGAGCCACCATTAAGACCTCTGCATCCGATAATTGGATCCCTTGGGTCTGACCGTCTGCCCACAACTGTGATGCGTAAATCCAATCTGTTGAGGTGAATGCTGGCCGGGTATACTGCGTCAACAAATGCTCAAGAAATGTCAGCTGTCTGTGGGCTTGTCGCACCAGTAATGCGCGCCGGAGGCTGAACTCAACGACAGGACAGATCACAATGTCTTCATCTGCTTTGACAGCGGCCATCCAACACTGACTTACGATGGGGTGTTTTTCCAGTAGCCGGGCGACGGTTTGCGCTGTGGGTAGATAAGCCAATGAAATCCCTCGAAACAGCCTGATCATAGTAACTACAATAGCCTGCTGTTAATCTCACTTCATCCTGCCGCTGACCTTGTTGCATTACTCCCGACTAAACCAACCAGGTGAGAGAGTGTTGAAGACTACTGAGAAATACAGCAGTGACCCTGAAAAACAGTTCCCAGATAACCGTTAGGATTCAAGGGTTATGAGGAAGGGCTATGCAGAAGCCGAATAGGATCCTGGGAGACATCAAGCTATATCACGGCAATTAACAATCTGTTACGAATATTGCGCATTGCTTCAAGTTCTGAATGCCCTTTGGTTGAGGAAGGCACAGTGAAGAGAGTGAGGGTTGCATGCACTTTAACAGGCTCCTTCTTCTCGTCCTGTAACCCTGCCTTGACCCGTTAGGAGCTTGTATGAGGTAATTATCGTATGGCACATCCTGCCCCAGCCAATGACGTGATGGCTCATTCAGTTTTACATGCTCAGACTCTACATACTCAGAGATTGTTATCCCGATTCTCTACGAGATCTAGCAAGTTATTTAACAGACTGTCCTCGGCAATGTCCAGCCCCATGACCTCTCTCCGAATCACCTCTGGATCCGTGACGTCCCTCCGTCATCTTCTGCGATTCTCATTAGCTCCGTTACGTCACCGTCTCGACACTATTGAAATTAGGGATCCTGGAATCGCTCATGCTATTTGCCGTTTCATTCCAGGCCATTGTCCGTTTGAACGGGATCTCAGCCTGCTGGGTCGTACCGTTCACGTTCCACCAATGTGTAAATTGAATCCTTTGTTTGAGGAAGTCATGGCCTTGCGATTTCGGGCTCTCTCCTATCTAGCTGATCAGTGTGGGGAAGACATTACTCCCTACTTAACCTAGGAAGGATTCACTTGCCCCCTTAGTCTCATCCCTAGATCGCTTTCTCCAGTCTCATTCAGATTCTGGGCATTACAGGACCAGTCTGGGCCACTATCATGAGTTCTGAAACCAGTTCAATTGCCAACTCATTTAATTCTTAGGTCGACAACCTCGATCCTGAGAATTGCGGACTAACCTGGAGTCAGGGAGGGGACTTAACCCATGACGGATCCTCTCCAACTGACCGTTAGTAACCGTGGTCCCATGTCACTCATTAACTCAGGCAACCCTCACCAACAGGTGGTTGAAACTTTGATGGACTGGGTCGCATTCTATGCCCCAGATCATACTTTTCTGTTTGTTAACCAGTCCTATAGTCAGTTTCTTAACTGGCCAGTGTCTGAGCTTGTGGGACAACCGCTGGCTAGCCTTTACCCTGGCGATGTTTGTGAGCAGCTGCAGCATATCTTTGCTCGTCTGACCCCTCAGGCCCCTAGTCACCAACACGAATTTCTCAGCCATTTGGGCGATGGTCAGCAGCGTTGGCATCAATGGACCTATCAAGCCTATTTCGATCCTCAGGGCCACCTCAGCGAAATTCAAGCAGTTGGTCGAGATATTACGGCTCTCAAGCAAGCCCAAAATCGCCTCGCCCAACTTAGCCAATGCTTTCTTAGCTTAGGCGAGGATCCATCAGCCAATATCACCAACCTAGTCGCGGTCTGTGGTGATTGCCTCAAAGCGGATTGCGCCTACTATTCACAGCTCAGAGGCGATCGCCTTTATCTTCAAGGTCAATGGCAAGTCCCAGCGAATTACCCCCAGATTGTGCCCCTCTCAGGCCACTTATGCACCTCTGTCATCACCCTCAGTCCCGATCAAGTTTTGCTCATCCGACCACTTCATCAGACAGCCTACATTCATCATGATCCCTTAATTCAAAACCTGAACTTGCAAACCTACGCTGGAATTGCTATTCGGACTGACAACCGGACTGTTGGCTGCTTGAGTGTGTTCTTTCAAGAAGACCGAGAAATGAGGGCGGATGATGATCAACTCTTGAAGATTGTTGCAGCTGCTATCGGTGTTGAAGAACAACGGAGACAAGCGGAGACAGCTGTCACTCAGCAGGAGGATCTTATTCAACAAGTGCTCGATACGGATCCAAGTTTAATCTATGTAACGGATGCTCAAGGGCGCTATCTGCTAGTCAATCAAGCGTTTTCGGATCTTTTTGAAACCCAGGCCTCTCTGATTACAGAGGAAGGATCCGATTTCCGTTCACCGGATGAGAATCGTCAATGGGAACAGGTTTTAGTCATCCACAACCGGCAAGATGTTGTCTATGAGGAGAAAGTTCAGCGTCCCAATGGCGAAGTTCGTTGGTTCAAAACAGTCCGTAAACCCCTTGTCTTGCCAGACGGGACAGTTCATATCTTAGGTATTTCATCTGATATTACAGAGCAACGGCAGGCG
Source organism: uncultured bacterium (assembly GCA_964443615.1). Taxonomy (GTDB): domain Bacteria; phylum Cyanobacteriota; class Cyanobacteriia; order Thermostichales; family Thermostichaceae; genus CAYSWV01. The sequence goes on along the minus strand of CAYUEE010000041.1, from coordinate 26,630 downwards.
GCAGCTGATCTCAAAGAATTGAATGGTCGGTTTGTCCGGATTTTGGAAAGTATTCAGGATGGCTTCCTATCTCTTGATCGTGACTGGCACTTTACTTTTGTAAATACAGAAGCTGAGAAACTGTTAGAAAAATCCAGTCATGAGCTCCTAGGCCAGTCGGTGGAGGAAGCTGTTCCAGAACTCCTTGAAATGGAGCTTTTCCACACCCTTCAACAATCTGTCCGCGAGCAAGAAGTTGTCCGTGTGGAGACATACCACCCTACACTCTGTCGCCACTTTCACCTGAATGCCTACCCCTCAGATGATGGCTTGTCGATCTTTTTTAGAGATATCACCCAACGTAAGCAGGCCGAGGAAGTACTGCGAGAACGGGAAGAGCAATTTCGGATCATTTTCAGTCAGGGACCCGTGGGTATGGCAACTATTTTACCCGACGGATCCTTTCTGGAGGTCAATCAAGCATTCTGCCGAATGTTGGGATATAGCGTCAGGGAACTGAGAATCAAGTCCATTTGGGATGTAACTCATCCTGACGATCGATTAGTCACTTTAAATACATATCAACAGGTTCTAAAAGGTGAGCGAGATTCATTCTCCACTGAGAAGCGATACATTGCTAAGCAGGGGCAGATCATTGATGTCTACACTCGGGCGGCAGTTATTCAAGATGAGCAACAGCGACCTAACTATGTTATTATTCAAGCTATTGATATTACTGAACGCAAGCAAGCTGAGCAGGAACTACAGGAGCGGGAGCGAGCCTTACGTAGCTTATACGAAGTCACAGCAACTCAAAACTTGTCATTTGAAGGCCGGATCCAGTGCTTTCTCAGTCTCGGGTGCCAATGGTTTCAGATGCCGACTGGACTTCTGGCCCAGGTCGAGGTTGAGACCCATCGCTATGAGGTATTAGCCGTCGAGGGGACCGGGGCTATCCACGTTGGGGATGTCTTTGATTTAAGCGATACCTACTGCAGAAATACCGTTGAGTCAACAGTGCCTGTAGTATTGGAGACCTTTGATGATGAGTGTGAGCATCTCTACCATCACTGTTTTCAATTGAAAGCTTATTTCGGCACACGGATCCTGGTGGGTGACAAGCCCTATGGAACCCTGTGTTTTACTAGCCCTACCCCCCATGGTCGCGCCTTTCGAGCCTATGAAAAAGAGTTGATTCAGCTAATGGCCCAGTGGATAGGCCAGCATATTGAACGGACTGAAGCGCAAGAGGCACTCCAGTCACAACTCCAGCGAGCTCTACTCCTCAAGCAAATTACCGCTGACATTCGCAGTAGCCTTGACCCAGTGCACATTTGTCAAACGGCCGCCTATCAGGTGGCTCAGGCTCTTAATGTAGACCGGTGTTGCATTCATGCCTATGAGCTAGATCCATACCCTCATCTAACCCTGGTGGGTGAATTTGTGCAGGAGGGCTATGGATCCTTGCGACATTTTGAGATCTTTTTGCCATCTAATCTATCCGCTCAGCAGTTGCTAGCCAGTGATCAAGCTACTATTGATCAGGACATCTATCACCTTGGTCATCAAGGATCCTGGGCTGTTCAATCTGAACTCATTGTACGGACCTCCTACCAGGGAAACCCCAACGGTGTCCTGTCTGTGCATCAGTGCCGCCACGCTCGTCAATGGACGCCCGACAATATTGATTTGGTTGAATCAGTTGCCGCCCAGGTCGGGATTGCCTTAGCCCAGGCACGGTTACTGGAACAGGAGCAAGCTCAAAAGCAGTTGCTAGCTCAACAGAATACAGCTCTAGAACATGCTAAACAGGCTGCAGAAGCGGCTAACCGGGCCAAGAGCGAGTTTCTCGCAACGATGAGTCATGAGATTCGCACCCCCATGAATGCGGTCATTGGCATGACGGGACTGTTGCTCGATACCCCGCTTACTCCACAGCAGCGAGATTTTGTGGATACGATTCGAGGGGGAGGGGATGCACTGTTGACTATCATCAACGACATTCTTGACTTTTCAAAAATAGAATCCAATCGAATGGATCTTGAAGCCTATCCCTTTTCTCTCAGGAGTGCGATTGAAGATTCACTAGAACTCTTAGCACCTAAAGCTATTGGCAAGCCTTTAGAATTAGTCTACATTATAGATCCAACCCTACCCGATACCTTCATTGGCGATGTTAATCGTTTGCGGCAAGTGCTAGTTAATCTAGTTAGCAATGCAATTAAATTCACAGAAGTAGGGGAGGTTGTGCTCAGAGTCCATGCTCACCCTGAAGGAGAGGATCGTTGCCAGCTTCACATCACAGTTCAAGATACTGGCGTTGGGATCCCAACTGACCGAATGGATCGTTTGTTTAAGCCTTTCAGTCAAGTTGATGCCTCAGTGACCCGTCAGTTTGGTGGCACTGGGCTAGGACTAGCTATCAGCAAACGTCTATGTGAGATTATGGGTGGAACCATGTGGGTTGAAAGTGAGGTTGGGCTCGGATCCACATTTCATTTCACCATTCAAGTTCGACAGGCCCCTCATGAACAGCAATGGCCTCAGTATCAAGCTAGTATGGCCTTATCAGGTAAACAAGTTTTAATCATTGATGACAATAGTGTTACCTGTGAAAAACTAACAGAGCAGTTGCAAGTTTGGGGAGCGAAAGTGGAGGTTGGCTATTCAATCGCTGAGGTTCTAAGCCAATCAAAGCACCTAGAAGCCTATGATCTACTGCTGCTTGATAGTGGCATTCCCCATCGACAGGATCCTAAATTTACTGATAACCTAGCTCAAGCCAATGCGCCATCCGTCGTAATGCTAACTCCGATCGGACAAATTGAATCGTTTCAATCCTCTTCCCTGACTGTTGCCGCCTACCTGTCTAAGCCCATTAGATACTCTCAGCTCTGCACAGTTGTCAGCCAAGCTCTTCAGGTCGCGGTTACTCAGCCCACCCCATTGCCCTCTCCTAGTAATTTGGATACTTCAGTAGGGCAATCGATGCCACTGCGAATTTTACTAGCTGAAGATAATAGTGTTAACCAAAAAGTTGCACTCCTGATCCTGCAACGTATGGGATATCGAGCTGATATTGCTAGCAATGGCCTTGAAGTTCTTGCCGCTCTTCAACGACAATCCTATGATGTCATTTTGATGGATGTTCAAATGCCGGAGATGGATGGCATCACAGCAACTCAACAGATTCGTTGTACACATCCCTCTGATCAGCCTTGGATTATTGCTATGACAGCTAATGCCATGCAAGATGCTCGTCAGCAGTGCTTAGAGGCAGGCATGAACGATTACATCAGCAAGCCAGTCCAGATTCAAGGTCTTAAGGATGTTCTGCAGCGTAGCCACCAACACTGCAATCCTCAGGATCCATACCCTGCTCATGTCTCCACTAAGGCTACCTCCAATCACGATAGTTTACCTTCCCCCTTGGACCTCCAAATGATGAGAGAACTCCGCGATTTAGCTGGTGAAGAAGCCTCTATTATCCTGACAGACATGATTCAAAATTACCTTGAAGATAGCACCACTCGGATCCAGTCCATTCAGTCTGCTCTAGAGACTTCAAATGGAGCCTTATTGCGAGAGGCTGCTCATACCCTCAAGTCCAGCAGTGCCACCTTAGGGGCTAGAACGTTGGCCCAACTATGCCGAGAATTAGAGATTATGGGAGACTCTCACCAGATTATCCATGACCCTAGTAAGCTTGAACAACTTCGTAGTGAGTACAACCGGGTAGTTATAGCTCTTAATCAAGAACTGCATAAGGACAAAGAGGACCCAAATTCATTCCCTGGTTTACACTAGAGAATGAGACTGAAATGGAGTTTCCCATCTGGAAAACAGCTACTGGGAACTTGTAGTGAGATCCTGGGTCAGGCGTAACCGAATAGGTTGTTGAGGATCGATCACAACAACGCGTGGAGCTGTCACATTTCCAATCGCCGCACCAGCCGCACCAGCCGCCAGGACCTCTTCGGTTGCAATCACGCTATCTCCTGTGACCAAACCTAAAATAGCACCAGCTGCCGCGCCAATGGCCGCATCTTGAATTACTTGGCCTGTGTTTGTCTGTCGAGGATCCTTGATATCTTTCAGCAGATCAGATTGGGCTGATAAAGGAAACACTTGATCTTCGATGATTACACTTTCTGCCACAAATTGAGTGCCCCCAGCAGCAGGTTCAAATCGACCGTCTACACGAGATCCATTTGGAACTAAAATCTCACCCTGATCATTGCGTATTGGATCCAAAACCGTCAATGAGTATAGTCGAGTTTCATTGGGGGCGATTAGTAGCGGGTCATCCCCCATTGATGCAACTTGAACAACAGATCCAGCTGGAACCGTTACCACGCGGAGATTGTAGTCAGAGGTGGATTGATGTTGCGGATTCGATACTTGAAGTACGGTTCCAGATTGATTGCGCTGCACCATCGCTTGATAAGTGAAAGCTGCTACCTCCGCCCGACTAGCAGCCCGATTCGGCTCGAGTAGGTTTGGATCTGGAAATGGATCAATAATACTGGATTGATCAGCGGCGGCCACCTGCGTCAACGCCCAAGTAGGGACTGTTGCGGCATCTCGATAGCGAGTAAAAAGAGTATTCGCATCAGCTGTCAATACAGCCGGATTACCCAGGCTATTCACTAAGACAACCCAGGTTTGAGTCCGGGTTACCGGTTGATCAGGTCGAAAAGTCCCATCCGGGAATCCTGCCATTAGATTGTTGGCGGCAGCAGTCGAGATAGCCGTACTCCCCCAATATATTGAAGGAACATCAAAGAAGGTGACAGATCCTACCGAGGTTGGAAGTTGAAAGGCATTGCCAATAATAGTGGCAAACTGGGCTCGAGTCACAGGTTGGTTTGGTCGAAAGGATCCATCGGGAAATCCATTGATCACACCTGAAGACGACAATGCTTCAATGTAGGTTTCAGCCCAGTGTCCTGACGTATCTATAAATCGCCCAGCCAGGGCAACCTCTGGCCAACCCATTAAAGACGAAACTATGATCCCAGCAACAGCTGCCGGTTTCCAACCCAATCGTTTCATACTATCCACCAAATCTCTATGCCTATTTTGGCTAGGATGGATGGACATGCAAAGGCTAAAAACCTGATTCTGTCGTAGTTGAGCAGTCCGCGAGGCAAACTCTACTACCTACCGTAAGCTCACTATCCCAAGAACCTCTTTGTCTTTGGGACTCAATTGAAGTTGAACCTACTCTTAAATTATCTATCATTCAGCACACACTGACTGGGGTCCTAGTTGAATTGCCCTAGTTGGAGACCTGTTGCTTGGATAGTTCAGCTAGCAATTCCCGTTGATGCATACCGATGCAGGCTTGAACAACATCATTAACATTTCCCTGTAAAACAGGCTCAAGTGGAAAGTTTCGATTCAAGCGATGATCAGTTACTCTATTATCTTTATAGTTATAGGTCCGGATCTTCTCAGATCTCGATCCTGTGCCCACCTGCATCCGTCGATCTGAGGTAATAGCACTCATCTGCTCCTCTAACTTAATCTCATAGAGCTTAGCCCGCAGAAGTTGCATCGCCCGGATTCGATTTTGTAGCTGTGAGCGTTCTTCAGTACAGAAGATTCGAATTCCAGTAGGTTTGTGAATAAGGTCAACCGCTGTTTCCACTTTGTTGACGTTTTGTCCCCCGGCACCTCCAGACCGTGCTGTCTTCAGTTCAATGTCTTTCGGGTCAATGACAACATCAACTTCATCCACCTCGGGCATTACGGCTACTGTCGCTGTTGATGTGTGAACTCGCCCTTGCGCTTCAGTTGCAGGCACTCGCTGTACTCGATGTACCCCAGCTTCAAACTTGAGATTACTATAAACTTGGTCTCCCTTGACTTCAAGCACAATCTCTTTGTATCCACCCATTTCACTCTCAGAGGCACTCACCAAGCTAACGGACCATCCCCGATCCTCAGCATAGCGGGTGTACATCCGCATCAAGTCACCAGCCCAAATTGCTGCCTCATCACCGCCAGCACCAGCCCGGATCTCGAGCATAATATTCTTGTCGTCATTCGGATCCTTGGGCAACAACAAGATCGTAAGCCGATCTTCGAGATCTTGCTGACGTTGTTTGAGCTCCGCAATCTCTACAGAGGCCATTTCGGCGATTTCAGGATCCGTATCTGATGCTTTGAGCAGCTCTTCGGTTTCTTCAAGATCCTTATGCACAGCTTGCCACTCGTGGAATGTTTCCACTGTAGCTTCTAAGGAGGAGCGAGCCTTGGCCACTCGCTGTAACTCATTCGGATCCGTTGCAACATCAGGATCCGCCAGCTTGAAGGTTAATTCCTGAAATGTGCTCTCAACATCCTTAAGGCGACTGATTAAGTTAGCTGAAGCAGCCATGACACGGATCCTTTACCGTTAAGGGTTTCTAAACAACTTGTCTTCCTAGGGTAGCCCCAGGTTTAGACGTATCTTGGCCCAGCTAAGATTTTTTCTTCTTCTTACGAGTCCCGTCACCCATGTTGTATTTCCGCATGAACTTCTCAACCCGCCCTTCTGTATCAATAATTCTCTGACTACCTGTGAAGAAAGGGTGGTTACCAGACCAAACGTCGACTCGAAGCTCTGGCTCAGTGGAGCCTACAGTCATAACAACTTCACCGTTGCAAATTACCTTAGCTTCTGGGTACCAGGTAGGATGAATTCCGTCCTTAGGCATAACATTGTCTCCTGTCACAAATCTACTACGCTAGTGATCATGAATTGATGGCTCAAGGTTGCAAGTTTAGGCATTCTCCTTAGCGTTTGGAGAATTGAGGTGCCTTGCGGGCTTTACGCAAACCGTACTTCTTACGCTCTTTGGAACGCGGATCCCGCTTTAGATACCCTTCTGTTTTGAGAGGACTACGGTTGTTCGGATCCATCTCGCACAGGGCCCGAGCCACACCTAGCTTCATTGCCTCCGCTTGACCTCGTACCCCTCCTCCATGAGCCCGCACCAGAATGTCATAGGATCCTTCTAACCCTAGCGCCTCCAGAGGAGCTTTGACTTGAGCAACCAGTTGTTCCCGAAACTGCAAGTACTCATCTCCGGGTCGTTGGTTAATTTGAATCTGACCTTCCCCAGGCACTAAACGGATTCGCGCTACTGCCGTTTTCCGCCGACCCGTTCCCCAGTAAACAGCCTTACCACTTGTCTCTGACATTAGCGCTCTCCTGGAATGGTATTAATTGGATAAAGAACGGGTTGCTGAGCCTGATGAGGATGCTCGGATCCTACATAGACCTTCAACTTCGTGAACTGCTGCCGACCCAGACAATTATGAGGTAGCATCCCCTTGATAGCTTTCTCAACTACACGCTCAGGTAGTCGGGCTTGGAGCTGGTTAAATGTTTCCACCTTCATACCGCCTGGGCGACCAGAATGCCGACGATAAAGCTTCTGCGTCCGCTTCCGCCCCGTAACCTCAATCTGTTCGGCGTTAATCACAATGACACAGTCACCAGTGTCTAGATGAGGCGTAAAGTCGGGCTTATGCTTGCCCCGAAGTAAATTGGCTGCAACGCTAGCAAGCCGACCTAGGCGTTGCCCCTTCGCATCCAGAACATACCAGGTCTTTTGAGTCAGCGTCCCATAGGGTAAAGGTGTCTTGTTCATAACAGTTCGTTTTAGTGGTGTGATTGTGCGTTGGCAGCGGAATCAGAACATCAAGTTGAGGGGTTACCTGACACCGAACAAAGATCACCTAGCGGAGAGAGGAACCCATCACAGAGTGCAATAACCCAAACGGAGTACCCCCCGACATCGGATCTTGGCTCAACGTGTCTTTTCCCCGAGAAGTTATTAGCGGACGGGTACTATCACAGTCTGAGCCTGGATAGCTCTGACCCCCACGACTCTCCACAGCAAATGGATCCGTGGGATACCCAACATGAATTAAACAAAGCCCTTGAGGTGGCGCACTGTACCGAGCCGGTAATGCAGACCAGTCGTTGTGCTGCCAGAGTTGCTTGAAACCCTCAGCCGTTAGCTGATGCTTGCCCACAAAGGTCAGTGCACCCACTAATAACCGCATCATCCGGTAAAGAAATCCAGTTGCCTGAACCTCTATCGTAATCAATGGACCATGCCGAATACAGCTTACTGCCTGCACCGTAACCACTGAGTGGGGACGGGAGGATCCTGCCAGGCGAAAGGCCTCAAGACTATGAGCACCGATCATTGATTCTAGCGCACTTTTCATCACTTGTGCATCTAAGGGCAATCGAAAATGCCAGCTTAGAGGACGCCAAAATACATCAGGGCACTCTTGGTTAAAAATCAAGTAACGATAACGTCGCGAGGAAGCTGTGAAACGAGAATGCCACTCTGCATCAACATCAGCAGCAGCCAGCACAACCACATCGGTAGGCAAACAGTTATTTAGGACCACTGGCCACTGAAGGGTAGGAATCGGCGATACTGTGTCAAAGTGAGCAACTTGTCCCGAAGCATGTACACCTGTATCAGTCCTTCCCGCCCCATGAATGACAACGGAATGATCTACTCGACTCAAGATAGCGCCTTCTAGAACACCCTGTACGCTACGATGGCGAGGCTGTCGCTGCCACCCATAAAAGTGCGTGCCTAGATATTGGACCTTTAGCGCTATACGCTTGCTCATACAAGGTAACCTGCGCAGTTCACCGAGAACTCAGCCAATCCTAAATCAACTCAATAACAGCCATCTCGGCACCATCACCCCGCCGCTGCACAGTTCTTAAGATCCGGGTATACCCACCGGCCCGCGAGCCATAACGCTCTGGAACTAGCTCAAATAGGGATGAAACCAGTTGCTTGTCATAGATGAATCCTAAGGCCTGGCGTCTAGCCGTTAGGGAGCCATCCTTGGCTAGTGATATCATCTTTTCCGCTGTCGAGCTTACAGCCTTAGCTCGAGCTCGAGTGGTGGTAATTCGACCTTCACGTAAGAGAGCAGTAGTAAGAGCTCTCATCAGAGCCTTGCGTTGATCAGCAGGCTTATTAAGATGCGGGATCCGACGACGATGACGCATGATTGACGATCCAATGACACTAAAAAGACACTAAGACTTGCTCTTCTCTCGAGGTAAGGTGAGGCCTAGGCGCGCTTTCAACGCTTCAACCACTTCCTCCGCAGATTTCTGACCAAAGTTCTTGATCTCTAATAGATCTTCTTCGGTATAAACCAACAAATCAGCAACTGTGTTGATCTGGGCTCGCTTGAGACAGTTGTAGGCTCGAACAGACAGCTGCAACTCTTCAATTGGAATCTGATTTTTTTGGTTATCTTCGGTTTGCTGAGGTACTACAGGGGCATCGAAAGTGACATCCTGGAGGGGTACGAACAGTTCAACCAAAATCCGGGCTGCTTGACTCAGAGATTCCTGTGGCGTCAGGCTCCCGTTAGTCCAAATTTCTAGAGTGAGACGATCCTGTTCAAGCGATTCACCGACACGAGCGGCATCCACAAAGTAATTGACTTTCCGCACCGGCATGAATATCGAGTCCAATTGCAGAAAATCAATGGCCATAGTTTGGTTGTCACTATGGTCTACAGCTCGATATCCCCGACCGCGAGCAATTGAAAACTCCACCTCCAGCGTGGCACCGTCCGCCAATGTAGCGATGTGATGATTCGCATTGATGAGTTCCACTTCACTAGGCAACTGCAACTTTTCTGCAGTTACTAGTCCAGGTCCCTGGGCAAAAAGCCGTCCCATCTGTGTGTCTGCTGCCTTGGAGTTGAGTACCAGCTCCTTCATGTTGAGCAAGATCTCCATCACATCCTCGCGGACGCCAGGCACCGTTGAAAACTCATGGTTGACTCCAGCAATACGGACCGCCGTGACAGCGGTTCCCTCCAAGTTGGATAACAGAACCCGCCGGAGGGCGTTCCCTACCGTGGTACCCTGACCACGCTCCAAGGGTTCCAGAACAAACTTACCGTACTGCACACCTGTTAGATCATCTTGGTGTGATTCTACACACTCAGTTTGATATACCGCTGCCACAAGCACGCCTCCCTAAAATCACAGGCCTATTTAGTTACTAACTTGTTAAGCCTTTACAACGCAGGACAGATCAGATGAAGTCTAAACCACTCAGATACTATCTCCCTCTGTTTCGACCACCTTTGCCACTTGATGGAAACCGGTACCTGGTAGCTATGGGTTTCAGGGGCTCCATCAGGTGAAAGAATCAGGTTGAGCCTCAACCAGGATGACTTTACACACGCCGCCGCTTAGGGGGTCGACAGCCATTGTGAGGGATCGGAGTAATATCTCGAATGAGAGTAATTTCAAGTCCAGCCGCTTGCAATGCTCGAATTGCTGTTTCTCGGCCAGCACCTGGGCCACTCACCATTACTTCAATTTGACGCATGCCGTTTTCCATTGCTTGCCGAGCAGCACTTTCGGCTGCAGTCTGAGCCGCAAATGGAGTCCCTTTCTTTGCCCCTTTGAAGCCGCTTGCTCCCGCAGAGGACCAAGAGATAGCGTCACCATTGGGATCTGTGATGGTCACAATGGTGTTGTTGAAGGTGGATTGAATGTAAGCGACGCCACTAGGCACATTCCGCTTAACCTTTCGCCCCCGTCGCTGCTGCCGAGCCATAACCTACTCCCAAATCCTCTTGTGTGTACTCAATTGAGATCCTTTTCATCTATGCAAGCCTTTTGTGACCCCTACCTGACAAAACACCTACTGTTGCTTAGAGGCTTGCCAGAGACTTAGACACAGACTCACAGCGCAGCAGAACTGATGGCAGCACGCCACAAGAGCCTGGATCAACTCTACTTCTTGCCAGGAGCCTTCTTCTTACCAGCGACTGTTTTACGAGCCCCCTTGCGTGTCCGGGCATTCGTGCGAGTCCGCTGCCCCCTTAAGGGCAATCCCATCCGGTGACGACGACCTCGGTAAGTCCCAATATCGACTAGCCGCTTGATATTCATCGCCTCTTGACGACGTAGGTCCCCTTCAACTTGATAGTCTCCTTCAACAACGCTGCGCAGTGCTGCTACTTCAGCGTCAGAGAGATCCCGCGCTCGAGTATCGGGGTTGATGCCTGTCTTATCCAAGATCTCTCTGGATCTGGATAAACCGATACCGTAGATGTAGGTCAGTGCAAACTCAACCCTCTTGTCCCTGGGGATATCGACCCCTGCAACTCTTGCCATACGTGATGCTTTTCCTATTCAGCGTTGATATGCTTAATCCATACAGTTAGGATTGCGGTAACGATCTAGCCTTGGCGTTGCTTATGCTTCGGGTTGGAGCAGATCACCATAACCCGTCCGTGGCGTCGAATCACCCGGCACTTCTCACACATACGACGAACTGATGGTCTAACCTTCATGACTAAGCCAGATAAAGAAGTCAGCAAATATCGATTTTAGGTTCAAAGGGCGTTGCTGTCAAGAAAGATTTAGACGAACAGGCCAATACTTCCGCACACTCACAAAAGCTTTGCTCTCTCCTTTAGATCTGGATTGAATCTAGTGAAGAGATCTCAATGCCAATTTTGAGTCATACTGCAGGTGGCTAGGCTGTTTCTTTGTCTGTTTTCTCAATGTAATCCCGAATACTGTTGAGATCGATGTAGCGATCAGTCGCATTCCGAAGTTCTCTGGCGATCATTCCTTCTGTGGAAACAACAGTGATGAGAGTGTTTTTGGACCGCAGTAGCTCAATAGCCCGCTCAAAATCGCCATCCCCACTGAATAGGACAATCTGATTGTACTGATCAACAGTGTTGAACATATCCACTACAATCTCGATATCTAGATTAGCCTTTTGTGAATAGCGCCCTGAGTCTTCGTCCCGGTACTCTTTGAGGAGCTTGGTCCGAACCGTAAATCCAAGACTGATCAAGGCATCACGGAAGGCTCGCTGATCGTGCGGATCTTTGATCCCTGTGTACCAGAATGCGTTAACGAGTTCCACGTTAGGTCGGGAGTGGGAGAAATAATCTAACACGCGGCGTGGGTCAAAGAACCAACCGTTCTTTTGTTGGGCGTAGAACATGTTGTTACCATCAATGAAGATGGATACCCGGTTGATAGGGTACTGATTCATAGCGAGGCAAACCTGTTAGTACTTATGAAATAATGAACAAACCCAACTAATAGAAATAGGATTATTGAATGCTAAATAATCGTTGGTTCTACAGTTTACACAACGAGCCACTTGGCACATCTCCTTGGAATTGATGCCTCCCTAGCAGAATCGCAGATAAAGGGATCCGAATAACTGGATCACTTAACCCGCTAGACTCCAGGACAAGTGAACGGGGAAAGCAGATCTAGTCTGTAGGGAATGAGCAGGGGGCTCCCAGCGAGTTGAGCTAGTGATTTGAGCCTACAATATCCGGAGCATGAGAGCTCGCATGTATGGGGCCATACATTTGTAGCACAGTGCGGAGCTTTCGTAACTGGAGTAAGACGAGGATTTTTGAGGTCTCGGGTTAGGTTCTGATACTTGCAACCGAGTAATTTACCAATCAATTCCTGAGCCAGCTTCTAATCTTGAAATAGGTGCAAGCTTTAGGATCCTTCAGTAGCCCATCGTAGACCGTTTCAAGATGAGGGCTTTCCCGAGTCGTAAACCTGAAGCTGGGGGCTACACAAAAGCTAGGACCTATGGTTGAGTGGGCTGAGATAGAGCTGCTAGCATAGCGCTTGTACTGCGAGGAAGAACCCTGATGGCTACCCAGCACGAGAGTGATAAAGGTCAGGATTGGGAGAATAAGATCCGAGAGCGAGAACAGTCTTTACGTCTTCGAGAACTGGAGATAGAGATTATGCAAGGATCCTCAACCTCTGCTCCCATTACTCAGTCAGACCCTGTGACTCTGGAGGCCCAGCCTAAAGCAAGCTCTTTCAGACGCTGGATCCGGCGGACTGGTAACATCCTTAAGTTTCTATCCTTTTTTGTTGTGATGGTTGCTGTCATTAGACTGGGGACTTGGCTGGCCATCATGATTGTGGTAGGGATTGGTGGGTGGCTCGGGTACAAGGCTTTCATTGAAGGCGATCCTCAAGATTAGTCGGCGACTCGATAGACAACTGGTGGCGGTACGGACAGAGCCAGCTGACCATCCTGTCTGGAGAGTGAGCCTGTCTGGAGAGTAGGCCTGTCTAGAGAGATGGCTTATCTGGGGAGAGACGGTTGCACAGATGGTGCTTTAACTGTGTTCAAGTTTTGGATCGGAATAATCTCATGAGTACTCACATTAAACAGGCTGATTTACTAAAGGATCTCGATCGGGTGGCTCAATCTCGTCATCAGATTGCTGATCAGCTTGATAAGATTGCGGCCACTTTGGAGCAGGCGGAAAATGAAGCGATATCAGGATCCGGTCCCATTGGGCTTGCTCGGGAGATTGAAGATATCGGGAATACCAGTACTAACTTAAGACAGGGTGTGTTTCGGCTGATGGTATTGGGTGATATGAAACGGGGTAAGAGTACCTTTTTAAACGCACTGATTGGTGAAAATCTCCTGCCCAGCGATGTGAACCCCTGTACAGCATTGTTGACAATTCTAAGATATGGAATAGAGAAAAAAGTTGCTGTCCACTTTAATGATGGTAAGCCCCCTGAAGTTATCGATTTCAAAACGTTTAAAACACGATACACTATTGATCCACATGAGGCTAAAGAGTTACAGCGTAATAACCGGTTAGCGTTTCCTGATGTTAGTCATGCAGTTGTGGAATATCCCTTGCGATTGCTGCAGAAAGGGATCGAGATTGTTGATAGCCCTGGATTGAATGATACAGAAGCACGAAATGAGTTATCCCTCAACTATATTCAAAAATGTCATGCGATCCTATTTGTGATGCGTGCATCTCAGCCTTGCACGCTAGCGGAACGGCGCTATCTAGAGAATTATATTAAGGATAGAGGATTATCCATTTTCTTCCTGATTAATGCTTGGGATCAAGTCAAGGAATCATTGATCGATCCAGAGGACCAAGAGGAGTTGGAGGAAGCGGAAGAGCGTCTCCACAAGGTTTTTAGGGCCAATCTAGCTGAGTATTGTGTTGTTGATAGTTATGATGTCTATGATGAACGGGTTTTTGCTATCTCCGCTCTGCAGGCACTGCGGCGGCTCGTGAAGGATCCAAAGGCTGATTTAGCAGGTACAGGGTTTCCCCCTTTTCTCCAAGCGTTGAATACGTTCTTAACCCAGGAGCGGGCTGTTGCTGAATTGCGACAAGCTCGGGTGATTGCGCGACAGACCAATACACGGGTTCGAGAGGCGGTAGAGCGACGGATCCCTATGTTGAATCAAGATGTTAATGAGCTCAAGCAACGGATTGGCTCAGTTGAGCCTGAATTCAGCAAGCTAACAGCGATTCGAGACGATTTTAAAGATGAGATTCGGACCTTGCGAGATCGTAAGGCTCGATCCATTGCTGATTCGTTCCGAACCTATGTAATGAAATTAGAAGCAACATTTGAAACGGATTTTCTCTCTTATCAGCCAACCTTAAATATAATGGAGCTCATGAGTCCTTCTGGCCGAGACCAATTTAATGAGCAACTGCAGCAGGCTTTTCAGCAGTATGTCAACGATAAGTTCTTTGCCTGGTCTCTAACAGCAGAAAAGGAGCTAGATGAGGCATTTGTTGAGTTGTCTAAGAGTGCAGCAGCACATGGTGCAACGTATGCCCAAGCCACAGATGAAATCACGCGCAAATTAACAGGCCAAGCCATTCCCGCCCGTCCTGATACTACAATTGAGGAATCGTCACCTGGGTGGGCTCGCTGGGCTATGGGTCTAATTTCTCTAGCCTCCGGAAATGTGGCTGGAGTGGCGTTAGCGGCTACAGGATTTGATTGGAAAAGTATTCTACTTAACTTCTTAACAGTGTCCAGTATTGCTGTACTGACGAGTGCTGTATTTGGCCTCATTTTGGGTCCCATTACATTTGCGCTCCTGGGATTAGGCTTGGGCGCACTGCAGGCTGATCAGGCTCGCAAAGAGTTGGTTAAGGCAACCAAGAAAGAGCTTGTCAAACATCTACCGCAGGTGGCTCAGGAGCAGTGGCAGCCGATTTACAGTACGGTGCAGGAGTGCTTTGACACCTACGAGCGAGAAGTGATTAAGCGGATTAACGACGATATTCAGGCTCGGAGAAATGAATTAGATACGTTATTGCAGCAAAAGCAATCCCGTGAGATTGACCGGGAAGCTGAGCTGAATCGACTCCAGAGCTTGGAGCGAGCGACCGGGTCCATTTGTCAGGAGTTGGAGCACACCTACCGAGACGTCTTGGCCGCTTAAAATTGACCAGGATCCGCAACCCTGCTTTTTTCTCTATCGTGATGGAGCACCTGATGACTGGACCCGCACAGAGTTCAACGTTACTGACTAAACTCCAAACAGCGCTGGATGTCTCGGGCCTAGATCCGTCTCACCCGTTACACCAAGAGGTTAAATCATGGTGTGCAGGACAGTCTCGTGTGGCCTACCGAATAGCAGTTTTTGCCCCTTTCAACTATGGCAAGTCTACATTGCTAAATGCCATGCTTGGTGACCGAACGTTACCCATGGATTTAATTCCGACCACAGGAGCGGCTATTCGAGTTCGGTATGGGGAGACCTTGCGGACACGAGTGCAGTTGATGGATGGATCCGTTCTTGAACAGGACGGCACAGATATTTTGAAAGAGTATGCGATTTTGGATGACCAGCGCCGGATGCGGGATGATGTTACTGCTATCGAAGTCTTCAATCCTCACTCATTCTTAGCTTCGGGAGTTGAATTTCTAGATTTACCGGGGACCGATGATCAAGAGGCGCAAGATGTCCTCGTTAAGGAGCAATTGCTGACAGCTGATCTCGTGATCCAAGTGTTGGATGCGCGCAAGCTAATGACACTAGCAGAACGGGAACAGCTGCGGGATTGGTTGCTCGATCGCGGTTTAACAACTGTGGTCTTGGTGGCTAATTTTGTTAATCTGATGGATCCTGATGAGCAAAAACAGATTTCCCAGCGATTACGATTTGTTGCTGAAAGCTTCCGGCAGTATCTGCCTCAAGGCATTAGTAACCTTTATCGGGTGGATGCACTGCCTGCGTTGCGGGCTCGCTTGAGTGGAGATGGATCCCTGTTATGGTCCTCAGGCTTACCGGCCTTTGAATCCGCGTTGCAATCAATCGTGCGAACTCAGCGTGAGCAAGGGCGAGATTCGAGATTGCCCCGTCTCAAAGTGTTGATGGCAGATGCCAGGCAAGCTTTACAAGACAGGGCTGGATCCTTGCAAGAGACGCTTCAAGCGTTAGAACAGAGTCGGATAAAGAAGATTGAGTTGAAGCAGAAGGCTCAGCAGCTCTTCAAGCAGGGCTACATGTCCAACAGTATCAGGATCCGAGACTTCCTGAGTCTGAACCATTTGCTGACCCATTTTCAGAGTGAAGCAGCACAGGCATTAATGGAGTCTAACTTTGAAAGCTGGGAGTACAACCAACTGAGTCCTCAATGGGAGGATCAGGCTCGTAGCATTATGGCATGGGTCAACAAAGCTGCAGAGTTCTTCTCATTGCCCCTCCCTACCCCGTTATCTCTTGTTTTGCCTGATACCCCTGAGCTGTTGATTAAGTCTCAATCGACTCAGGAGCCCGGTAAACTCAATGAGGCAACACCGATTGCGTTAGCCGCTGGGCTAGGCTTTGTGTTCGGTGGTCCTGTGGGAGCGGCGGTGATGGGAGGGGCTAGCTACTTTGTGAATAAAGCGTTTGACAGTGATGATCCCTCCCTAACTGAATCCCCTGAGTCTACTCAATTACATGACGCCGCGATGATTGCAGCGAAGGACTACCTAAACCGATTCAGCACTATTGCCCTTTCCGCTCTTCATCGTTACGAAGCTTCAGCCGACAAGATCATTAATGTTGCGATCCAAGAGCCACCGGTTGACGATGCTCCAGAGCATCAAGATTTGCAGGATGTTCACCAAATTATCCAAGACTTAACCCAGACCTTGGAGCAACTTGAATCTCAATGACGGCTAGGATCCTCAGGTCAGAACAAGCTGCACATCGACAACCGGTTTAGAGTCCCTTT
This sequence comes from uncultured bacterium, assembly GCA_964443615.1. GTDB lineage: Bacteria > Cyanobacteriota > Cyanobacteriia > Thermostichales > Thermostichaceae > CAYSWV01. The sequence continues at coordinate 9,572 of CAYUEE010000041.1, read as the reverse complement.
GAAGCTATTTGTTTATCCCTAGGGATCCGCAATTACTTCTGTTTCAGCTGCAGCTGCCGTCAACCATTCTTGCATTGCAGGAAGCTGCCACACAGATTCAGTATAGGCACTTGTGATGGAATCAAGTAAGACATCATAAGTTTTGAACCGACTGATGACCGGCGCATACATGGCATCTGCAATCGAAAAGGATCCAAACAAAAACGGCCCCGATTGGCCAAAACGCTGACGACAGGTTTGCCAGATGTCGAGGATCCGTTCAATGTCCTGCTGGACTGCTGGGGTACGGCCTTGTCCGGGATAGAAGTTGCGGCAATCCATCGGCATGTGGCGGCGGAGGTCAGCAAACCCAGCATGCATCTCAGCACTTACAGATCGGGCCCAAGCTCGGGTATGAGGATCCTGAGGCCAGAGCTGAACAGCAGGGAAAGTGTCTGCCAAGTACTCACAAATAGCAATAGATTCCCAGATCGCTAGCCTAGGGTTTGATTCCTCAACAACTAAGGTCGGGACGCGGCCGGCGGGTGTGTGAGTTGCGAGTTCCTGAGCAGTGCTGGGTAGGTCTAATGGGATCCGATATTCCGTAAATGAGGAGCCAGTTTGTTTGAGAGTAAGCCAGGCTCTTAACGACCAGGATGAGTAATTCTTATTCCCAATGATAAGGCGAAATGCTGGCATATCTGGATCCTGAACAGAGTAGACTTATCAAACAAGCAACTTATCGTAGGAGGAGTTAAGTGATTATGCGGAGTGAGTGCCGCCTAATGGCGTATCAATCCAGCAGCCTCAAGGGCATATTAATCTAGATATCTAGACAATCTATGCCTACAGCCCTATGACTCATCCAACGTTAGAAACTCTCTTCCAATCCTATGGTGTTGAGCCTCAAGATGTAGCGTGGGAACTGAACCACTTAGCTGATCTTCACAATGGGGTGATTCCCCTTGTCGAGGCTGAATTAGTGATTCGTAAGCAGGCTGACCTTCAGAAGCTGTACCGAACGGTAGCTCAATTCGTGGATCAGTATGGCCCGGCTGAAGTATTCAATGCTTGGTATTGTGCGCCAGGGATCCCAAGTATGGGCGAGACGTATCATAAATGTGTTACAAAACTTGATGAATGGGAGCATCAAAGTAAACATCGTTTTGAATTAGCTTCATAATTGCATGAGCTCTGTCCGTTATTTTATTGCGCTGCTACCGCCTGCCCACGTACAGGCTGAGGTAACAGCAATCAAGCAAGAGGTTCACCAACGCTTCAATAGTCGGGCTGCTTTGCGTTCGCCACCTCATATCACATTGCAAGCCCCCTTCGAATGGATCCATATCCAAGACCTGCGACAGGTGCTAGGTCGGTTCAGTGCATCGCGATCGGCCTTCCCTGTGCAGCTGAAGGGGTTTGGATCCTTTGCCCAGCGAGTTATTTATATTCACGTCGAACGCTCTCCAGACCTACAAAGCTGTCAGCATCAATTAGCCCTGCACTTGGCAGAGCAATTGGGCCTTCAGGATCCTCGATCCAGACATCGCGAGTTCACCCCTCACATGACTGTTGCCTTCCGCGATCTGACGCGTCGAGCCTATAAAGCCGCTTGGCCTGAATTTGAAACTCGCCCCTTCTCTCAGATCTTTCAGGCGAACACACTGACTCTCCTAATTCACACAGGGCAACGATGGCAAGTAGACAGTACATTTCCTCTCCTTGGTGTGGTCCAGTAATGATTGGGCCTCATCATGATTTACGGAGATGATTAAGGGATCCACTGCACATTGGCCATACCCGGATCCACACGAAATTTAGTATAGTCTTGAGTGTCTAAATCAAGAGCCCAAACTTCACTTTCAACAATCGGTTGCCCAGTGCGACTCAAGGGAAGTTCAGCAGCAGGGATCCCATTACTGGGTCTCATGACACTGTAGAGGAGTTGATGACCGTCAGGGGACACACTAAAGGCCAGCTCTGCTGGGAAGTCCACAGCCACTAAGTCAGTCCATTCACCTGTATCCACATTAATTGCAATTAGGCGGGGAGATTCTGTGTAGTCAAGTTCAGAGACTTGGGTTGTTAGAGTGTACACAGTCGGTCGAGTCGGATCAAATTGAGCGGCAAGCAAGGATCCTTGTGTCTTATAAATTTCCTCACGATGACCTGAGTTACTCAAAACCCAGAGGCTACGGGTAAAGTCTTGGTTGTAGGTCACCATGGCTGCAACGGATCCATCTGACTTTAGCGTTAGAATTTGGCCGAATTGAGGAAGATAATCCTCCTGAACCTGGTCATTAAGCGGCAGAATCGCTAAGCCCTGCCCTTGAGCAACAATTAAGCTGGAATTGTCTGGTGTGACTAGAAAATCCCCGATCAGAGTCGATCCTAAATCTAATCTTTCGAATCGATCTCGCGGTGAACGACGGATCCATAACTGAGTCTGAATGGGATTATTTGGGTTAATTCGCTCGACGACGACAATATTTCCATCTGGAGAAGTTTGAAACCGTAAATTTTGACTATCGGCATGGTCAAGAATAAGTGAGGTTTGGCGACTCTCTAGAGAAATTTGGTACAGATCCTGTTCTTGGACTGATCCTAGGCTGCCGAAATAGTAGACTATGGGGAAATCAGATCCTTTTGCTGTTACCCGAAATTGAGTTACTTTCAGCTCATCTATTGAGAGAGTTTCGGTGGATCCATCCACTAGATTTTTGAGTAACAACCGACTTGCTAAATCACCTTGAACACCCAAACCTAAATACCGAGGTTCCGGGGTGGAAAAGGTGGATTGGAATGGATCCTGCATCACCCGGCCTTGATAATCAACCGCATCATCGATTGCGACTGAGTATCTCTGACCGTAGCGAGCGGGATGTTCCAAGCTGTAGACTAAACGACGTCCAGAACTGAAAAATTGGCCGGGTAATTGGGGGGTAATCTGAAAGTTCTGAGACACACTATCGAAATCCATTGGTCGATTGAACTTCAGGACTAGTTGTGACTGCCGAGCCGTGATCAGGCCTACGGATCCGTTAAAGTCTTCGACAAAAGGAGGAGCATAAAATTCTAGGAAAAGTAGGATCCCAATCAAGGTTGCTGAGACCAAGCTGAGAGCAGCGACCCAACGATCTAACGGTTGCTGTAAATCCAAAAGTCTCATAATAGGCTACTCTCAGCTATCAGAATAAGGGTTTGTTGGTGTTGGAATCGCTGTAATTGTATCGGCTTGAACAATCAATCGGGGTGGAGTGGTTTCATCGACTGCCATGGATCCTTGAATGCGCTGCCAACTATCAACGGGGGGAAGTTCTCCGTCAAAGATTACAGGAAGTCCCACAGGGTAAGCATCAGCAGCACAGCATCGAATTAGGAATCGACCAATGTAAAAACTTTCAGCGCCTGGCTCTTCCAGATAAATGATAAATCCATCAATATCAACCGCTTGTCCTTCATAGTTACGAGGATCTGGATGAATCTCAATTGTCCGGATCCACTCAATTAAGCTGCGTTGGCTAGAATCAATGCGAGGCTGAAACGTTTGAGTCTGTACTTCTTGGATCCCAAACTGTTGAGATAACCCTCGATTTAAGGCCGTTTGGCTTGACAGTGGCTTAGGGGTAATTAGAAGTCCTAGAAAGGCAGTGATGACTAGCAAACTAATTCCTAGCCGAGGCGGAATTAAGGAGGTGTGCTGCTCGCTAAGACGATGAGGGAATTGTAGGATCCTGATCCCCCGATAAAGCCCTAGGGTCAAGAGAAATATCCCAGTCAGCGTAGCCAAAATAATGTAATTTTCATGGATCAGCAGCGTCAGTTGGTTCCGGATCCGATAGAACAAGAGTAGGGATCCTAGCATCACTAGCATGACAGACTCAGCCCCCTCGTACCAGCGGATAGTTGGACGAAATTGGGATCGGTATGGGGTCATGGTCAGGATCCTTGGTCTCGACTGTGGGTTCGACTGTGGGTTCGACTGTGGGTTCGGCTATGGATTCAACTACTGGTTAAATCTCATCGATTGGTAGATGCTCGGCTACGAGTAGAGTATCAGCTCAAGTGGCTTTATGGCCAAGCAGGCGTTGCCGCAGCTTTTTGATTTTATCACGAAGCTCAGCTGCTGTTTCAAAGTCTAGATTTGTAGCCGCTTCTTTCATTTTCTCTTCCATTTGGGAGATGAGCTCCGGTAAATCTGACAAGGGAATATCTTCAGACATCTGATACACTTTCTCAATCTCATGGTCATTGAGCTTTCTAGAAATCGATAGGAATGACAAGATAGCATTACTCGATTTTTTGATGATGGGCTTGGGAGTAATTCCATGAGCTTCATTGTATTTCGATTGAATGTCTCGTCGCCGCTCCGTTTCCTCAATGGCCCGCATCATACTGCCAGTCATGGAGTCAGCATACATGATCACTCGTCCTCGTACATTTCGAGCAGCCCGACCAATCATCTGAATCAGCGACCTCTCAGCTCGGAGAAACCCTTCTTTATCAGCATCTAAAATGGCAACTAGTGATACTTCCGGCAAATCCAATCCTTCTCGTAGCAAATTGACACCAACAAGGACATCAAAAGCTCCTTCTCGGAAATCTTGAATAATCTCAATACGCTCAATTGATTTAACCTCAGAATGTAGATAACGTACTCGAACACTCCGTTCTTGCAAGTATTCCGTTAGGTCCTCCGCCATTCGCTTTGTCAATGTGGTCACAATCACTCGCTCGGGTAAGCCATCTTGTGATCGTCCAATCCGTTCATAAATCTCGCCCATTAGGTCATCAATTTGGCCAAAAGTAGGCCGCACATCCACCTCAGGGTCCAACACACCTGTAGGTCGGATAACTTGCTCTACAACACGACCGGATCCAGACAAGTATGTCTTGAGCTCTTTTTTACCACTACTTTGGACCTCAAATTGAGCTCCAGATTGATCCAGCTCCCAATCACCTGGAGTGGCTGAGATAAAGACAGTCTGTTGTGCTTTAGCCCAAAACTCTTCTGCTTTTAAGGGGCGATTATCTACAGCACTGGGGAGTCGAAACCCATGATCAACTAGGACTTGCTTACGAGCTCGGTCTCCATTGTACATACCTCGAATCTGAGGAACTGTGACATGGGATTCATCAAGCATCAATAGCCAATTGTGGCGGGTGAAATAGTCAACCAAACAGGGTGGAGGATCCCCTGGGTTACGGCCTGTAAGATGGCGAGAGTAGTTTTCAATTCCATTGCAGTAGCCTACTTCACGGAGCATTTCTAAGTCATACTTAGTACGTTGTTCTAATCGCTGGGCTTCGACTAACTTCCCTTCCTCTTGAAAGTGTTCTAACTGGTTGTGAAGCTCTTCTTCGATGGTCACTAGGGCAATTTCGAGTTGCTCGTCTGGAGTCATAAAATGTCGGGCTGGATAGAGGCGCATGGATCCTAAACTAGTCAGTATCTCCCCTGTAATTGGATCAATTAGCCGGATCGCTTCAACCTCATCTCCAAAGAATTCAATCCGCACGATCCGATCCTCATAAGCAGGTACTAGTTCTAGAACATCTCCCTTCAATCGAAACCGGCCTCGGACTAGTTCGAGATCATTACGCTCGTACTGGACACTGGCTAGATCCCGGAGCAACTGCCGTTGGTTTAATTCTTGCCCAACCTGAAAAGGAATCGAGGCATTCAAATATTCTTCTGGCATCCCTAGACCGTAGATACAGCTGACTGAGGCAACTACGATTACATCCCGCCGTTCAAATAAGGATCGTGTTGCTGAATGCCGTAACATATCAATTTCATCATTAATTGATGACGATTTTGCAATATACGTATCTGTTGTAGGCACGTAGGCTTCAGGCTGGTAGTAATCATAGTAGCTAATGAAATACTCGACGGCATTATGAGGAAAGAATTCTCGTAGCTCATTGCATAACTGAGCTGCCAAGATCTTATTGGGAGCCATGACTAATGTCGGTTGCCCAATCTGTTCAATCACATGTGCAGCTGAAAAGGTCTTGCCTGTGCCTGTAGCCCCTAGCAACGTTTGAAATGGTTGCCCTTCATTCAGGTATTTCACAAGTTGCGCAATGGCTTTGGGCTGATCTCCCGTTGGATGGTAGGCCGATTGCAGTTGGAATCCGGTCATGGATCCAGTCCATTGAGAAACGTTCTTGCCTCTTATAACCTTCCCTCTGGTGATACCACAAGAGAAGAAAACCTAGTGAACGGATCCTTAGCCCACCCATGACCTACACTTGATTGCACGAGTCCATTTCTAAAGCAGTAAATCATGCCAGATAGAATCGTCAAACCTGTTGAATCTTCAGAAGAGCTTGAAGCTGCATTCCATATCCGTCGTGAGGTGTTCCAGATGGAGCAAGGCGTGGATGACGAGACTGAATTTGACGGTTTAGATGACATGGCTGAGCATTTTCTTGTGGTAGACGCTAGTCAACCTGTGGCGACAGCCCGAGTCCGCTATTTACCTGAGCTTAATGCAGCAAAAATCGAGCGCATGGCAGTACTATCCTCTCACCGGGGGCAATCCATCGGCAGAGAACTCCTGCAATTCATTCTAGCGACTCTCACGCAGCGCCATATTTCGGTTGCTAAACTGAATGCTCAAGTCAGGGTTCAAGATTTCTACCTCAAACTAGGCTTTGAACCTCATGGATCCATTTTTGATGAAGCAGGGATCCCTCACATTGAGATGCGCCGCCGTATGTTGTAGGAATCAGGTCATCCAGTCAGGCTATTCCAGGTTGCTCGGTTGGACAACTTGGGTGATGTGTCCTGATAATTTGTGCCAGTGATTGACTCGGGCATCTACCCATCCAGGCGATCTGCAAAGTACCTTTTGAGCCCAGGTAGCATGAAATTGCAACCAAATGAAGCTCTCTAGACCCAAAATAGTCAGAATAGTATGGGAATCATCTGTAAGCCCTGCTACTATGGGTCAGTTAACAAGGGTAGCAAGGAACGTCATTATCAGGTCCTAGTTGGGCACTGTTAGGATAATGGCCGCCGTCGACTTATCTCAGTTGGGTTGATCTTGTGACCTTCTAGTTGATCCTGGAAATTCTAGTTGATCCCGGAAATTCTAGTTGATTCTGGAAATTAGCTGGTTAATTTTGAGTTGATAAGGCTAGGTTGGCAGATAGGGTTGCAGTGCTAGACCATTTGCGGTGGCCTGTCCCCAACCTGTCTGATTTGGACTGAACCTGGTGATTGAGCTGAGCAGGCTTAATTGAGACGGTAGGTCTTCGTTGTTGGAGTTCTGGAGTAGATCTCATGGCCACTAAATATGACTCCCATCTAAAGTGCTCGTTCTGCGGGAAGTCTCAAGAGCAAGTGCGCAAGCTAATTGCTGGTCCCGGTGTGTACATTTGCGATGAATGTGTCGACCTTTGCAACGAGATTCTGGACGAGGAACTGTACGACGGCCAATCCCAGAATTCATCGTCCGCCGCCCAGTCCTCTTCATCCACTAAGCGAGAATCCGGCTCAAAGAAGCCCACCCGTGCTCTCCCTGCCCTAGCTCAGCTCCCCAAGCCGAACGAAATCAAGCATTATTTGGACCAATACGTCATTGGTCAGGATCAAGCGAAGAAAGTCCTCTCTGTTGCGGTCTACAACCACTACAAGCGGCTCAACTCAGTCGCTACGGGTGAAACTGAGGATGAAACCGAAATCCAGAAGTCAAACATCCTCATTATCGGGCCTACAGGATCTGGCAAAACCCTCCTTGCCGAGACCCTCGCCCGCATGCTAGAAGTTCCGTTTGCAGTGGCGGATGCTACGACCCTGACTGAAGCGGGATACGTGGGGGAAGATGTTGAAAATATCTTGCTGCGCCTGTTACAGGTTGCTGACCTGGATGTAGAAGAAGCGCAACGCGGCATTATTTACATTGATGAGATTGACAAAGTGGCCCGCAAGAGTGAAAACCCCTCGATTACACGGGATGTCTCTGGAGAGGGAGTCCAGCAGGCCTTGCTTAAGATGCTAGAAGGGACTGTTGCTAATGTTCCTCCTCAAGGTGGCCGAAAACATCCCTACCAAGACTGCATTCAGATCGACACGTCCAATATCTTGTTCATCTGTGGGGGGGCATTCGTTGGCCTAGAGAAAGTGATTGAGCAGCGCACTGGCAAAAAGACAATGGGATTTGTGCAGCAAGGTGATGCCATTGTGCCTCGTGACCAGCGGACGGCAACAGCCCTGAAATCTCTAGAGCCTGATGATCTTGTTAAGTACGGTATGATTCCGGAATTTACTGGACGGATCCCGGTGATTGCGACGCTGGATCCGTTAGATGAAAAGGCCCTGGAGTCAATCTTAACCGAGCCTAAGAATGCCATTTTGAAGCAGTACAAGAAATACCTCAAGATGGACGATGTGGAGTTAGAGTTCGAGCCTGAAGCGATCAGGGCAATTGCTCGTGAAGCCTACAAGCGCAAGACGGGAGCCCGAGCCCTGCGCGCCATTGTGGAAGAGCTGATGCTAGAGGTGATGTACGAAGTGCCTTCTCGCCAGGACATTCAGAGCTGCTCCATCACTGCTGATATGGTTGAACGGCGCTCCACCAGCGATTTGATTGTGCACCCCAAGTCCCTGCCTAGCAAGGAATCTGCTTAGACTAAGCTCACCGAGACTAAGCCTTAGTAGATCTAAGAGAGACTCAAGGATCCTCTGGCAGCATCCTAGCCTGAGGATTTTTGCTGGTTTAGTTTAGTGTCAATTGTGCAATTTGTTTACACTCAGTTCTACAGTAGGTCTGATTGAGAAGTTAGTTTTAATTGAGACAGTCTATTTTCGGGACAAAGGATCCCAGATATGGGTCGACAGCGGCATGACCATGAATTTGCAGTCATTGGACTGGGGCGGTTCGGATCCAGTTTGGCATTAACTCTGGTTGAGCGGGGTTTTCACGTGCTTGGGGTCGATCGGAACCGCGACATTGTGCAGAAATACTCAGAGCAGCTGACACAAGTCGTATCCCTGGATTCGACCGACGAGGATGCATTACAGGCGGTTGATATTTTGTCCTTTGACACAGTGGTTGTCGCCATCGGGACTGATTTTGAAAGCAATTTAATGACAACGGTAGCGCTGAAAAGCTTAGGGGCCCGCAATGTGGTGTGTAAAGCGTCTACAGAGCGGCAGAAATTGATCTTGGTGAAGGTAGGAGCTGATCGGGTTGTATTGCCAGAGCAGGAGGCAGGTCGACGATTAGCGCGACTGTTGACATCACCTGGGATCCTCGACCAACTAGAGTTAGAGCCGGGTTACAGTATTTCTGAGCTTACGGTTCCCCAAGCTTGGGTCGGGCATACGTTGGCGGAAACTGATTTGCGACGCCGATTTGGCATTACAGTCTTAGTTATAAAGCATCTGCAAAAAATTGTGATCTCGCCAACGGCTGATTACAAATTGGGGGATAGTGACTTGTTGGTTGTCTTGGGAGCAAATACAAATATTGCCCGCCTGCATGAGTTGTGATGAAGTCTCTTCTCAGACCCCTAACCCCCATGCGAGGGCTACGCAATAGTCAGCGTCGATACCTGCCCACTCCACTAAGGCTGGTGATGGG
>CAYUEE010000040.1:0-35252 GCA_964443615.1 uncultured bacterium | reverse complement strand
CCCACGACGCGCAACGATTGACCGATACCACGCAACGATTGACCGATGCCACGCAACGATTGACCCACGACGCGCAACGATTGACTCATGCCACGCAACGATTGACCCATGACCCATCATCATTCCTGCGCGTCGATTACCGAGCACAATCCAACGGATCCAATCCAATTCAATACATCAAATCAAAGGATCCATTCATCTGAAATTACACTGCTATATCGTGAGCCATGATTGTTGTGTGTTTGCAAAGGTAAGGTCGTCAATCACCCCACCCGCAAAGGGATGGGGCTTGGAACAGCCAGGTTCCGGTTAAACGTTGACTAGGGCATTGAGGTTCGTTCTGGCATTGCACTTCCGAATGTCTCCCTAGTTCGGATTATCTGCAAGCCTCCTGGTTCGAGGCGTTGGGAAAGCCAAGACATCTTGAACGAACGGCCCGAAGGGGCAAACAACTCGAAAGAGGTTTATCACAATGCTACGAATTTCAGTTCTATCACCTGACGGGAAACCGTTAATGCCCCTGTGGAAACTCAGTTATGGGAATAGCGGGAGGGATCCTGTGGATACGGTCAACCGGACGACGAGTGACTGGCTGTGTCGTGAGTCAGGCCGATCGACAGCTACAGTTAACTCGCAGTAATGTTTACAATTCAAAGGCAGTGACATACCCATTTCAAGACATTGTTGAGGCAAAGGTTGCCAAGACTGTTGATGAGGATGACGATGAAATTTACACGACAGAGGTAGTGCTGGCCTCAGGATCCTTAATTCGATTACCCATCCCCTGGCATCAAAAGGATCTTCACTACACTGTCTCCGACCGGATCAATGCTCACCTCAAAGCGGCTTCAGCGTCTATGGACCCGTAAGATTGCTGGCATGATGACTTTCTTTGAGATCTTTCCCCTCTGCCAATTCATCTGATGACATAGATTTGTTGTCTGAAAGTGTCCTGAAGGTATCCTGAACAGGCTATTGAACACAAGGATCCGTGGCTTTCTGAAATAGGGGTAGTACGCTACTCTAAAATGATGTTGACATCTCGGATCCGAGGGCTAGATTCATGACCACACGCTTTGACTGCATTATTGTCGGATCCGGACCCGCAGGCGGATCGGCGGCGTATCACCTAGCTAAGCGGGGACATCAGGTGTTGGTGATAGACAAGGAGTCATTGCCCCGGTACAAGCCCTGCGGCGGTGGGGTGTCACCGATGGTGGCTCAGTGGTTCGATTTTGATTTCACACCCGCGATTTCGTTGAAGCTGAACCAGATCCGTTACACCTGGAAGATGGGGGATCCGGTCGAAGCAGAGATGGATCTACGAGAGCCTGTGTGGATGGTGCGGCGCGATGTGTTTGACCACTTTTTGATGCAGCAGGCCCAGGCTCAGGGCGCTCAACTTCAAGAGGGGACGACCGTCAAAGGGGTGAAGTGGCAGAGCGATCACTGGGATGTTCAAACAGATCAAGGATCCTTTCAATCCACCTATGTCATTGCTGCCGACGGGGCGAAAGGATCCATGGCAAAGTGGCTGGGGTTCAAAGAACGGCAGTGTCGGTTCGCCGCCGCATTAGAGGCAGAAGCCCCCGTACCGGATCCGGAAACCGCGATGGCGCATTTTGATTTCGGATCCGTCTCGAATGGGTATATCTGGAATTTTCCGAAGGCGGAGGGCTATTCGATTGGAGCGGGAACCTTCCGAGGAGGGGAGAAGCAGAATTTGAAAACGATTGCAGCGGACTATGCCAAGCTGTTCGGAGTAGATTTGAAGACATTGAAGCAATACGGTCACCCCATCTGTCTGTGGGATGAAGATCAAAAGCTCCATACTCAGAATGCGCTATTAGCCGGGGATGCCGCCTGTGTGATTGATCCGTTTACAGCCGAAGGGATCCGTCCCTCATTGCTCTCAGGCAAATTAGCGGCGGAAGCGATTAGTGAGTCTTTGGGTGGGGATGCCAACGCGCTGGCCGCCTACAGTCAACGGATCCAAGAGCAATGGGGGGTAGAGATGCGGTGGGCCAAACGGCTAGCCGGAGTCTTTTACCGAATGCCAGGGGTGGCTTATCGGGTGGCGGTGAAGCGGCCTGGGGCGACGAAGTTGATGGGACAGATCCTGGCGGGCGAGGTGCGGTATAGCGATGTGGTAGGCAAAGCCATTCGTAAGATCAGTGGTGGGGTATTCTCAGGCTAAGGATCCGTTCTAACCTAGATGGTTCGACAACTCATTTTGCCTCGCACTATGCGCTCAGTCTGGCAGGATCCCTAAGTCTGATGTCGCCACTGCACCACCTTGATCCACCAGCGCGACCGACTCACCTGCAGTTGAAACGGATCCGTTCGGCAGAGAAAGTAGACGTAAAACCCGAGAATGACCGCGCTACACACCAGTCCTAACAGCAGAAAGGCCTCAAACCATTCACTTGCCGACTGATCCAGCTGGAGTCGTGAGAGATCCTCATTCCAGAAGCGGGTCATGATGCGACCGGGTACCGAAATTAAACCATTCTGGCCGGAGAGTACCCTGGTGGCCCAGTTGCTCAAACTGTTGACAAAAGTCGGGGCACAAACCAGCAGCATTGGATATCGACAAAAATCCCACCGAATGGAGTCAGGGAGTCGGTGATAGAACCCACAGATCATCCCAGCGCTAAGCCACAATTCCCCGGTAATTCCAGCCAGATAGAACAGGGTTAAAAACGGATCCCGAGGCACCCACCATGTGAGATAGGCCTGCACCACTAAGAGGCCAACCGCTAACCCTTGCGCCCATACCAGTCGTTCCCGCCGAGCACTCATGAAAAACCAGACGAGCACTATCGCAACCAGACCATAGGTCAACGGATCCATCCGCGCGTAAAGCTCAGTCACCCGAAAAGAGGCTCGAGTAGCTACCATCACATTGGGGCGAGCTCCTAAACAAGCAACAATGATATGGCTCACTTGATGCACCAACACATGCAAAGGCGAGTGCAATAGCTGCAAAAACGGGATCCAATGAATCAGTAAGCCCAACCCCAACGCTATGGGAAGTGCACGGGCATTCACTTGAAAATCATCGAAGGTAAATCGGGTAATCGGCGACTCGGGTTTCGGTTGAGGAGCCTGAACCCGATGTTTCCAGGCATTACCCTGCTGATTTAAACCATAGACTTGCACTGGATCCGTGAGGCAACTGAACTGAAAATCCGCCAATATCAGATGCAAGCTAGCCAAACAGTACCGCCGTCCGAACCCCTGAGTATCATAAAAGCAGACTCGTAGGTGTCCTTTTTGGAAATTAATCTGACTACCCAGTCCGTATGTAGTTAATGCTTCAGACAAAAGGAGTTGTAAGGCAGATTCGGATCCTCCATTCGCTTCATCCCATAACGATTTCGGCTTCGGAGGAGCGTGCTGAGCTTGGCGGGTGCGATAGTAGGCTTGATAGGAATTGTAGGGTTGAGATCGGCGAGCCGCGGTAGAAGCCCCAGACGGTGAGGCTGATCGAGGTGGGATGTGGCTCAGATACTGTTTGAGTTGATCATAGGCGGTATTAATCTGTTGAAGTTTCGATTGAGCTTTGGCTTGAACATCAGGATCCTCCGCCGGAAAGCGGTCTGGATGCCAGATGAATGCCAGGTCTCGGTAGGCTACTTTCACCGTATCAACCGATGATTCTGAAGGAATTTCAAGAAGGGCATAGCAGCGTCGCCGATCTAATGGTGGATCCATCTCAGGCTGTGGAGCGCTATGCGGATGGGTTTGGAGCCAGGTTTGGATTTGCTGGTAAGCGGCTTCAATCGTTCGGAGTTTGTGGGTCGCTTTCGTTTTGAGACGATCGTTAGAGTCAGGACACCGACTAGGATCCCAAGCGAATTTCAGGATCCGGTAAGCCTCGTGGACTTGGTTCAGAGGCGCACCAACGGGAAGTTCCAGCACTGAATACGCCTGTCTGAGGGTGCTCATATGACCGTCAGGATCTGTGTGAACAAGCCTAGGGTAACCCTTAGGATCCCGGATCTTGCCACTGTCTGAGGAGGATTCAGATTAAGACTGAGACGAGACTCTTTCCAGATACTGACGAGCGTCTTGTTCGGAAGGAAATGACGGCAGGACAGAGTTCGTATCTGAGAGATTGAGAGTCAGCTTGACCGCCTCCGACAACTCACAGAGCACTAGCTTGCCCCCTTGGTCTCCACACCGCCGCCGTACTTCCATCAGGAAACCAAGGCCAAGACTGTCGAGCATTGTTACTCCTGATACGTTGAGGATGAGGTAGTAGTAGCCTGCCTGGAGCTTAACCTGGAGCTGGCGTTGAATTGTATCCAGCGTACTGGCAATGATGGGACCGTAGAGGTCAATAGTCGCAATGGAGGCTCGAATGCCGCCGGTCATAGCATACTCTCGTGAAGGGTAAGACTAGTCTATCCTCGAATCTTTCTCAGAGAGTCAATCGTCATCGAGGATGTGCTTCCTTAGGGGTGTGTTCCAGTCAAGCCCCTTGGGACTGCTCCTGAATACCTTGAGAAGATTACCCTTCCTTCTCAGTGAAAATCTGTGGACGTATTCTGAAAAGCTGCATCCGTATCTCCCACATGGCGATGAGGGGGTAGATCCGCACCCAGTGGAAAAGGATAGGATCCAAACATCGTGTAAACGGAGTCATGGATCAGACAGTAATCTTTAATTAAAGGCCACACTACACGACCGAGAAAGAGTTGATCAGCATGGCGAGATTGGGTCGCCGAATTATAGCTAAAGCCTTTTAATAATTGAGTCAATGTCGGCAATACACCAGTAAGTCCTCCCCATAACCCTGCCAGGATCAAATCCACATGAGAAGGGTGATCTCGCATGATGTGAAAAGGCCGATCGGAGGCTAACCACTCATCAACCGCCCGCCGCTCCCGAATCGTCAATAAAGAGTCACAATCACGAATCAAAAATCGGGTGACATCAGGATCCTCCATCACATAAAACCGCCAAAATAACCCATCTGCTAATCGCTGGGCTCGGGGCATGAGGATAACTTGGGAGCCCGTTTTCACCAAGGCCGCTCGGGTAGCTGTGGGAACAGTGTCATCACAGTAAAAGCGGCAGCGCCAACCAGGGTATAAGCCTTTGGCAATTGTGGCATTGGTTATGGCACCCTCTAAGTACATCGGGTGGGTTCCAAAGAGGCTAAAGGCGATGATATTTCGAGCAGGATCCTCTAATTGCAAGGGCGGGATAGACGTCAGTCTCAGGGTATGAATCGGTGCCTGAGCGTGCTGGTCTTTAATGAGCAGGATCCGTTTTCCATAGTCTTGTCCTGTTGGTGCGTCTCCCAGTTTAGTGTAGGCATCAGCTAAACCGGCGAGGATATCCAGATTGTCAGGATCCTGTTGAACCGCTTGTAAAAGAGGAGGGAGTGCTGCCGCCACTTGACCGGAGCGAATCAGACTTAACCCTAGATTTTGGGCAACATAAGGATAGGACGGATCCATCTGCTGCACCTTGGCAAAGGCCGAGGTGGCTCCAGCAAAGTGACGGAGAGTAAAAAACATAACGCCAAGTCGGTGATAATCCTGAGCTTGAACATGCTGACACCGAACAGCTGCATTAACTAAAGCAATCTGATGACGGAGTGCAGACTCCAACTGACCCGCAAGATGTAGAGTCCAGGCCTGTTGCCGCTGCTCATCAACTTGAGGATCCATACCAGCACTCCAAAGCACAGATTTCCAGTAAACAGAATCTTGTCAGACGGGATCCCAGCATCCCTTCACCATTAAAAAGGACCCCGGTCTCCTACCAGGATCCTATCTAAATAAGTGCTAGCTAGGCTCAGAGTAGAGACTCGTTTAAGCTAGGGGCCACAATCGGATCCTGTGGGAACAGAGCAACCCTCTCATCGGGTTCACCCTCCTCAGGATTGGGGAGATCCTTCAACAGAACCGCCACTAACCCGTTCGTGGAATTGTCATAAACTTGCGTCATCAGCTTTGGGTAAACCCCGATACCGACGATGGGAATTAACAAGCTAGCAATGATAAAGATCTCACGTGGTTCAGCATCAACCAATTCCTCATGTGCAGTCAGCTCTTTGTTTTCAGGGCCAAAGAAAATCTGACGCAACATCGAGAGCAAATATATGGGGGTCAAAATCACACCCACCGCCGCCAAAAAGACAATGACTGTTTTGAAGGTTCCATCATAGGCCTTCGTGGTTGCCATCCCAATAAACACCATAATCTCCGCCACGAATCCGCTCATCCCCGGCAGCGCGAGTGATGCTAGCGAACATACTGTGAACATTGAGAAGATCTTGGGCATTTTCAATCCAACACCGCCCATCTCCTCCAGTTCCAGGGTATGGGTCCGGTCATAGGTGGCGCCCACGAGGAAGAATAGGCTTGCACCAATGAGACCGTGGGAAATCATTTGTAACATCGCGCCGCTCATCCCGATTTCCGTGAGACAGCCAATCCCAATAAGGACAAAGCCCATGTGGCTAATCGATGAATACGCAATCTTACGCTTCAAATTCCGCTGACCAAACGATGTGAGAGCCGCGTAGATGATATTGACCACGCCCAACACGATCAAGATTGGCGCAAACACCAAATGAGCATCCGGCAGCATCCCCACATTCATCCGGAGGAACGCTTACCCCCCCATCTTCAACAGGATCCCGGCCAACTACATGTGAACTGGTGCAGTGGCTTCACCGTGAGCATCTGGTAACCAGGTATGGAACGGAAAGATGGGTAACTTCACGCCATAGGCAATCAAAAACGCGCCGTACATGAACAGCTGAAACACCACAGGGTATGACTTAGACGCCAGCGCCTGCATATCAAATGTCTGTACATCCCCATAGAAGGCCATCGCAAGTGCGGCTACCAAGATGAACAACGAGCTTAACGCTGTGTAGAGAATAAACTTAGTTGCTGCATACTGCCGCTTCTTGCCCCCCCAGATAGCGAGGAGGAGGTAGACCGGAATCAGTTCTAGCTCCCACATCAGGAAGAAGAGCAACATATCTTGAACGGCGAACACTCCGATCTGAGCACCGTACATCGACAGGATCAAGAAGTAGAACAACTTGGGTTTCCATGTAACCGGCCACGACGCCAAAATCGCTAATGTGGTGATGAACGCTGTCAACAAAATCAGTGGCATTGACAACCCATCAGCCCCCACAGACCACCGTAGGCCGACCTGAGGCACCCAATCGTAATATTCAGCTAACTGCAATCCTGGATTGGACGGATCATAGTTAAAATAAAACCCCGCCACTAGGATAAATAGATTTGTAATCCCAATGAAGAGCGCGAACCACCGAATGGGACGGCCTTTGCCATCTGGATCCGGAATCAGAGGAATAAAGAGTGCTGCTAGCACCGGGTAGAGGATGACTGTCGTCAACCAAGGAAACTCATTAAGAGGAATGGGGAGATCCATAACACTGTTTACCGACATTCAAGTTGCATATTAACAGGGGTCCTGGCCGGTTGAGTAAGACTACTCAGTTCCTTTAGCCCCCCTTTAGGTTTACGTCAGGATCCTGACGCTCAGTGAAGCGTTGGACATGTGGTGAGCAGACGACATCGAATGAAGCGCAAGACCTCATTTCGGATATCAACACCTTGGATATCCACACCTTGGATATCAACACCTCGGATATCAATACCTTGGATATTAACTACAGGCGTCAGCTCTAGAACTCAAGGGAAGGAATCGGCATTTTGACCAGCGGTTCCAACCCAATTACTTTAGGATCAATCTTGCGCATGGGAAAGATGGCCAGCATATAGCGTTCCGGGATTTCCCCCCCCCGAGCTGATCCGCGTGCGGCCGTAACCCCCATAGCCACCAATAATCCACAGAATCCACCACAAGCGTCACACTGCCTCTCCCATGCCTGCCGCAACTTAAAATAAGCCTCTTGAGCTAGACTTTCTCCTAGTAGGTAGAGCTCCTCATCAGTGGCTTGCATCACCTTCAAATCGTACTCTTTATCTCCGTAGGCTTCTGTCCCTTCATTGAAACAAAACTGAGCTGGTTTACAGGATCCTTGTAATTTTGTGATCAGAGCCTTTGCTTTGGGACGTGAGGTTTGAATCACAACAACAGGTAACCCTGACTCATCTCGGCATAATTCTTTGAACTCTTCCCCTTCAGCAAATGTTGAGTTCACCGTATCCACCGTTGACCACGGTATGACACTCAAGCCGACAAGGGATCCTGCCGGTGTCAGATCCTCATGTAAAACCAGTCCGCCCGGCTCATCGTCATCATCATCCCACTGTTCAGCAAACTCTTCTGTGACATCAAGCAAAGTCGAGACCTGGACCGATACCCGTGTGTCAGGATCCTGAGGATTCTCGATGCTATAGCGTTTTGACAAAGCCACGAACTCGGATGTTAACTGCCGACGATGCGCCTTGAAAAAACGATGCAAGGCATCCAAAGCTACAATCAATCCTAGTGCTTCTTCCTCATACAACTGAGTTCGGATCCCTTCTAGCGGATGGATCAAACCAAAGCTCGGTTCCACGGCATTGCTGGAATGTTCCATCTCCATCTCAAAAGTCAAGTAAAAGCAGTCCTGACTCAAAAAGGCGCCTTCTAAAGACTCATCATCCTGTTCAACTGCTTGCTGGCGAAACTGACGTAACGAATCTAAAGAGCGATAGAGCAAGATCCCAAACTCCATCCCCAGCATCCCCATCACAGAGGCATATAAAGTAGAAATATCCCACTGATTTACTTCAATTGCGATAATCTGGTGGTCTGCGATGTAGGTCCAAGGGACATCTTGCCAAAGGGTCAACGCCCTTGCGGTCAACTCGTCAGCATAGGCTTCTGGTAGGCGAGGCCGGCGATGACGAGACATGTCAATAATGCTACGATATACCTCGTCAATAAAGGGAAGTTCAGCTTGAAATTCAACTTTGATGCTCAAGTCCTGCAGGATCCCTCGCAGATAGAATTGGAACTCACGGTCATTAACGACAATCTTCTGAGGTCGGGCTGGGGCCGCACTGTGGGGAGATTCCATCGCCTGCAAGAGATTTCGAACCATGATTTCGTACTTGGCAGGGCTGTTGACCACATCCATTGCTCGGACAACCCCCTGCGATCCATCCACCCATAAGACACAGGATCCTTCAGCGGGTTCTGCCATGAGCGTAGCTGATACACCTGTCGGGATAGGGCGACAATCTCCTTCCCAGACACTGGCAATTTGGGGAAGTTTACTAAGCCTACGGCGAGTGGAAGCAGTCAGTTGAGACATAAATCACGGTTACAGGTAATCAAAGTCATCCTATGAATCAAAACGAGTTAGATAGAAGGAAAGCCGAGAAGAGGATGAGAGCTAGAGGAGAGAGCCAAAACTGGGTCTAGAGCAAGGGGCAAATAAGCAGCTGGAAGCAACGATATCACGAACAAAAGTAGCATTAATTCTGTCCAATCAACGGAGCCAAGGTAGTGTCGCTCTACTGGACTAACTCCTTCATCCCAAGTTTACTGGGCACAAAGCCTCGATCAAAAAGGGTATCGGCATCATAGACCGCACTGGTAAAGACAGCCCCTTCTAGTTTGGCCTTACAAAGATTAGCCCCCCGCAAGTCACAGCCCGTCAAGTTGGCTGAGGTTAAGTCACACCCAACAAAGTCAACCCTCACCAGGGAAGCATGACCCAGATCCACTTTGGCTAAATTAGCTTTTTCCAGCCGAGCTTTGCTCAAATTGGCACCACTGAGATCTGACTTACTAAGATTAGCTTGATTTAGAACCGCACCCCTCAGATCGGCCCCAACCAGCTTGGAACTATCCATCTCGACTTGGCGGAGGTCAGCTCCCACTAAGAGGGCCTCTATTAATTCTGCGCCATTAAGGTCGGCATTGGCTAACTTAGCCAACCGCAGGTCAGCCCCCTGCAGATTGGCCCGGATCAACGTACAGTTACGCAAGTCAGCTTTGTAAAGGATCGTTTTTTGTAATACTGCCTTACTGAGATGTCCCCCCTTCAGGTTGACCGCAAACAAATCAGCACGGCTGAGATCTGCTCCAATAAAATAGGCCCCTTCAAGGTTGGCGGCTGTAAGATAAATCCGATTCATCTTGGCCTGGCTGAGGACAGCGTGAGCTAAGTTGCAACCACTCATGTTAGCGTTCGTGAGTTTAATGCCAGTCAGATCAGCCTCAGGGAGGTGGGCTTGGCTCAGATCGATCCCTTTGAAGTTGCGCTCGCCAGCTTGATAACTCTTCAAAAGCGACACACTCCTGAGGATAACAGCCCCACTTGTGCCATGGGGACTAGACCCCAAACTAGTAATGTTAGCGTCATCGACATGGGCCATCAGCCACCTTCCTTCCCTCTGCTGAATCAAGCTAAGCAACAGTACTGCTTCACGAATCAAGTTCACTTCGCCACTTAAGTGTCCAACAGCCTGAGCCCAGAGTAGAGTGGACCCTTTTCCGGACGCCCTCTGAAGACATTGTTAGACATCAAAGCCTCAGATGCTCACTCTACTCTAGGATCCTTAACTAGCGTCATGCCTTCAGCCTCTGGATCGATGGCAGTAAACCGTGTCCGTGTAGAATAGTAAGCTTGGCGCAAATCGGCTTCCTCTAATATGGCTTGATCTAAATCTGCACCACGCAGATCGGCCTCGTTTAGAAGGGCACCCCTTAGATCGGCAGACCACAGATTAGCACCACTTAACTGGGCGGCCCTGAGGTTACTCCCCTTGAGTACAGCCCGACGTAGGCTTGCCCCCCATAAGAATGTTCCCATCAATATCGTCTGATTAAGATTCGCACTAGCTAAAATGGCTCCACTGAGATCAGCCTCAGTCAAATCCGCCTCACTGAGTTGGATTCCCCAGAGAAATGACTCGCGTAAGTTAATTCCCTTTAGACTGGCT
This sequence comes from uncultured bacterium, assembly GCA_964443615.1. Lineage (GTDB taxonomy): Bacteria > Cyanobacteriota > Cyanobacteriia > Thermostichales > Thermostichaceae > CAYSWV01. The sequence continues at coordinate 24,348 of CAYUEE010000040.1, read as the reverse complement.
CGATTCAATAACCCATCACTGAGGTCAACCCCGCGGAACCTAGCTTCACTCAGATCCGCTTCACGTAAGTCGGCTCCACTGAGTTGAGACCCGCTGAAGTTAGCCTTTGTTAAATCCGCACCCACCAGCACAATATCTCCCAGATAAGCACCAGTAAGGGTGGCCCCACTCAGGTTGGCATTCGAAAAATCTCGTTCCCCTGCTTCATAACGTGATTGGAGTTCGTCTCCACTGAGCACTTGGGTTTGAGAGAGGGCTGCCATAACGATTCACACTCCACAGGGATTAACTCGGGGATCACCATAGCTGAAATGAGCATTGAGTTTTGTCATATCACTTAGCTCTGTCCTAAGTCTATCCGTGGTCATTACCAGTCAGATCCTGAATCAAGAGGAGACCGGCGAACCAACAGTCTGTCCTCTGACCAATAGCTAGGACCGCTTCATTCCCGCCCGTTCAGGCTCGAACTGAGGATCAAACTGGGTGCGACTATCGTAGGAAGCATCCTTGAAAACAGCTTCATGGATAAAAGTCCCTAGAAGTGAGGCTCCCATCAGCTTGCATCCCAGCAGATAAGCTCCTCCAAGATTGGCATTGTCTAGCGTGGCGTCTTTGAGATTTGCTTGTTTCAGATTAGCTCCTGCCAGTTTGGCATTCTGCATCTGTACCCCCCGTAAGTTAGCGCCCAGTAGTTTGGCACCAATGAGTTCGGCATCTGATAGGTTGGCATCCCGGAGATTCGTCTCCCCGAGGTCTGCGCTACTGAGATTCGCCCCCTGCAAGTCTGCCTGGCGGAGATAGGCTCCAGTGAGGAGCGCACCTCTTAGATTGGCCCGTCGGAGAATTAGGTTGCCGAGGGTTGCGCCTCTTAAATCCACGCCTGCTAAGTCAATCCCCTCAAAGTTACGCTCACCGGCGGCGATCTTGTTGATGAACTCGACCCCCATCTTTTCTGGTGACATCAGGCTGCCTCTCAATGTGCTGGGTTAGGACGTGCTTGGGTTAGACATGATTGGGTTAGGACATGCTTGGGCTGGGACTGAGTCTAGGGCTGGTCACACAGGATCCCAACGCATGTGCAGGCCAGTGGTTCACGACGACTTCAAGGGATAAAGTAAACCCCACAAATAGCCACTATGTTGATACTCTAAATCGTTCAGAACCTTTGATCCAGAGTTAATTCAGAGTCAGGATCGGTAGAATAGCTCACCGTGTTTTTGATTTGACCGAGATAGTCCGTAGATTTGCCTTCCGAGAGAGATTGGGGCACCCTACAGATATTACCCCCGATTTCGGATCCGTGTCTTATGTGTGTTTCACCGACTGAGTCATCTGCGTCATCTGTGGCAGCTACCGGGTCATCTCCGGTGTCTGAAACGGTTCCTGCCCTAGCTCCGGATCCTGAAGCATGGTCTCCAGCAGTTGCCTCAAGTCAAGGCGTTTCCAATCAAGGTATTTCCAATCAAGGTGTTTCCAATCAAGCGGGCCCAACCGCAGCTGTACTGAGTGATCTGCAGCCGATGGCAAATTTGCGACAGCGAGATCTAAGTGAAACGCGTGTAATGGATTTGGAGATAGAGGCGGCTGATCTATGCGGGGCAGACTTGAGTGGAGCCCAGTGGAAGCGAGTGAATTTGCAAGGGGCCGATCTGACTCAGGCCAATCTGCAGGATGCAAATTTGATGCATCTCAACTTGAGTGGGGCGGATTTGAGTGGGGTAGTACTAGCGGATGCTGCCTTGCGTTGGGTGATATTGATTGAGGCTAATTTAAGTGGGGCCGATTTATCACGAGTCTTTGTGCGGTGGTCTGCGCTGAATGATGCGTTGTTACGGGGATGCCAGTTACGCTCAGCTAACCTACAGCATATCGATTTAAGGGGAGCCGATTTAACAGGGTCAGATATAAGCTACGCGAGGCTATTTCGGGCTGATTTGTGTTATGGGCAAACGAATGAAGCAACCTTTCAGGAAGCGGATTTGCGTCGGTCTGATTGGTACGGATCCCAGGCCAGGCATTGTAATTTTACTTATGCGACGATGCGGTGGGCTAAGTTTCGTGGAGCCGACTTCCAGCTCTCTCGATTTGAAGGGGCCCAACTGCAATGGGGTGACTTTCGATGGGCGCGGCTAATGCACGCTGATTTCCAAGATGCCAATGTAGAAAACGCGAGTTTTGAAGAGGCAGATCTAACACATACACTCTGGGATGGGGCTCAGGTCACAGGAGCCCACTTCCAACGTGTTCAAGGTCTGTCAACTGCACAGCTAGCCGATCTACAACGACGAGGAGCCCTAGTTGACTAGGCTGATTGTAGCGCTCTAGAAAGGGTCTGTGGGGTACTACACTGCTGACAAAAGCTAAGTTTGGAGTAGGTTGTGAAAGTATTGAGATCTTTAGTTAGAGCTATTGTGGGAGCATCTGTCGGATTCCTGTTGGGCAGAGGCATGAGCTACGCTATCTATTTTGTCAGTCTGCTGCCTCTATTGCTCGGACTTGATGGTGGGGCCGGTCAAACTGTGCCGTTTTACTGGTTCCTGTTGTCCATTCCTGCCGGTATTGCCCTGGCAAGTTCGCTTTTTGCTGTGGGTAATGGCTTACTCCTAGTGTTCTGACCTGAAGCTGCTGTCAGTTCGGCTCTGTTCTCATTGGGAATGGGGTTCTACGTCCTGGTTTCAGTGGTGGTCCATCTGGTGTCGTCTACGCAGGTGCTGCTACCTATACCTTGGATGTAGTAGCAAGAGCGTTCGTCATCGTCGGATCTATAGAAGTTATGAATCCTTGATGGAAGCAGCTGTGATTCGGCGATTCTAGACCTATAGTAGTGCTCAGCAAGTCATGGTGGGTCTTTATGAGCGGGTCTACAAGCTGGAAACAACGCTTACGTCGTTTTTTGCCGCCCCTGATTGGATTTGGCTTACTCATTGGAATTGGCTACTTGCTCGAAGTAGTCATTCGGGAACCTGAGGGTGTTGAGGAAACCCTCCAAACGATTCCTCCTCTCCCGCAGCATTCTCATATCAAGGTTTACTTTAACCAGAGCCGCGAAAGTGCTTACACGGATCCGTATCGAGGGATCCATCGCTACGGCTATGACCTCGAGGCCATGATCATTGAACAGATTAGGTCCGCTCGTTCGACGGTTGACATTGCGGTTCAGGAAATTAACCTACCCCTAATTGCCCAAGCGTTAGCAGACCAGCATCAAGCCGGCGTTAAAGTTCGCTTCATCACTGAGAATACTTACAACATTGATTGGTCAGAAGTTGATCCAGACAGCTTGGATGGTCACAGTCGGGGCAAGCTGGACGAATACTATCATTTGGTTGATCTAGACGGCAACGGATCCTTATCTCCCTCTGAGATTGAACAGCGAGATGTCTACACCATTTTGCGAAAGGCTGGCGTGCCCTACGTGGATGACACCTCTGATGGTACTAAGGGCAGTGGCTTGATGCATCAGAAGTTCATTGTCATCGATGGTCAACGGTTGGTAACTGGATCCAATAACTTCACCCTCTCAGGAAATCATGGCGACTTCGGTGAAGATGGCAGTACCGGCAACGTTAACCACTTAATGGTTATTGATAGCCCTGAGATTAGTGAGCTCTTCACCCGTGAGTTCAATTACATGTGGGGGGATGGTCCTGGAGGGCAGGATAATGGCTTGTTCGGAGTCCAAAAACCTGAGCGTCCGATTGAGACTATCCCTATTCAAGATGCAGTGGTCTCCGTTCATTTTTCGCCAGCGGGCGCAGCAGTTCCTTATGAAGACACCACTAACGGTGCGATCGTACAAGCGTTGAGCCAAGCCCGCGAAAGCATTGATTTAGCGCTCTTCGTATTTTCTGATCAAGGCATTGTGGATGAGCTAAAACGACTGCAACTTGAACATGGGGTTGAAGTGCGAGGTGTATTCGACCCAGGATTTGCCTATCGCGATTTCAGTCGGACTTTGGATATGTGGGGACTGAGTTTGCCGCGCAATTGTGAAGTGGATCCAGCTCGGATTGCTTGGGATCCGCCTTCTACTCTGGTAGGCGTCCCCAACATGTATGAAACGGATAAGCTCCACCACAAAGCAGGTCTAATTGATAGTGGGACTCCGAATGCAACGGTGATTACAGGATCCCACAACTGGTCAGCTGCGGCCAATAAAAGCAATGATGAAAGTATCCTCGTGATTGAAAGTACAGTTGTTGCCGCCCACTTCACCCGTGAGCTTGATCGTCTGTTTGAAAATTCTCGGATGGGACCATCCAGGAGCCTACAGGATAAGGTCGCAGTGGCTCAAGAAGAGTGTCGCAAAATTGCATCGGGTGAGTATGTTCCCGAAGAAATCGATCCAGCCAGTCAGGTGAATCTCAATACAGCCTCGCAAGATGAGTTGGAGTCCTTACCTGGTATTGGTCCCACTCTGGCACAGAATATCATTAACGCTCGACCGATCAATTCTCTTGAGGACTTCGATAATGTTTCTGGGATTGGCCCTACAAAGCTAGCGGACTTGGAGAGACTGGTCAGGTGGTAACTTGGTTAGTAACCTGTTGATACTGAAGATAGTCAGTCTCCAGAATCACGAGTGAATAGCCATAGCCATTAGAGAACATTGGTGTTTCACTTGGCGATTACACTGCTCTAGTAGCTCCAGGATCCTATCCGCTCCCAACGTCTTGAGCTGAAGATACTGGTCAAAGTAGATCTCCAACTGTTCGAGGTAAAGTCTCTCTTCTTCTGCAAGGGTAAGATCAGGCTTGACAGGGATTACAAAGTCATAGTCTGCAATCGTCTTGTTTTTACCATTACAGTTACCTTCGGTTAAGTCTACACGCAAGGATCCTGAGCTGAGGAAGCAATGGGTTTGAGGGATAAAGGTTAGCCCAGCCGGTTCAATAATGGCATTAACACCCGTCACAATCTCATCATTCAGACGGTAAAATCCCAAGTTCTTCTGAACAGGAAGATGTAACTCAGCGGCCAGATGAGCAATAGCTCCATGTTTAGTTGTGCATGTTCCGCACCTTTCCTGAAAGATAATTCGAGAGTCGTCGTTTGTGGAATTGGATCCATAAGCCAATGCTTTGGTCCAATGACAGGCTGCATGAAAAGTCATGATATTCAACGCCAGGAATTCAGCAGCCAGAGGGCTACCCTGGGTAATGTTAGCGTTTGGTAGGGATTGAATCGGATCCATCATTTACCTCCAGCAGATGTTTTGGCATTACTCAGTCCGAGGTGGAGTCACAAACCCTCTCACATCAGGTTCTCCCTGAGTAGGGGACGGAGAGGGGTCAGATGTGGGAGTCTCTTCGACATTATTAGGTTCAGGTTCAGGACTATCAGGTTCAGGTTCCACTGACGGCTCAGGTGTAGGTAAAGGAGACGGACTAGGAGCTGGGGATGGAGAGGGGCTAGGAGCTGGGGATGGAGAGGGAGACAGAGCTGGGATTGGGGAGGGATCCTGAGAGATTGAGGGTTCAAGGGTCAGTTCAAGGGCAGACTGTTCTCCAAATTGAGATAAGGCGAGGGCAACTTCAGCCCGGCTCACAGGACTGAAGGGCCGGAAGGAACGGATCGGACCAAATGTCCGCAAAATTGTAGAATCGTCATCCAGCTCACGATCGACTGTGACAGCAGGTAAAGCCTCTTGCGGGATCTCTTCAATGTCTGTGAATCCCCATACTTGTTCAACAGACTCACGATCACCTTCAATTTGACCAGGCGGGAGATCTAAAGGTAACTTCAGTTGAATGAGATCAGCTCTAGACAAAAGACTGTCAGGACGGAATTCCTGTTGATCATTGCCGATGATGATGCCTGCTGCACCCAGTGCCTGAATAGGGAGGAAGTTTGGGTCTGCTTCAGGAACATCCAGAAACATGGGGCGGTCTTGAGCAGATCCTAGCCGGATTTGACGCAAAGGGTCATCAGTGTAAATCGCATTGTTAGCCAAAACGAGCCATCGAGCAAACTCGCCACGCTTCACACTACGATTGGGTTCAAACATGGATCCTGTAATCGAGTCGAAAACCCCGAGAGCCGTTAGAGCTTGAATCGCTTCTTGTGCTTGGGCGGGGGCTGCCTCCAGATCCCTAAAGGTCCCCTCCTGAGATCGGTTCGCGGGCGTGGGGGTATCAGATGGTGTAAATGTGTCGGGAGCCGAAGTGTCTTCAGAAACTGTAGTGGGCTCTGGGGCTGGTTCCTGGTCTGGAGTAGGCCTTGGCGTTTCGCGAGGAGCATCGACAGTCAAAACATCATCAGAAGATTCAACCCCAGGCTGCTCTGACACCTGTATAGCTTGCTCAATCGATTCACCCCACTGGGTCCCGGCACAACTGGTCCCCCCTGCGAGGAGAAGACACCAGAAACAGGTTTGGCGTAGGATCCGGCCTAGTTCCATTGGCGAGCATACTCTTCGAGGATATCGAGCAAATTGATGATGCCTTGAACGGGTAGTAAGGAGGAAAGGGGCAACTCACTCCGACCACCGCCCAGCTTGACAGGTGTGTCGTCCAAAATTTTAGTTGCAGCCTCCTCGTCCACCTGACCCGCCAGAATCAGCGGTGCTAATCTTTCAGCTAACGGTGTGTGGAGCTTAGTATCCCTCAAGTAGAGATGCCATTTAGCCACATCCATGTACACCTCTTCACCAATGGAAGCTGCTAATTTCTCAATTTGCTCGCTAGTGGGGGTCTCGCTAGTTGGGGTCATAGGGGCTGGCCATCAACTCACAACATTTCGCTTCCTAGTCTAATCGATCCTCCTCGTGGCTAGTGGCACTATCCTCACGGATCCTGTACTTTCAATGCTGGATCCTGTAAGTGCTATCACTGCTATTTAGGTTGATCACTAGGCCATATCGAGCTAGATAGTGTTCAAACTCCTGAATGCTAACTAAATTATCTTGGTTCGAATCAAGTGTTTTAAAGAAATGTTCTAGCAGGTAGGAATGACTCTCCTCCTCTACATTCAACTGGCCTGTGGTTTTGTATTCAATGAGGCGGATCAGTTCTAGTAACTCTCGTCTGTCTAGAGCATTATTGTGATCTCTATCAAATTGTTGAAATAAATGTTTAGCCTCCTCAACTGTGACACGGCTGGATCGGAGAGCATCTTTTAAGAGAGTGTTAGAGAAAAGCATTGTGAACACTACCTGTTCGAGTGGGGGAATACAAAAGAATCCGAAGGCCCCCCAAAAAATCGCATAAGTCAGAACATCTTGCGGCATCGCTAATCTGATACTACTGAAGAGTGCTGCCCACAAGAAAAAGTTGGGGGTAACCAATAGAATATAGGCATCCTGTGATTCAGCAGGGTTAGGCCATCGGCTGGAGGCTAATATGGTGAGAATTGCTAGAACTCGCATCAGCAAAAAGGTAGTTAATGCAACACCTAGTTGTTGGAGACAGGCTATGGATCGTTCCGGATTTGCGGCAATAAAGATGTCTACGAATAGATCTGAAGGCGTAAACTGTAGTCCAGTCACGAAGGCCATTAGACTAGCAGCAAGAATTCCGATACATTTCCAGTTTTTACTATGATGGTTTGACTCAACAGGATAATTTGAACGCCAGAGTTGGGCCAGCATGGCAGGTAGAGCCAGACCTAAGCCTAGAATGATATAGAAGAACCCTAGATCAAAAGGACTAATTGGCAGCATCACTACTGATAGTAGTCCAATCAGAGCTGCTGGAATGATGATCGACAGCGACCGCGATAACAAAGCAGCAGGATAAAGATTGCCACCCCACAATATTGATAATACTGGTGTAGTGAGAGCAGGTGGAACTAACCAAAACATCAACCAGAGCACTTTGTAGAGATCCTCAGATCCTTGGTAAACCAAGCCTGAGAATAAGAGAATCAGAGCAATACCCCAACGTGCTAACATCCATCCCTGAATAGATGACTTCACCACTTGGCTGACATTCTGTTTACTCGCGGCGAAATCAATATCTAAATAGGCGTAAAATGTCGAAATAGCTAGACAGGCTACGATGACAGAGGTGAAAACTGGACTGGATAAATCTGCGACTAGTCCACTGGCTTTCATTACACTTCCCCCTAAGAAAGCGCAAGCACTAGCTATAACCCCCCACATGATCGCTAGATCGTTTAATTTTTTTCGCAGTGAAGCTGAACCACCTGATTCTTTGTGCTGAAATTTCACTAGTTCATCCTGGCTCAATGCTTTCCCGTTAGGTAGTTTGAGGTGACGGTAGGCTGTTGGAGGTAATCCACTGAGATAAAGTGCTAGCGGTTCTAGTACATACTGATGGCATACAACTAAAACGTTTTCACCTCTGTTCAAATGGGGAGCAACTTTCTCTTCATAAAAGTGAGCTGCTCGCTGATAAACCAACTCAATTCTTTCTCCTGATGGTGGGGTCTCACTATGGGAGTGGAGCATTGTTTCAAATCCTTCATACCCCAAAGCTAGACGCAATAAATTTTTGTTTCGCTGAGCAAATATACCAAATGACTTTTCGCCAATTCTATGATCAATCTGTGGTGTAACGGTTGTAGATCGAAGGGCCTCACTAGTGACTAGAGCAATGTCACAAGTTTGGCGAGCTCGCTTTAAATGAGAGACATAGACGGCATCGAATTTAATATCTTTTCGTTTGAGATCCTGACCTGCCTGCTGAGCTTGCATTTTTCCAAAGGCAGTTAATTCTACATCCAACACTCCTGCAAAGATATTACGTTCATTACTTGTACTTTCACCATGTCTAATGAAGAAGACTTGTCCGCGCTGAGGTGATGGTCTAAAGTCTAATAAAGAAGACGTAGAGTCTATCATCTTAATCTCCGTGGTGATGATACAGGCTTAAATTTCTCTAGGGCAGTAACAGAAGCCTACAAGGTTGTTACATGTCTTAGCATCGTGGATTAAGATGAGGAGACTCTATTCAAAAACTGATGAAATCCTATGGTCTCCCTGAGAAGTTCATAAGAGAGCTAGTCGTTAGTCATAGGACCAATTCACTAAGTAGTGTTGCAAAAATTAGAATGGTACTACAACCTCTAGCTTATCTTCAGATTTAGGTACCAGTTTAAAGGGTCTAAACTCTGTTTGTCTGACCCTTCAATTGCATATGTTGTCCTAGTATAAATAGTATTAGTGGGCTCACGATAACGCCTTGTAGATCTACAGATAGAGTCGTCAACACCTAAATCTATCTGTAGAAATGCCTTGTGTAGAATGATTTTGTGAGCCCTGACTAGATTAATAAGCAAGCTAGTACGGGATGCAGAACACTTGCACCCAGTAGTGCCGGTAGTTCCGGCTACCTGTATCGTTCTGTAGATAGTAGTATCCGATGCCGATGTGTTGGTAGGAGCTATTCAAGATATTGCCAAGATGACCAGGACTATTGAGCCAAGCAGTCATAACGGATGAGGGTGATGATTGGCCGGCGGCAATATTTTCACCACATCCGCCTTGGTATCCCACTTGTCGAGCCCGATCAGTAGGGGAGGATCCGTCTAGCCCTGTGTGGCTGAAATAGTCATTTAGGGCCATGTCTTCAGCATGTCGCTGAGCCGCGGTTGTAGCTTCGGCACAGACAGTCAAAGCAGACAGGCCGTTTCTAGCACGCTCTGCATTCGTTTGACTCAGAACATCAGCAGCATAACCCGTCAGTGCCATTGGTGTGCATCCGGATCCATTCGGAATAGGAGTCGGGGCTGGAGTCGGAGCAGGTGTAGGGGCTGGAGTTGGGGCTGGAGTGGGGGTCGGCAGTCTTGAACAGAAGCGGAGATCGGGATAGCGTTGGCATAGACGAGCTAGCCAAGTGGGGTTAGAGGTTGCTAGCCAAGTTAACTCTGGATCATCTACTAGATCAAAAGGATCCCCAGTCACTGCTTCAACGGAGTCTCCATCAGCTATTGGGATCGTTGCCGACGGAGTAGAACTTGAACAAGCACTGATGATACAGGCGGCAACACTGACTAGGGCTAACTGATGGATCCTCATAATGGCCGCTCCTGTTAAAGATAGAGAGAACGATAGATGACTTGTACACTTTCAAGATTCAGATTCAGCTTTGCCTATTCGTGATGTTAATCGTACCAATAGTCTCAAAGGTCTCCAGATCTTGAGATGCGTGTAAGTACGGAAAATTAGTAGGAATTACGACATTTAACGCAATCTATAACTAGAATTACTAACTGGAGCATCAACTGCAAGACTCTTTCAATCAGTGGGTAAGCTACTGAGCTGAGGACAGTATTACTGCTGTAAGCCATTCTGACCTTTGCTTCCTCTACTCAGGACAGTTATTCTCTAGACCAGATAAGTTCGCGTTATCAGCGTTCACGATCTATGTCCTGAAGTCGGGTTAGTAGCGCTGAGGCCCGTTGCTCTTTATCAAACTGATTACGGCTTGACACCGTGAAAACCAGGCGACGTTTGGCCCGAGTCATCCCCACATAAAACAAACGCAGTCGCTCAGCGGCTAAATCTAGAAAAGCCTGCTCTTTAGCTGATCCCGCCTGACTAAATCGCCCTATCAACTGTCGTAATTCTGCTAACGCTTCCGCCTGTATATCTGCCCCATCTAGAAACGCTAAGCCCATTGGTCGATCCGTAAACGTTACAGGATAGTCGTAGGCCGATACTCCAGTCACAATCACCTCATCCCACTCGGATCCTTTTGACCGATGGACTGTTGCAACGGTAATGGTCCCAGGATCCGGAGCAAACGCTGTGATCTCCGATGGCAAATTATTCAAACGAGTTTCAGCAATCGTCTTTAACTCGGCATTGATCGCATCCCAATCAACACTGGATTGATATCGAAAGGCTAGCTCCAACTGATCCACCACATAATGACTGAGAAAGAGATCTTCTGGTGTACGGTAGAGATCTTGAATAATGACATTTAAAACATCAGACCACGGTGCCCGAGCCGCCTGTAACCATCGAGCCATAGCTTGAAAGAGCTGTGATAGAGGAAGCCAATATCGTTCGGGAATCCCCAATATATCCGAATTGACAACGGGCGAATACCGATTGGGAAAGATTAGCTCCTCAGGTAAACAGTCTTGTAACCATGCCTTAATCGGCTTCCACTCAGTAGAGGCAATGGGAAGCTCCACCCAATCAGCTAAGGCTTCAATGACAGCCACCAGCCGCGTTATCGATGTCGGTTGAGCTAGGTAGCTTACGATGATTTGGATTCGTTCAATGACCCGTTTATTCGTAGGATTATTCCGCAGTAAGTCGATAGCCTGGTCAAAGCCTGACTGTTTCAAGCAAGCTAAAATGTCGGCTCCCTGATCATTTCGGGGTACTAGAATTGCAACAGACTGGTCCGGTCGCTGGCGGACTGCTGCTATCGCATGGTCTACAACTTGTTGAAATTCATCCGCTATGGATCCTTTTACCCGACAAAACTGCACATCAGCCTCTTCATCTGATGGATTCTTGGGCCCCGAAGTAGAGCATTGGATCCATTGGGGAGCTAAGGCTGATTGGAGATCTGGCAGAGGGTGTGACTGAGTAACCCACTGAACTAGCTGGTTTGCTAGAAATAAGATCCTGGGCGCACTCCGACTGGATTCATCTAACGTAATACACGGACTAGTAGCGCAGAAATCTCGGAACAGCTGGGGCTCCGCCGTGGTAAATGTACCCATGATGCTTTGATTCGGGTCCCCTACTCGCACTAAGTTCCCTGTCCCTCCACTGATCAGCAGAAGCAAGTCATCTTGGAGTGGTGAACTGTCTTGCGCTTCATCTTCCAAAAGATAGTCATACCACCCCTGCACTTCAAACAGAAGGCTACGGTCTCGTTCGATCAAATCCAGTGCACGCCATCCTAAATCGTCATAGTCGACAAGCCCTAACCGATTCAATTCAGTCTGATATCCTTGATAAATGGTTGTCCCCCAACTCAAAAAGCCTTCAGAGTTGGGTTTCAAGTCGCTAGGCAGAAGTCGATAAGCCTTAGCTGTGCGAATTACAGCACTACACATCGATTGAAAGCTAGTCCCAAATCGGACCCGGTGCCGGCTGGCCCTAGACGGGCTATCTTCTTCAGGTAGTAGAGGTTCCCACAGATGTGTATGATGACGTAACCATGTGCGTGTTAACCGACTCAAGATCCGATCCTGTTCATACTGTTCTAGAATAGTTACATCTTCACCAGGCAATCGACCCTGAAAGGCTTTGAGAATCTTCAATGACAAAGAGTGCAACGTGAACGCATTTGTAAATCGCACGGATTGATTCTGCTGCCGCAATCGATTGTTAATCCGACGAAGCAAATTTGCCCGAGCTGATCGCATGTAGGTAAAAACCCCAATCCGCTCCGGATCAATACCCCGGTTCACAATTAGATCGGTAATTAATACCTCTAGAATAAAGGTCTTGCCACTTCCAGGTACCGCTGCAATCGCTAGGGGTCCACTTTGATAATCTAGGGCCTGTTGTTGCCCAGGTCGCAGGGTTAGTGAATAAGGCATCACAGATCCGACTTGCCACTCTCAAAGGTTATCGTCCAGGTTAACCCGTGTTCCGCATCCCAGCCGCAATGCCGTTGATCGTAAGCATGGCTCCCCGCAGCAGTTCGGCTCGACTGTGCCGTGACCGCGTCGCTGAGGTACTGGTACTAGAGGCTGACTTGTGTTCCCGCAGCCGCTTCAGCAAGGACACCTGAATGAATCCTAACGGTACAATGGATCCGTTGCGGAGTTGGATGGATCGTTGTAGCGGAGGATCGTTATCCAACAACTGATCATGACCCGTAATACTCAAGACGGCTTGCCGGGTGCGGTACATCTCAGTTGAGATCTGCTCGAACAAGGTCTGAGCGGTTTCACGATGTTCATCAGAGGTTAACTGGTTGACGTAGTGGTGAGCCATTTGAATGTCAACTTTGGCCAGGGTCATTTCAACCTTCGAAATCACCATGCGGAAAAAGGGCCACTCACGGTACAAGTACTTCAGATGATCCAGGTTACGTTGAGGATCCTGATCAATATGTTCTTGTAGCGCGGTTCCGACTCCATACCAGGCTGGCAGCAAGAAACGGCTCTGAGTCCAACTAAACACCCAGGGAATTGCTCGTAGGCTTGATAGGTCGCGTTTGCCGCTGCTGCGTCGGGCTGGACGAGAACTGATTTGCAGCTGGCTAATTTCTTCAATTGGTGTTACTTCCATGAAGAATTCCAGAAATCCTTCTTGCTCGTACACTAGAGACCGATAGGTTTGGCGGGAGCGGTGGGACAACGCTTCCATCAAAGCTGACCACTCCGTATAGTCGTCTGGATAATTGTGGAGGAGACTGGCTTGCACAACAGCGCTGGTGACTGTTTCAAGGTTATAGATTGCTAGGTCCTGAAGGGAGTACTTTGACGCCAGAACCTCCCCTTGCTCCGTGATTTTGATACGGCCTCCTACGCTACGTCCAGGTTGTGCTAACACTGCTTCGTAGGCAGGTCCGCCGCCCCGACCAACGGATCCACCCCGACCGTGAAAGATCTGGATTTTGACATCGTACTGTTCAACCACCCGCTGCAGAGCTTGCTGGGCCTTGTAGATTTCCCAGTTGCTGCTGAGGAAGCCCGAGTCCTTGTTGCTGTCGGAGTAACCTAGCATGACCTCTTGTAAGTTACCCAGATGCTTCAAATACCCACGGTACGAGGGCAAGTTCAACATTGCCGCTAGAACTTCAGGTGCTCGCTTCAGGTCCTCAACAGTTTCAAATAGGGGCACAACGGCCAGACTCCCTTGACCACTGATGGGATCATATAATCCCACTTCTTTAGCTAAGAGTAAGACCTCAAGCATGTCACTGACCGCACGACTCATACTGATAACGTAGGTCTGACAAATTTCAGGACCAAACTCCGTTTGCAGACGACGGATCACCCGGAATGTCGAAATCAGCTCTAGCGTCTTCTCAGATAAGGGGGCTTCCGCAGGCCATAGGGGGCGTCGAGTTTGAAGTTCTCTCAACAAAAAGGTAACCTTATCCTCTTCTGGCATTTCATCGTAAGGGATGGGCAGTAAATTCAAGTACTCGAATACTTCCGTCAAGGCTGCTTCGTGATAGCCGCTGTCTTGCCGAACATCTAAGTGTGCGAGGAAGAACCCAAAAACATGGACTTGATTAATCAGATGATCCAACTGCCGACAGGACAGCCCAGCACTCACTAAGCTATCTCGAATCATCGTCAACTCAGCGAGAAATTCCTGCGCATTAGCATAAGCCTTGTCATAGCCGGGGGGAGACAGAGATGAATCCAGCTGCCCAAGTTGCTTATTACGCTCTTGAGTTAAACACAGCTTCTTTAAGATATATTGAAGTTTCAAACGGTAGGGTTCTTGCCGGTACGTAACGGAAAAGGCATCATAGATTTCTGGAAAACTACGCTGATCCTGTTCTAAGGCATCTAGCAACTGGGTATCGGCATCGCCCCAGTGTAAGGACACACTCAAGGTCTTCACAAGTGCTTCGACAGACTCAATATACTTGGCCAAAACAAGGTTGCGCTGATAAATTGCTGTCTTCCAAGATACATCAGCAGTCACAAAGGGATTGCCATCTCGGTCAGCACCCACCCAGGATCCGAAATTACAGAAATTAGCTGGTGGGGCTTCAAGGTTAGAGAAGGAGGCCTTTAAGCTCCGACAAAAGTTATCGTATAGAGCAGGAATAGCATCAAACAAGACCTGCTCAAAGTAACGCAGGGTATAATCAACTTCGTTCAAAACTGTGGGCTTGACTTGGTGCAACTCATCTGTCCGCCACCACAGCAACACTTCCTCAGTTAACTGTTCTTTGATGATCTCAACTCGTTCGGGATCCATCACTTCAGCCCAGTCGAGTTGACTCAATAGTGCCGAGAAATTCCGCTGCTTCTCTCGAATAGTATGGCGCACGATCTCCGTAGGGTGAGCAGTAAAGACCATGCGGATATTGAGGTTAGAGAGTAAGCGGCGCATTAAACCCGGCGGGACATTCTGACGTCGCAGATAGGGGAATAAATTGTTTAGTTTCTCAAACTCCCGCAATGACTTGCGAGTTGTTTGGATCACTGCTCGATCTGCATCGTTGGCTCGCTCGTAATGTTGCTCTACGATATTAATCAGCTGAAAAAAGAGCGCAAATGCCCGAGTTGCCTGAATTGCATCCTCCAGACCCAGATACTCTACGATCTGTAAGATTTCTTGTGTTACTTCAGTCGCCTGTCCTTCAGTTGAGGTCGACCGTAACTGTCGCATCAATCCCACTAGACGTTGGCCATACTCTTTCTCTAAAACCAACTCCCAAATTTCCTCTACCAACTGCAGCCGCTTCCACAACAGCTGTCCTGCTGGTAAGGTCACCTCTCGGTCCACACCCACAATCTGGGATGGATCGACCTCGGCAACATCCGTATCATCCAGAGCAGCCTGACTGGGTTGGGCTTCGTCTGTTTGTTGTGGATTAGTGGGGTCACCTTCTCTCAGAAAGTCAGTGGTCAAACCCGACACAGTCATGAGAGTTTAGCTCCGTTTGAGTATCATCACTATACTAAAGCGCGTTTGTCCAACGTAGTCGATTCTATCAATGCTGCGCTATCCAATCCGCAGGACAGTCTTACTCGTGGGTAACCTGTTGAACAATAAGACTTAAGCCCTGGGAGCATAGCACCCAGCTTATAGGTTAATTTGTATCGAACACCACAACAAAAATGCCCTTAATCAACTTGACTAAGATTCCTGGTGCTTAATGTCCTGAGTAATTGAGCTGAGTAACTGAAGCCAATGCTACAACCTTGCTTAGAGCTCAGTGATGTACCGACTGATGATAGCCTAGGGACCAAGTAGCAGTTCTTGCTAAATAGCTCTTGATAACCGAGGCGTTACCATGCCAGAAATTTACTTCCAAGTGCAATGGCCCGACGGATCCGAGGAACTCTGCTACTCTCCATCGCTAGTGGTGCAGAAGTATTTCGAAGCGGGTCAAACCTATTCTCCCCAAGACTTTCTGGAACGCTCCCGCACCGCGTTGACGATAGCGAGCGAACGAGTCCAGGCCAAGTTTGGGTTCCCTTGTGGTCGGGCAATGGGACAACTGCAGCGCATTGAATCCAGGGTGGCCGAGTTTCTCGATACCGCATCACAAGTGGGTCAACTAGGGCTGGGTGCTGAGCTAAGGATCCATGTGGGCCAATTTGTTGAGCCTAACTAGATCACAACCCTGGATCAAACCTAAACCTGCCCACTGACCTAACTTAATTTTGACAGCTAGAGGCGTAACCCTGAATACAATATGAAGACCCTCTGTGAGGCAGGGTAAGTACACGTCAGTGAGGTCAACCATGCTGAGCACAAATCTAGTGACAGCGGTCTTGGAACGATATGTAGCTGGAGAGCGCGATTTTCGTGGATGCCAGCTGATGGGAGCCAATCTCAATGGCATTACGCTCTCAGGGATTGATCTCAGCGAGGCCGATCTGACGAAAGCAACCCTAGCCGATCAGGCCGTGCTGACCGAGGCCTGTCTGGCTCGAGCGATTCTAGTTAACGCTGATTTGAGTAGCTCTAATTTTCATAAGGCAAATTTTCACCAATCCAATCTGCAATCAGCTAACCTGCAGCGGACCTACCTGAGTGAGGCGGATCTAAGAGAGGCGAACTTGAGCTATGCCTCTTTACGAAAGACAAACTTGCATCGGGCTAACCTTTATCGAGCGAATCTCAGGGGCGCAGATCTCAGTCGCACACAGTTGGAGGAGGCCTACTTGCGCGGGGCTATCTACAACTCTGAGACATTGCTACCCCCAGGTTTTGATCCAGCTCGGGCTGGGATGCGAGAGCTAGAAGCAGGACCCTGGGGGAGTGAGTCAAGTTATCGAGACGATTAATCGACGTAGGTCACGACTTGAGAAGCAGGGAAACGGACTTTAGGCCGATCAGCATTCTTATCATCTGAGGCCCGATAGCCTGCAGGACAAAGAACTTTGGTGGCTAACCCTTTCTCAACAAGTCCTAGGACCTCGTCATACTTGGAGGGCATAAATCCTTCCATCGGACAGGTATCAACGCCCATCATGGCGGCTGCCACCATAAACTGTTCTAGTGCAATGTAGAGCTGTCGTGTAGACCACTCATTGATATCGAGCGGATAGGGCGGCTTCTGGATAAAGCCCTTCACGACATCACCAAACTTTTGCAGGTTCTCAACGGGGGTCCCCTGAACATCAGCCATTCGCTCGATATGCTGATCGACTTCAGCTGCACCCACATTCAGCTTGATAGCAAAGACGACGAGATGGGACGCATCCACCACTTGGGACTGATTCCAAGAATGCTCCAACAGTTGCTGCCGGATATTGGGATTACGAACCACAATAAACTGCCAGGGCTGCACTCCAAAAGAGGATGGGGCTAACACCATGCTTTGCTCTAGAGCGTTCCAAATAGAGTCAGGGATCTTTTTAGTCGGATCGAACTTTTTAGTGGCATAGCGGAAGTTGAGACAGTTCAGCACCTGTTCGGGTGAAAAATCAGGGGTGCTCATGGCTAGGTCCTTTGATGACAGTGTAACGATCGGTTCACAAATAGTATCAAGCAACGGATCCATCAGGTTGTCTCTCAAGTTCTCCTTAGGCTGATATCAGGGTCCTCTCAGAGCGTCAATTTAACTACCATTAGTCAGCCTTCACGATCCGATCTCTAGATCCAACTGCTCCCCTGGTTTCTAATTTGTGGAAGCATTATTAGTATACTGACAATCTTGATATGTCTGACGGATCTTGGTTTTCTACCATCAAGTAAAACTGAAAATAATCTGCAAAGACATTAAATCTACACATTAATGAATCTCCACTTCTTCAATTAAAGACACGAACCGATTGTGTCTCTACAGAGCCCATTTGATGTCGAAGCATAATATACATACTTATTGAAGCTGACAAATTTATTGGCAGGCTAGCGAAATGGATCCTGAAGTACGACTGCTTTGGACCTTGCTACTGCTTATGGCCAATCGTAAAGACTTTTTTGCGACTTATCTCTTTAGCCTCGGGGCTTCTTCTGTTATCGTCACAGAAAAGCATGAGCTTGCCCGGATCAATCGCCAACATTTATGTCACATTAAGTTAAGATTCTAAACGGAGCAGCTCCGATTGTTAGGCCATTCGCAGGTAGGTGAGTATGAGTGCATGTGTTGATCGGCAGCAGACCCTCCGGGAAATTCTGGGGCAGTACCATGAGCCGGATCCCTACAAGGCATGGGTGCAAGTGCTAAATTCTTTCATCCCTCTGATCCTTGGCTGGATCCTGATGACCTATAGTTTGCGTTACTCGTATGCCTTTACCTTAGTGTTGGCGATCCCCACCGCCGGTTTCCTCCTCAGGATCTTTGGAATTCAACATGATTGTGGACACGGATCCTTTTTCAAATCGAAGCGGGCGAACACAATCCTGGGATGCCTCTGTAGCGTGTTTACTCTGACTCCCTATCACTACTGGCTGAAATCCCACGCATACCATCATGCGCACACCGGCGACCTTGCTCAACAAGACACAGGCTACATCACTCAACGAACGGTTGCTGAATACCTAGCCATGAATCGCTGGAATCAGCTCAAATATCGCTTGTACCGCAGCCCCTGGGTTCTATTCCTCATTGGTCCTCCTTTGAAGTTTGTAGTTCTGCAACGCCTCACCTCTAACCTTCCCATCAGCTGGAAAAAAGAACGACTCGGGATCCATCTCACTAACGTTGCCTTAGTTGTAATCATCGCCCTGCTCTGTACCCTAGTTGGCTGGCAAACCTTCCTACTTGTTCACATCCCTATTGTTCTGCTCGGATCCTGTTTCGGTATTTGGATCTTCTATATTCAGCATATGTACGAAGACTCCTATTTTGCCCAGAGTCACGATTGGGATCCGACCGCTGCGTGTCTAGATGGATGCTCTCATTACGATCTACCCAAAATTTTGCAGTGGTTCTCTATTAATAATGGGATCCATCACATTCATCACCTCGATAGCCGGATCCCGAATTACTTTATTGATGAGTGTTATCGGACCCACCCAGAGTGTCAAAATGTTCGGAAAGTGCCGGTCTCGGAAAGTTTTAAATGCATGATGTTGGCCTTGTGGGATGAAGAAGCTCAGAAGTTAGTGCCCTTCTCTGCCGTAAAATCGATGACGCCTGCTCCATCAACGGTTTAAGTCTGATGTCTCTAGTTGATATCGTGCTAGTGAGCCAAGGTGCCGAATACCAAGCCGTCCGCCGAGGCCTTAAAAACATGGCTCATCCACCTGAAGTCATTCCTATCCCCATTGGCTCAGGCCCCCTCACCCGTCTGCTAGAGACACAACCGTTTCCCTACACTAATGACACCCGGCTCCTCCTCATGGGCCTCTGTGGAGCATTGGATCCGGCCTTGACCATCGGGGATGTTGCTCTAGTCCAAGATTGTGTGGCGATGGATCCAGCCCGCACTGTCCAAACCTGTGATCCTACTTTGAGCCTGCGCCTGACGAACCAGTTGCCAATCACCCACACTGTTCGACTGCTCACCAGCGATAGAATTCTCCAGGATCCGGCAACCAAAACATTGGCCCGCCAAACCTACGGCGCCGACATCGTGGATATGGAAGGATCCGGCCTCTTGAAGTTCTGGCAACACCAGGATTTAGCTCCTGCAATCAGCATGGTGAGGGTTGTGAGTGATACTGCTGCTGATACTTTGCCTAATATGGATGCCGCCATTGGTGATGAGGGATCCTTGCGAACAATGCCCTTGTTGAAGAGCTTTCTCTTTAAACCTCAGGCTGCTATACAGTTGCTCAGGGGTTCCACCCAAGCCTTATCGCGTCTAGAAACTCTAGCTGCCTCTCTTTAAGGCATTCCTCCTACGGTTAGAGTCACTGCTTTAGGGTATAACGGTCTGGGTTAGATATCTCAGTCTCGCTGCTGCAAGGATCCGTATGACTATTCCCTCTCAGACTCTGGATGCCGCAATTCAATCTGCTCAAGCATACCTCATGGCACGGCAATATCCTGAAGGGTACTGGTGGGCCGAGTTGGAATCCAATGTGACGATGACAGCGGAAGTGGTGTTACTTCATAGGATTCTGGGCACTGATGCGGAACGTCCCCTTGACAAAGCTCGGCACTATATTCAATCCCAACAACGAGGGCATGGCGGCTGGGAGTTATTCTACGGTGATGGTGGTGAGTTGAGTACCTCCATTGAAGCGTATATGGGCCTGCGATTACTGGGGGTGCCGGCTACGGATCCTGATTTGGTAAGAGCTAAAGCCTTTATCCTGGAGCGGGGTGGCATTAGCAAAGCTCGGATTTTCACAAAATTTCATTTGGCCTTAATCGGATGTTATAGCTGGAAAGGCGTGCCCTCAATTCCCCCTTGGGTCATGCTGTTAAATGGACTGTCTCCGTTCACGATCTACGATATGTCAAGCTGGGCGCGTGGGAGTACAGTGCCTCTGTTGATTGTGTTCGATCAAAAGCCAGTATTTCAAATGGATCCTGTGGTCGAACTCGACGAGCTCTATGCAGAAGGAGTTGAAAATGTCAGTTACGAACTTCCCTCCTCTCAAGACTGGACTGATGCCTTTACCTGGTTAGACTCTCTGTTTAAAGTGGGAGAAGATTTGAATCTGGTCCCATTTCGAGAAGAAGGGCTGCAGGCAGCGGAGCAATGGATCCTAGAACGGCAAGAGGCTACCGGAGATTGGGGGGGTATTATTCCTGCGATGTTGAACTCCATGCTAGCACTCCATTGTTTGAAGTATGACCTAGCGGATCCGGTGATGGTACGGGGCTTACAGGCGATTGATAACTTTGCAATTGAAACTGATGAGGATTACCGGGTCCAGTCTTGTATCTCGCCGGTGTGGGACACGGCCTGGTGTTTACGGGCGTTGGTGGCCTCTGGGATGGATCCTGCACATGAGGTCTTAGTCAAGGGCGGTGAATGGTTACTGTCGAAGCAGATCCTAGACTACGGCGATTGGGCAGTGAAAAATCCAGAGGGGCTGCCTGGAGGATGGGCGTTTGAATTTGAAAATCGGTTCTACCCTGATATTGATGATACGGCAACGATTGTGATGGCGTTGCAAGGGATCCGTCTGCCGAACGAGCGGCTCAAGAAAGCAGCCATGACACGGGCTGTTGCTTGGATTGAGTCGATGCAATGCCAGGCAGGGGGCTGGGCCGCCTTTGACAAGGACAATGATCAGGAATGGCTTAATTGGCTCCCCTACGGTGATCTCAAGGCC
Organism: uncultured bacterium; assembly: GCA_964443615.1. Lineage (GTDB taxonomy): Bacteria > Cyanobacteriota > Cyanobacteriia > Thermostichales > Thermostichaceae > CAYSWV01. Next base: position 3,092 of record CAYUEE010000040.1, on the reverse strand, counting down.
ATGATCGATCCCAATACGGCGGATTTAACGGCACGGGTGCTGGAGATGGCTGGGAGGTTACTTAAGGATCCGTCTCACTCCAGTGTCAGGACACCACAAATCGAGGCTGGATTGGACTATCTCAGTCAGGAACAGGACCAGGATGGCAGCTGGTTTGGCCGATGGGGCGTGAATTACATCTACGGTACTAGTAGTGTGCTTTCGGCCTTAGCACAGGTTGCACCAGACTTACATCGGGAAGCCCTACAACAGGGAATCGATTGGTTACTCCAGTGTCAGAACACAGATGGTGGCTGGGGTGAGACGTGTCGGAGTTACGATAACCCGGCTCTACGGGGCCAAGGTGCTAGTACAGCCTCTCAGACTGCTTGGGCCTTAATCGGTTTACTGGATGCGGGCGAAGGGATTGGGCTGCCCACCGAGGCGATTGAGCAGGGGATTGAATACCTCCTATCTCGGCAGAAAGACGGATCCTGGGAGGAGCCTGAGTTTACAGGGACAGGATTTCCGTGCCATTTCTATTTGCGGTATCACTTTTATCGACATTATTTCCCTCTATTCGCTCTAGGGCGTTATCGACAGCTGAAGGGATCCTGAAAGAAGCTAAAAAAATGCCAAGATTGGGAGAAAGCGTTAGGGTTCTGCTCACAACCGCCTTTCAGCAGGATTTAATGGCAGGGGATGATGCATCAGGTCCTTAAGCCAGTATGATGCTCCCTAACGGACTTATGGTGGCGCTGGCACGTATGGGTCTGACTCTGGCATGAGCTGCTGTTTTTAGGTTGAGGAGTGAGGTTGTGATGTTTAGAACTACGGATGCCCTCAAGGTGCTCGAAGCAACCAGCAGGACATTCTTCATACCGATTAGTCGATTACCAGCGGGGCTGCAGGAGGCAGTGGCATCGGCGTATCTCTGTATGCGAGCTATCGATCAAGTGGAGGATCACCCTGATCTCGATCCGGCAACCAAGGCCTTAATTCTCCGTCGCATGAGCCGTAATCTTCAAGCGGGCACCAGCCGGTCCACAGCCGTGGATTTTGGGGCAGGGCTGGATCCATACCGTGCTCAACTAGAAGAGGTCACGCTGCGGTTAGGCGATTGGGCTTTGCTTGCCTCACCAACCATTAGCCCCCGAATCTGGGATGCAACAGCAGCGATGGCCGAACGGATGGCGAGCTGGGCCGAACTCAATTTTGAAATACACACCCAAGCCGATCTAGATCATTACACCTTCAGTGTGGCTGGAGCCGTTGGCTTACTACTCTCCGACTTGTGGTCTTGGTTTGACAACACACAAACGGATCGCTCTCAAGCTATCGGGTTCGGACGGGGCTTACAAGCGGTCAACATCATCCGGAATCGGGCCGAAGATCTGGCTAGAGGTGTCGATTTTTACCCGGAAGGGTGGACTTCAGCCGATTTAATGGATTATGCCCGATACAATCTCACTCTAGCGGATGCGTACACAGCGTCTCTGCCTCAAGGTCCTGCACTGGTCTTTTGTCAAATTCCGTTAGTATTGGCTAAGGCAACGTTAGATGCCATTTCGGACGGCCGGGAAAAGCTGAGTCGCATGGATGTCATTACTCTGATTAGCGACCTCACACGAGTGGGATAACTACACTGAACTCCAATGGGAGGAATACAGCTTGCCTTGCCATTAGCCTCCCACACTAGTTTCCGTATTTCAGGCCGCGTCTTGACCGTGGAACATGACATGACCACCGTAGGCTCGATGCATGTACTGAGGCTGTAGCACCTCGGCAACGGATCCGTGATGAATCACGTCCTGATTCAATAAAATGAGCTCATCAAAATGGTTGATAGATTCACCTAAATCATGATTCACAACCATGACGATGTGACCAGCCGCCGCTAACTCTTGGAATACTTCAAATAGGATCCCTTCTGTACGCTGATCCACGCCGATGAAGGGTTCATCAAAACAATAGATATGTGCTTCAGCGGCTAAGGCCCGGGCTAGAAAGACTCGTTGCTGCTGTCCCCCCGAGAGATCGCCAATTGGTTGTTTAACGTAGTCCAGCATTCCTACCCGTGCTAGGGCTGACGTGGCCAACATTTTACTCTGCTTGGCAAAGGGACGAAACCAGCCTGTCTTTTTGACTCGACCCATCATAACGACATCCCAAACTGTTGCTGGGTAAGTCCAGTCAATAGCAGACCGTTGGGGGACGTAAGCGACTCGATCCAATTGAGTGTAGAGAGGCTGGTTACGATAGGTGGCTCGACCCGCCGACGCGGGAATAAGGCCTAACATTGCCTTAATTAAAGTACTTTTGCCTGCACCATTCGGCCCAATGATTCCTAACAGTTGCCCAGGTTGAATCTGAAGATTAATAGCATGTAGGGCCAGTGTAGTGCGGTAATGCACGGTCATCGCTTCAATCTGGATCCAGCCCTCTGCAGGAGTTTCCCCCGTAGGGATAATCAGCGCAGTGGGGGGGGCTAACTGAGGCGTCATCATTTTCATAGTGCTTTCATATTACTGTCAACACACCTTACCACGAAAAAATGAATTAATAATGAAACCTGAAGTTAGATGGTGTCACCCTTCCTAACACGCTTGTACGTGGATCATTAGTCATGGTTTGGTCTAGGATCCTAAGGATGCAAGGAGGCACTCTTCTGTTAGGGTCGGGGATCCTTTGCCGGTAAGCCCACTGTTAGCCAGCTTCTTTGTCCTTATTCCTGACTGGAGATATTTCGTAATGGCTACCCCCACAACCGAGTCCTTACATGAAGACATCATTCGATCACTCATTGATCCAGCTACTCCAGTCGTCATTGAGCTTGATCAAACAGTTGATCGATGTGTCAGGAACCCAGCAGGAAGAAAGCAAAACTTTACTGGTGATTCAAGTGTAGATTATGTTGAAGGCTCAAAATACTTTGACCAAGACGATGGAATTAAAGATATGCGTCTCTATGTAGGGCCTAATTTTAATTACTTAACGGCAGAGGAAATCACTAGAGAGCACTTGAATTCTTTCGTCTATCAAGATTCTTCGCAGTACTCCAGCCATAGCTGAAAGCTTGGCTGGTGGTGTAGCGAAGCGCGACCAAAGGGAGC
>CAYUEE010000039.1:0-35475 GCA_964443615.1 uncultured bacterium | reverse complement strand
ATCCCTCTTACGATAGTCGTTATTAATGGGAACTCGTTTGATCACCTCTATTTTGGTGGGGCCTGATTTGACGGCCTCAAACCTAGCCTAAGCAAGCCTATGGGAAGCTAACCTTCAAGGGGCTAAGTTGCGTGGGGCTGGACTGCCTCACAGTGAGTTGTGGGAAGCTCAGATGAAAGAAGCTGATCTCGCTCGGGCTGATCTCAGTGGTGGGGCTGATTTGTGGGAGGTTAACCTCAGTTGTGCCAATCTCAGCCAAGCTAATTTAAACGGAGCGAAGTTGTGGGAGGCTAATTTAACGGGTGCCAACTTGACAGGCGCTAATCTGGTGGGTGCCGATCTACAGGGGGCTGACATGACAGGCGCTCTGTATGATGACTTTACTCATTTCGATCCAGCCTTTGACCCGAATGCTTGGGGGATGAAAAAGGTTGAGACGCTACGCTCTGCCAATGTTTTGCCTGACCAGGCTCAACCCCGTCGCTTAGGTCCAGCTGTTTGAGAATAGTGTTCTCATCGACTGATCGTCTGTTCTGACCCAACCTAAGTTAGTTCTCGCCAATTTGAACTTAAGCCTACAGCTTGAACATGCTTTGGCCTAGTTGCGAGAAGCTGCGCGTTGTTTGATACTTGCTCATAGTTTCCACCTTGAGGCTTCCACTGCTATGACTTCCTCCATTTCCGTTCCGGCTGAAATCCTGCAGTCTATTGCCCATTTAGGCCCAGTGGGAACCTATGCTGAAGCGGCAACCCTTGAAATTCTCCAGCTCCAGGACTGGGATCCGGCAACGGTGGATATCAAACCTCTATCGACGATTGCTGAAGTGTTGGTTGCTCTTGCTGAAGGTCAAACCCAGTGGGGTGTGGTCCCTATTGAAAACTCTCTGGAAGGCGGCGTTTCGATGACGTTGGATACGCTTTGGCGATTAGCTCCTCTGCATGTACATCGGGCCATTGAGATCCCCATCCGTCACTGCTTGATTACGACAGCCTCGGACCTCAGTGAGATCAAAGCAGTGTACTCTCATCCTCAAGCCTTAGGTCAATGCCAGGAATGGCTACGCCTCAATCTCTCCCAAGCGATGCGGATTGCGACCCGTTCTACCACTGAAGAATTACCCCGGCTCGCCACTCATCCTCACGATGCTGTGATTGCGTCTCGGCGGGCGGCTGAGCTGTACGATCTGCCGGTGCTTGCGGGTCCCATTAATGACCATCCTGGCAACTTCACACGCTTCTGGCTTGTAGGAGTTGAGATGTCCCGCCAAGGATCCTTTTCTTCAATTGCGTTCAGCTTACCCGAAAATTTACCTGGAACACTGTTGCGGCCTCTCCAGGTTTTCGCGGACCGCCAGCTCAACATGTCTCGGATTGAATCACGTCCCACTAAGAAGTCGGCTGGGACTTACGTTTTTTTTGTTGATATTGAACATCCTGATTTAGACACGTTGCCTTCCGATGTCCTTGAAGAATTACAAGCCATCACGGAAACGTTGAAGTTTTTGGGGAGTTATTCCGTGACGCAGTTAACCTGAACTATGCGCTATCCTGTGATTAAACGGATCCTAGGCTTCCTTGGGGTTGGGGTTGGGGTTGGCCTGACAACAGCGCTCTACATTATTGGGGATGGTCTGACGGATGAAGCTCAGAGGGCTGATTTAGCGGTCATTTTAGGCAATCAGGTTACGGCTGATGGAAGACCCTCCCTCCGGCTGCGAGCGCGGTTAGATCGAGCGGTGATGGTGTACCAGAACGGATCCTGTGACTATCTGCTGGTGAGTGGTGGGGTCGGTCGGGAAGGGGTCGATGAAGCGGTTGTGATGAAGACCTACTTGGTTGAACAAGGGATCCCTGAGAGCGTGGTGTTCGTTGATAGCCAGGGTTTTAATACCTATTTGACTGCTCGCCATACTGCTGAGTTGATGGAACAGCATGAGTTTGAGAGTGTGATTGCCGTGTCGCAGTTCTTTCACATTACCCGTTCTAAAGTTGCGCTCCGGCAGCAGGGGATTGAAACGGTGGCAGGGGCTCACGCCCATTTTTTTGAGGTTCGCGATTTCTATGCAACGGCGCGGGAGGTTGTCGCTCTCTACGTCTACTTGGTGCGGTATTAGGGGATACATTCTGACACAGACCTCTGGCTCGATAGGTGATGGCTAGGCTCTCCCTCGACTCGGGCTTGATTTATCGGATAGATGGGCGGGATACACGGGGATGGTAGTTATCTATACGACCCGTTCAAGTCATCCAACTTATGCTGGCCCTAATTTGGATGTCTATCGAATCCGAGGCAAGTATGCGGTTGGAACAATTGCAGGCTTTCTTAGCTGTGGCGGATACGGGTAGTTTCCAGAAGGCAGCACATCAATGCGGCATCACGCAGTCCACGGTGAGTCGGCAGATTCAGGGGCTGGAGGACAATTTGGGGGCGATCCTGTTTCATCGAGGATCCCAGGCTAAGTTGACGGTCTCCGGTGAGATGTTTTTGCCGCACGCTAAACGCATTTGTCAGGAGTGGCAGCAGGCGTCAGATAAGCTGTCTGATTTGATTTCAGGAAAGCAGCCGGAGCTGTGTATTGCTGTGATCCACTCGATCTGTGCTCACTATTTACCGCCAGTGTTGTTGAAGTTTGCGGCAGAATACCCACAGGTGCAATTGCGGATTACGTCATTGGGCAGTGACCGTGCGATTAAGGTGTTGCGGGACGGCCTGGTGGACTTAGCCATTGTGATGTACGGGCGATTTTTGGTCACCACTGGAGAGTTGGTGGTGGATCCGTTATTTGATGAGTCGGTAAGCTTACTGACGGCGGTTGATCATCCTCTGGCGCAGCACGATGTTGTGCCCTGGTCTGAGATTGTGAACTACCCCCAAATTATTTTCAAGGATGGCTATGGGATGCAACGGTTGGTGCGGGATCAGTTCCAACGCATGCGAGCTGAGTTGAAGGTGGCTTTGGAGCTGAATACGTTGGACGCGTTTCGGGGAGTGGTGCGTCAGGGCCAGGCCATTGCACTTCTGCCTCAATCGGCTTTGGTGGAGTGTCGCCAGGATCCGATGCTAGCTATTCGTCGAACGGAATCCCCTACTCTGACACGGCAAGTGGTGACGCTGACCACTCAGGACCGTTTACAGATTCCACCCATCCGTCGCTTCCGTGAGCTAGCGCTGGAGATGATTAGCCAACCCAGTAAGCCCCCTCAGCCCCAAGGATCTCTACCCCCCTCAATGGAGCCAGCCCGGCCAGAGTCACAGAGTCTTCAATCACAACGGGACCAGGATCCTCGCATGGAGCGAATTGCCTAGCCCCGTCATTAGTAGGGTCGTTGAGATCTAAGCTGGAACTGAGAGCCTAAGCCGCGTGGACAGCTGCCCCAAGTCCAGATGCCATTTCATCGGGACCAATGCGACCGTCGTGGTCATGATCAAGCGCATCGAAGACGATGTCGGTGCCCATCCATTCTTCCCGTGTGATGAAGCCATCCCCATCTAAGTCGTAGACGTGGAAGATGGACTCGGCTGCATGACGTAGAGTAGTGTCTCCTTCCAAGGCTTCTAGGCGAGCTATCAACAGCTTTTCAAGGGTCATGATGGCTTTGGAGAATCCGTTGATCCCTTCTTCAAGCTTTTCGCGGGCCATGCGGTTCTCGTCGTGCATCTGGTCGAAGGTGGCTTTGTCATGGTGATTTTGGCGATGTCCAGGTCTTTAGCCCCATCTGGGGATAGTTTACGGGGCAGTTCACCCTCTGTCTCGGCCAGCTGATTCAATAATTTAGGAGAGATGGTGAGGAGATCGCAGCCCGCCAGTTCAGTGATTTCTTCAGGATTGCGGAAGCTGGCCCCCATCACTTCAGTGGCGAAACCAAATTTGCGGAAGTAGTTGTAGATGCTGGTGACAGACTGAACACCCGGATCCTCAGGTGCTGGGTAGCTGTCGCGTCCGGTTTCCTTTTTATACCAATCCAGGATCCGGCCCACAAACGGGGAAATTAAGGTTACGCCGGCTTCGGCACAAGCAATGGCTTGATGGATCCCGAATAAGAGTGTCAGGTTGCAATGGATCCCTTCTTTTTCTAGAACTTCAGCAGCGCAGATCCCTTCCCAGGTGGAGGCAATTTTAATCAGGATCCGGTCGGGCGAGATACCAGCGGCCTGGTACTGACTGATGATGTAGCGGGCTTTGGTGAGGGTGGCTTCGGTGTCGTAGGACAGACGAGCATCGACTTCAGTGGAAACCCGGCCTGGGATGATCGAAAGGATCCGGCGACCGAAGGCTACCGCTAGTTGATCAATCGCTAGTCGCGCGACTTCTTGAACATTGGCCTCTTCCCCTTTTTCTTGACGGGCCTGCCGGAGTGTTTCATCCACAATGTCTTGATATTCAGGCATTTGGGCGGCGGCGGTAATCAGGGATGGGTTGGTTGTGGCATCTTGCGGCTTCACCTTTTCGATAGCCTTGATGTCACCGGTATCAGCAACTACAACCGTCATCTCTCGGAGTTGATCAAGTAAGCTAGTAGCCATAATTTAAGGATCCTCGTCGATCATGGACCATCCCCTGTCTAACACGACAACTGGATAAATCTGTGAACAGACACTGTTGCTTAAGGATCCTGTCAGACTGGGGAGTTGATGGGGACTGTGGGACGGGGCCGCGTTCTGTTGAAATAGCCTGGGATTTTCAACCCCTACGACTTTCAAACCTGGGTGCTCTTCACACCCTGATGCTTAAAATTGTCGTGACCAGTCTTGGGGCCAGCGTTCAACAACGACTTTGGTTTGAGTGAAGAATTCAACGGCGTGGCGACCCTGACCATGTAAGTCCCCGAAGAAGCTTTCTTTCCAACCACTGAAGGGGAAAAAGGCCATCGGTGCGGCGACGCCAATGTTAATTCCGATATTGCCTGCTTCAACGGCATAGCGAAACTGCCGTGCGGCGGCGCCACTACTGGTGAATAAACAGGCCATGTTGCCGTATTGGCCTCGGTTCACTATGGCTATGGCCTCCTCAATGGTCTCCACATGGATGAGACCTAAGACCGGCCCAAATATTTCAGTTTTGAGAATCTCGCCCTCAATGGGGACATCCTGTAATAGTGTGGGACGGACGAAATAGCCCTGTTCATACCCTGTGATCTGGGGATCCCGGCCATCGACGAGAACGGTGGCGCCTTCATCTACTCCCACTTGAATCAATTGTTGAATTCGGGTCTTGCTGGCGGCGGAAATGACGGATCCCATCTGCACGTCTGGATCCAAGCCATAGCCTACAACTCGGGACTCAGCGGTGGCGACCATTGCCTCGGTGAATGGCTGGCGTACGTCTCCTACTGTGATGGCGACTGAAGCGGCTAAACAGCGTTGTCCAGCACAGCCAAAGGCACTGTCGGCGACGATTCGGGTTGTCATGGGGAGGTCGGCATCGGGCAACACAATGACGGGATTTTTGGCACCGCCCTGACATTGGGCTCGTTTGCCATTGGCGGCGGCTCGACTGTAGATGTACCGGGCGACGGGGCTGGATCCGACGAAACTGATGGACCGGATCTGAGGATGGTCGAGGAGGGCGTCTACGGTTTCTTTGCGACCGTGAATTAGGTTCAAAACACCAGGTGGTAGGTCCAGCTGTTCAATGAGTTGAAAGACTTTGTGGAGGGTTAAGGGTACTCGTTCAGAGGGTTTGATGAGGCAGGTGTTGCCACAGGCGATGGCGTAGGGCATAAACCAGAAGGGAATCATGCCGGGGAAGTTGAAGGGGCAGATGACGGCGGTGACGCCTAGGGGTTGCCGAATCATGATTTCATCGATGCCACGGGCGATGTCTTCAGAGTTGTAGCCCTGCATTAGGGTGGGGATCCCGCAGGCGACTTCGACATTTTCTACGGCGCGGCGCATTTCTCCTCTAGATTCGGCGAGGGTTTTACCACATTCAAGGGTGATGGTTTGGGCGAGGTCTTCAAAGTGCTGTTCTAACAACTCCCGTAGGTGGAATAGATAACTGACTCGCTTTACGGCAGGGATCTCTCGCCAGGATTGAAAGGCGTTGAAGGCGGCGGTGGTTGCTTGATCAACGGTGGCAGCAGAGGAGAGCGGTACCTGGGCTAGGGGGTCTAAGGTTGCGGGATTCACGACGAGAAACGGATCCGTCACACTCTCCGGCAGGATCCATTGCCCGTTGATGTAGTTGGCTAAAGTTGTTGCACCCATGATCACCGCTTTGCGTAAGGTCAGTATCCGGATCATACCTGTCGAGGGAGGACCGTTTTGCCGTCCTGTTGTCTCCGCAAGCGTCCCCTAAGGATCCTGAGTGCTGCATATTGATCACTCCGGGCTGCAGAAAGGATCCCATCACACTTTGACAGGATCCTGAGTTGTTAGGGGGTTAGAGGTGCTGATCATCCCTCAATTGCAGACAAACGTTGACTGTTGCCGGAATCATGGGGGCTAGGCGTTGGGCGACAGAGTCTCCAGGCAGGATTGCCGGGAGGGTGAAGGCCAGGAGTAGGGCAGAGAGGCTCAGAAGCTCGTGAAGTTTAGGTTGCATGGTTTTCCTCTAATTGATTGCATTCATCCTGAAATTGAGGGGATCCTGGGTAGCAATGGTTACGGAGGATAAGCAGGATCCTTGCTGGTATACGGGTGAACGAGGGGTTAAAGCCGCTTTTCAATTAACGTGGGACCGTCTCCCCCACAATGCGCAACGGTTGGGCCTGATGCTGGAGATTATGGCTGCGGCTCCTATTCCTCTAGATCTACTTGAGATGACCTACACCATTGCTACCAACTTCTTACACTTCAAAAAGATGGAAGAGACAGGATCCAATATCCCCGCAGACTTTAATTGGTTAGACCTCCAGGATCCTCAGGATCTTCAACGAGCCCGCCGGAAACTGGTTGAATTTCATTTGATCGATAGATTAGATAACACGACCTATGAACTCCATCCCCTTATTCAAAGGTTTTTCAGGGAGCAGCTGTCAGAGTGGGATCCTGAGGTGGAAGTGGAGAGTATCAAGGTGGGGTTTTCTCGGGGGATCCTACAGTTAACTTCTTCTATTCAGCAGACGATGACTCGGGAGCAGATAGGGCAGGTGGAGGGGAGGATCCTGCATTTGGTGGAGATTGCGGAGGGGATTGAGGCGTGGAGGCCATACCTTTCAGATGATGATTTAAAGTGGCCTTTCATCAGATTAGCGAGCATTTACGATAGCCAAGGGTTATACGTTCAAGCTGCGTCCTGGTGCCAGAAATGCCTGGAAGTTGTTGAACATTATTTAGGATCCGAGCATCCGGATGTGGCCACCAGCCTCAACAATCTAGGGATCCTTTACCTCAACCAACAGCAATACAGTCAAGCTCAATCCTACTTAGAACAAGCACTGGCCATCCTTCAAGACAAACTAGGATCCAACCACCCTTACACCCAATCTGCAACCCAATCACTACAGCAAGCTATGGTAATGCAAGCCTTTGAAGCCCAACGTCCGCAACTTGAAGCCCTCCTAGAGCAGGATCCTAACTTCAAAGCCCAACTCACCGACGCTCTTCGCCAACACCTCGACCGGGATCCTAGTCCTGAGGAGATCCTGATGGCTCTGATAGCGCAGAGGATGAATCAACAACAGGCTGAAGAATAGGATCCGTTTGCAGGGGGACTCTGGGGATGGGGAGGATCCTGGTCAGCAGTGTGTACAGCCGCGACAATAGGATCCTTTTGAAGTAGCAGAGGGTGTGACGCGGATACTAGGCTTTCGCTGGGTTAGGGATCCTTGGTTGGAGGATCCTAGACTTCATTGGGGTCGATGCCTAGCTCTCGTAACCTTTCGGCTAGACGCTGAACTTGCTGTTGCGCTTGTTGTGTGTCCCGTTCCGCCTGTTGCTTCGCTAACTCTGCCTGTTGCCTGGCTTGAGCTTCTTGCTGTCTATCGAGTTCAGCCTGTTGCCTATCGAGCTCAGCCTGTTGCCTAGCTTGTTTCTCCCGCTCTTCGGGTGTCAACAGCCAGTTTCCTTCCTGGTCGCACCACCGCAGCCATGTATGCTGGATTTTCCCAAATCGTCCTTCCCACAAACCTAGTCCAATGGCCAGCTCCTCAAACCAAATGAGAGGATTTTGGGGGCGTAGAGGCTGTTCTTGGTACTGGTCATCAATCCGTTTCAAGTAACGCAACGTTTGGGTATAACGGCTGTAAATCACATAATGCGGGACTTTCAAATAGTGCTCGTAAACCTCTAGCTTACTTGGCGTTTGAACTGACTGAGTCGGCTTTACTGCCTTAGTCCGTCCTTGAGTCCGTCCCCGATAGAATCGTCCGAGATCTTCCGTCTCTGTGTTCGGTGAAAGGAGTTCAACCACAATAGACGGCGATTGGTTTTCCTGCCAAATCACATAGCTGAGTCGGAGGTCCCGCCCATCGTACAGATACGGCACATTCAGAGCCAGAAACCAGTCTGGACGTTTGTACCACAGTGGATGCTCCAGATCGTAATACACATTGAGATCTGTACCTGTAAACCACTGCGTTGGCTCATAGTCTTGTAGCGCCAGAGCCCAACTGAGCAGCTGCGGTTGTAAATCATGAAATTCATCAGGCAAGCCCGGATCCTCAGGCGATTCACTGGGTAAGTCATACATGGAGGGTAACTGAGACCATGATGGGTCAGATAAGGTGAACTGACCTTTTATGGAAACCATCATGACCTCCTACTCCTGATGGGAGCTTGATTTGACTGTCATTCTATTCAATCTTGGCACTTGACTCCAAGGCATCAATCCCTGAGGTGACCCTGCTGGCAGCCTCAGATCCGGCTGAAGTCGGATCCGGTTGAAGAGATAGGATCCCTCTCATCGCAGACCCATACGATTCTTATCCATCCCCATCAAGCTACCGTCAGCCATCAGGCTAGAGTAGACAAGATTAGCTCTACACCGTCCGATTTATGTTGTCTATACCCCCCATTCAACAGGATCTTGTACTCGTGGGAGGCGGCCACAGCCATGCCATCGTCCTCCGCCAATTGGGGATGCAGCCTCTAGAGGGAGTCCGTCTCACCCTGATTACAAACCTTGTTGATACACCGTATTCAGGGATGCTGCCTTGCCACATTTCCGGGTTGTACAGCTTTGATGACTCCCATATTGACTTACGTCCGCTAGCGAATTTTGCCGGCTGTCAGCTGGTGATGGACGAGGTAATCGCTTTAAATCCTGAGCAACGGGTGTTGAAATGCGCGAATCATCCCGATATCTCCTACGATGTGCTGTCGATTAATGTAGGAAGTACTCCCACAACGGTGGATATCCCTGGCGCAGCAGAGTGGACGATCCCGGCTAAACCAGTGCCTAAACTACTTCAGGCTTGGGGCGATCTCCTCAAGGATATTCGTCAGCACCCTCAGGATCCGATTGAACTAGCGATTGTAGGTGGCGGTGTAGCGGGCGTTGAACTGATTTTGAATATGCAAGCTCGGATCCTACGGTTACTAGAGGAGTTAGGCCGTCCCCCAGAGCAACTGACCTTTCACCTGGTCCATCGGGGGGCGGATGTGGCCAACGGACGGAATCGCTGGACTCGACAACACCTGCGCCAATTGATGCAAAAGCGAAGGATCCAACTACACTTGAATGAATCAGTGGTGGAAGTGAAAGCCAGCCCAGAGGGTGCCAGACATCACTGCCAACTCATCAGTGACTCGGGGTTGACCCTCTCCTGTGATCGCGTCTTTTGGGTTACTAATGCCTCTGCCCCTAAATGGCTACAAGGATCCGGGCTAGCCCTGGACCCAGATGGCTTTATCGCGGTTGCAGACACCCTGCAATCTCAATCGCATCCCACCGTTTTTGCGGCCGGTGATGTAGCCACTATGGTGAATCATCCTCGCCCCAAAGCTGGGGTATTTGCGGTTCGACAAGGCCCTCCTCTGTTTGAAAATCTTCGACGGATCCTGCGGGATCAAACCCCGAAGCCCTTTTTTCCGCAAACGCAATCGCTCAATATTATCGACACCGGTACCGGGACAGCCATCGCATCTCGTGGTCCCTTCGGCTTTGAATCCGTCTGGGCTCGACGGTGGAAACACTGGATTGATGGCAATTTCATGGCCCTATTCTCCGAATTCCCCAAGATGAGTCACCGTTCCAGGCTAGCCGATTCAACCGAAACACCAATGATCTGCGCGGGATGCGGGTCCAAAGTGGGCAGCCGTGTATTGAGTAAAGTATTGAACCGGATCCGTCAAGATCTCCCAGAGTTAGTGTCGCAGCCGGATCCTGATGTGGTCATCGGTTTGCACTCTCCGGATGATGCCGCTGTCGTGAAGGTGGCCGCCGATAAGTGGATGGTTCACACTGTGGACTTTTTTGAAGGGATTGTCACGGATCCATTCCTAGTTGGCCAAATTACAGCACATCATTGCTTGAATGACATCCTGGCAATGGGAGCCCAGCCGCAAACGGCTCTAGCCATTGTCGTCTTACCCTCTGCCCTCCCTGCAAAATTAGAAGAGACGCTCTACCATGTACTCCTTGGCTCAGTCAAAGCGTTCAGTCCGACGAAGACCACTTTAGTGGGAGGTCACACCACCGAAGGATCCTCGTTATCCCTGGGGTTCGCCTGCAATGGAGTGGTGGATCCTGATCAAGTGTGGACCAAAGGGGGATTGCAGCCGGGGCATGATCTGATTTTGACCAAGGCACTGGGGACAGGGACCTTGTTTGCGGCTGATCGCCAGTTGAAAGCGAAAGGGCGGTGGATTGCCGAGGCTATTACCTCCATGATGATATCGAATGCCCCTTCGATCGCCTGTTTCCATCAACACCAGGTTACGGCGTGTACTGATATTTCAGGATTTGGTCTGGTTGGTCATCTTTTGGAAATGATCCAATCATCACAGGTGTCTGTCGAACTGGACATTGAAACCATTCCGATATTTGAAGGTGCTCGTGAAACGTTACACCAAAGGATCCTAAGCTCTCTTCATGCTCAAAATCATCAAGTGGCTGCTGCAATCCAGAACCGGGACCACTTCGCTCATCATCCCCATTGGCCGATCCTGTTTGATCCCCAAACCTCAGGTGGCTTACTGGTATCGCTGCCCTCTGAGAACACAGAACGCTGTCTAGCCGCCCTTCGGATCCTGGGCTATGACCATAGCTGTCGGATTGGCAGAGTGCTTGATCCTCAAGAGGATCCCATTATCCTTCATGGCTAAATGTAATTAACGGATAAGCACAGATGACTAGCGACTTACAAACGGTTAGTGAAGCAGGGGAGCGGAGGATCCGTCGATAACCCACGCTTCCACTCCATATAAATGATGGTCTGACTAGCTCAGAATAGAGCAGAGTAACTAACTAGGCCTAGCTGTCAAGGTTTAGCTAGACGGTAAGTCAGCTTCAATTTGATATAGATAGCCTTGGTCAAAGGGGATATCAGTTGGCCAGGAATAATTAAGCAGCACCTCTAAAACTTGGGGTAACCGGATCCGCCATTGCCTGAGATTGTCATTGAGGTCTGCTACTTCACTACGTTGACTCGGATCAGGTAGAGCATAGTCCACCCCAAATCCCACCAGAGCATAAGGCATTTTTAGCTCACCCGCCAAGACAAATTCAGGACCCGAGGTTTGGCTGATCGCTGTTATTCCTAATGACTGTAGATAGTTGAGTTCACTACGGGTTGAGAAGCGGGGGCCAAAGACATGGCCGTAGGTTCCCGTTGAGAGAGCTTCGGGGAGGACTTGTTTCAGTTCTTGCCGGACTGCACTTGAAAGCGGTTGATTGACTAAAAAGTGGCCCCGCCCAGGTTGACTGGGTTGATCAAACAGGGTGCAAGCATTGCCATCAGGGAGCTGGTTACTCGGGAAAAAGACATCGTCAAACAAAATGGGTTTAGCCAATGGAGTCTCTGACGTCAAAACTCCCACAACCGTGAAGCTCACAACTAGATCAGCTCCCCACTGATTCAATGCCATTAAGGATCCTCGATGGTTCACTAAATGAGGTAGCAGGGCATGGCCGGGTCCATGGCGCAATAGGATGCCGAGCTGGACGGGCTGAGTCGCTGGGGTCTGCCACAACGGCATAATGCCATATCGAGTGGAGATGCTCAGCGGTTCAAAGGCTAGATGGCCAGGGATATCGCTATTGGATCCTAAAATGACGCCGATTTTCATTACGAGCCCACCTCACGAGTCCACCTAAGTATTAGCTGCTTCATCGTACTGTGAGATCGAACTTGACTGTGGATCCTCAGAGGGGTCTGGCTGCCGAGTCGCTAACCAATACCCGCCCACTACAACAGCAACTAGTGACAGCCCCAGAATCAAAATGCTCCCCATCGGAATAGACTGATAACGCTGAAGTGTAGGGTTGGACATGGGAGAGGATTGAGCCCCAGCCTGAGCTTGCTCTAGCGCTTCACTCAGCTCAACCACACTGGTATAGCGATGGTTCGGATCCTTGTTCAGGCACGTATAAACCACTGCAGCAATGGCTTCTGGGATTCTGAGGTTGGGATTGAACGCTATCGGAGGTTGAGCTAAGTGGGCATTCACCCAGTCAATAGTGGTGGCATCATCAGGAAGCTTAAAGCAATTGTGGCCCGCAAGCATCTGATAGAGAATACACCCTAAACTATAAATGTCAGAGCGTGCATCAATCGCCTCCCCTCCTCGCAATTGCTCGGGTGAGGCATAAGGAACATTTCCCCAAACTAATCCGCTTTCCGGAACGATTTCTCCCACGTAACCGGCAAATTCAAACCCAGTCAGTCGAGCAGACTCCCAATCTCCCTCATGCATCCTGACAAAAATATTACTCGGACTCAAATTACGGTGCACGACTTGTAGCAACCTACCCTGTTGCATGATGCCTGCATGGACAGCACGTAAACCGGCCATGATATGTTGAGACAAATTGCATACATCGGCCACTGCAAACGGCGAATTTTCTTCAAGCAATACTGTTAACTGGACTCCCCTAACATACTCCCGAATGAGATAAGGAAGCCCTTCTCTGGCACTGTTTTCGGGATCTAAATGGTCCGGGTCTAAAGGCACTACACCATAGTCTAGGATCCTTAAAATGTGAGGATCCCGCACGACAGAGCAGATCTCAACCTCTCGCCGAAATCGCTCTCGCAGCTCAGGATCTCCCACCAGGGAAGACACCATAATCTTCGCAACCACACTGTCTGGCTCAGTGGTGGCAGAATCTGAAGAGTTAGATAAGGCACCAGCCTCAGTACCAACCTCAGTGGAGGAGGTAAGATTGGTCGCTCTATAGACTCGACCAGTGGTGCTGATGCCCAGAAGACTCTCAAGACGATAACGCCCACCAAGGACTTGGCCTAGCCAAGGATCCTGTGAATTAGAGACGGTCATGGGGTCGGCACAGTAGAAAATCACTGCAATGAGTTTAACAGTAACCTTCTCCAACTGACTCACAAAGTGATAACCAGAAGGACGAGGGAACCAATCTATCTGGAGTAGCCACAAATGCAGCTCAGACAGGTGTGCTCCAAAATGTTTTGGCCTTGGACTCTAACTTCAGCAGTCTGGGTCTAAATTTAAGGCTTTAGCCTAATGTTTAAGCCCAATTCCTGTTTGCCTACCCAATTAAAGATCCTCAGCAAATACAAATCGATAGAGTTCATCAACTGTTGGCTCTGGACTATCTAAAGCGAATTGAACAGCATCTTCAATCATGGCCTGAATTTCTGTGTTGATTTCTTTGAAGTCAGACTCGTTCATGAGGTTATGTTCCAAGGCATGGCGCTCTAGGTACTTGAGGGGATCCCGCTGCCGCCAGAATTCTTTATCTTCTGCACTACGCAATTCATCCGGATCCGCTAGGGAGTGCCCTCGGAAGCGATACGTAATGCACTCCATCAATGTGGGACCTTCCCCGGCTCGAGCCCGTTCGACCGCTTTCTGGGCCACTTGCCAGATGTCTAGCACATTCATCCCGTCTACACGGTACCCCGGCATCCCGAAGGCCGCAGCCTTTTCATAGATATCCACTTTAGAGGTTGCTCGTTCGTGAGCCATACCGATTGCCCAAAAGTTATTTTCAACTACGTAGAGAATGGGCAGATTCCATAGGGATGCCATGTTGAGGCACTCGAAAAACTGACCGTTATTACACGCTCCATCCCCAAAGAAACAGGCTGTCACTTGCTCTGTATGCCGATATTTGGCGGCAAATGCAGCACCTGTCGCAACCGGAATTCCTTCGGCCACAAACGCGAACCCACCAAGGAAGTTATGCTCAGATGAGAAGAGGTGCATGGAGCCACCTCGGCCTTTGCTGCAGCCAGTTGCCTTGCCAAAAAGCTCGGCCATCACGGCTCGGGGGGGAACACCAGCGCTGAGGGCGTGGACGTGGTCGCGGTAGGTACTGCAGACATAATCAGTTGTTGTAAGGGACTTAATCACACCGGTGGAGACCGCTTCCTGGCCATTGTAGAGGTGGACAAAGCCGAACATTTTGCCTCGGTAGTACATCTCGGCGCACTTGTCTTCAAATAGACGCCCCAAAGTCATGTCGTAATAGAGGGTCCGAGCTTGCTCGCGGGTGACGATGGGATCGGAGCTCAACTCCATCTGCATGGGCTTTGTTGAAACGTTGTCCTGAACCATGCTGTGTCCTCAAGCGATGATGACGTGGTGAATTGGTGTATCAGTCTTACAAAGTATCACACCGTTGGTCTTAGTCCTGTGTCGCCTCTCACGCATTCTCAGGTATTCCTATCATCAAGCATGTGGGAAGAGAGTAGAGATCCTTATGGGCCTATCAGATTCAGGCACAATGCAGACATAAGACCTACGACAATCGCCCAATCCCACACAGAATCGCCTAGAATCATCCTCAAATTGGGGTTTACTTATGGACGTTATTGCCATACTACTGGCTCTTCTGTCTGGTGCTGGTAACGGTGTAGGGTTACTTGTGGATCAAACAGCGGAACAAATTTTGCGGGACCAGTTGGACCAAGCTGACGTACTAGAAGTGCGAGTTCAGAGTCTGCCCAACTATCAGCTTATTCAGGGGCGAGCGGACCGGATTCTGGTGGCCGGACGTGGACTAGCCCGCGTCCCTTTTCCCCGAATCGATGTACTGGAATTGGAAACGGATCCGATTTTTCTGAATCCTAGTGCCTTGCGAGGGGGGCCTCTGGAGTTTGACCAGCCTCTGCAGGCGGCTATCCGGGTTGTGATTCGAGAAGCCGATCTCAATACGGCACTGCAAGCGGCTGAAGTTCTAGAGCAATTTCAAGACATTGAAGCTGAACTCCCCTTCTCATCCCGACCTGGGAGTGATAGCAATGTGTTCGACCTGAGAAATCCCGCGGCTGACTTTCTGCCAGATAACCGGGTTCAACTCTCCGCTCAGCTCGTGGAAAAAACCGAAGCGGGCGATGAATTAGATGCACTGGATATTGACTTTAGAGCTCGTTTAGAGGTGGAAGCCGGTCAGACCTTACGCTTGGAATCCCCTGAGTTTTTACTAGGATCCGTGCCCGTACCGCGTGAAATTGCCAATGCTTTCTTAGGGGGACTCAACGACGTTTTTGATTTGAGTGAGCTGGATGAACAAGGCTTTGTGATTCGAGTTCTAAATTTTGAGGTCGACGATGACACGCTTGAGGTGATCGGGTTTGTCCGTGTGGAGTCATTTGAGGCCCTGACCAACCCAAATAAACCTCGCAACCCGAGCTAAGACTAGAGCTGACAACCTGGGAAATGGCTAGACTCTGAGCTACGCTAGAAACCAGATTAACCCGTGATGTAGTGTTGAGGTTGCTATGACATACCCAATCGGTAGTGGTTCATCAAACACACTTCAGCGTCGCCCGAGTCTCCAGGTCCATCTAGTGCTGGCGGGATTTCTGGCTGGGTTAGCGGCAACAGGGGTTGCATGGTGGGTGACGGTGGGGCCTCAACAAACCATGTCGCTCTACTGGTTAACTAGTCCTGACAATGATGTCTATTATGTCCAGCAAGAGCTCTCAGTTCGGGCTTTAGGGGTTGAGCAAGCTATTGCGATGGGACTGTCAGATTTGATTCACGGATCCCGCGATTCCCGTTTGATTTCGGCGATCCCTGCAGATACGGAAGTGCTGAATGTGAAGGTGGAAGGCAACGATATTTTTCTCGATTTCTCGCCTGAATTTACGTCGGGAGGGGGATCCACCAGTATGTTAGGTCGCATCACTCAAGTCCTCTACACCGCAACCAGCCGCAACGAAGACGCCAAGCTATGGATTACCGTTGAGGGTAAGGCGTTGACAACGCTTGGAGGAGAAGGATTGATATTAGATCAGCCGTTGACTCGGGAGTCTTTCGATCCCAGTTTTAAAAACCAAGTCTTTTTTGCAAATGTGAATGAGTATCAAAACTTTAATGAAAATTATGCTAACCACACGATTAACTTGACACCACAGCAAGAGTAAAAAAAGAGTTTTGTCCAAGTGGTTTAGAGATCGAAATAGGCTTGTAGAGCTGTCAGGATCCGTTGGGTTGCTTGGCCATCCCCGAAGGGATTTTGAGCTTGGGCCATTTGGTAGTAGCAGTCAGGATCCTGTAGAAGTTGAACAGCAGTCGTCACGATAGCCTCAGTTGAGGTTCCTACTAATTTCGCGGTCCCAGCTTCAATTGCTTCTTGGCGTTCTGTAGTTAGCCGCAGAATCAGCACAGGTTTACCTAACCCAGGTGCTTCTTCTTGAATACCGCCGGAGTCACTTAGGATTAGGGTAGAACGCTTCATGGCACCAACCAGCATGGCATAATCTAGGGGCTCTGTAAGAAACACACGGGGATGCGAGCCTAGGAGGGTTTTTAACGGATCCCTAACAATTGGATTTTTATGCAGTGGCAAGAGCAAAGCGACATCAGGGCACTGGCTAAGGATCTGGAGAAAGGCTTGGGCAATGGATTGCAACGGATCCCCCCAATTTTCACGACGATGGACGGTAGCGAGGATAACACGGTAGCGATCCCACTCTAAACCAGGGATAATACAGGGGAGATTCTGAGAGGCCACTTGGTGCAGAGCATCAATAACAGTGTTACCCGTTAAAAACATTTCACCGACGACATCGCTTCGTTTCAAATTGTTTAAGGTGCGAGGGGTTGGGGCAAAGTGAAGGGTTGCAATTTGAGAGATGAGGCGGCGATTGGCTTCTTCAGGGTACGGATTGAGCAAGTCATCAGTTCTTAATCCAGCTTCCACATGGCCCACAGGGATCCGTTGGTAAAAAGCTGCCAGTGCCGCTACAAATGCCGAAGCTGTATCACCTTGCACAAGCACCAGATCCGGTTGAGACGTCTGTAAGTAAGGATCCAATCCCTGCAGAGTCCGAACGAGAATATCGGATAAACTCTGGGTGGCTTGCATGATGTCAAGATCCGTGTGAGCTTGAATTCCGAAGAGGGTCATGACTTGATCGACCATTTCACGATGTTGACCCGTGAGAACAACCTCACAGTCAAAGTTAGGGGACTGCTGCAGACCAAGGATGACTGGAGCTAGCTTAATGGCTTCGGGTCGGGTTCCAAAAATGACGGCAACCTTGGGCATAGGATCAAATTAGAGCAATGGATGAAACATCCTGAGGGTATCAGGAGAATGGGTAGACTGGGAGCCTGAAGAGATTGGAATCATAGCCCACCGGATCCTTAAATGCCGTGTTTTCAAATGCCGTGTTTTCGAGGCCTAGATTTCGATAACTGGCTTCAGCTGAGGATCCTGTTTAGATCATACCAGCTTGATGATCATACTAATGGATCTGACGTTACCATTTTTGTGACGGTTCCATTGGCTTCAGAGGGGAATGGTAGGGTAAGCGCAGTTGGATCCTGTGAAATTGGAGTTCAAATGATGCTGAGACCGTTCTTTCAAAAGCCCGTATGGTGTCGGGTTCTGACCGTGACTGTAGTACTAGCCCCTCTTTATCTGATGGGGTGCTCCGATGATGAAGACACTGCTGCTGTTTCATCAACCCCATCATTAGAAGTCGATATTGTAGGGGATACAGCCGCTATTCCCTCTAATGTTGTAGCCGAAAGGGCTCAGGTTCAGTCGAGTCGATTAGCTCAACCCTCTGTAGACGCCATCGCTGCGGTTCCAGCCCCCGTCGGACTTAGCTCAGAGGCAGGATCAGGATCCGCGCGACAGGTTGTCGGTTCGTCCTCTCTACCGGCGTTGCCGGCTCTACCTAGCACACCCTCCATTCCGGTAGAATCCCGAGAAGATTTAGGATCCTTTCGGGACGAATCCGCTCGGGCTGACTTTGACTCCGGGGAAAACTACAATGTCATCGTTGAAAATTCTTTTGTCTCCGTTCAGGAGCAGCCTCTTTCCACATTCTCTATTGATGTTGATAGTGCCTCCTATAGCAATGTTCGCCGCTTTTTAATCAATGGCACACTGCCGCCTCCCGACGCAGTTCGAATTGAAGAAATGATCAATTACTTTACCTATGACTATCCCCAACCGGATCCTGAGTGTGAATGCCCCTTCGTCTTAGTGGGCGAAATGTCAGAGGCCCCTTGGAATCCCGACCATCGCTTGGTTCACATTGGTCTCCAAGGCCAAAAAATTGACAGGGAAGATTTACCTCCCAATAATCTTGTCTTCCTGATTGATGTGTCGGGATCCATGACTGACTACAATAAGTTACCCCTATTGAAATCAGCCATCCGCTTGATGGTGAACGAGCTAGATGACGAGGATCGCGTCAGCCTCGTTGTCTATGCAGGATCCGCAGGCGTCGTGCTACCCCCTACATCAGGTCAGAGTAAAGGTGTGATTTTAGCTGCTATTGACCGTCTTGAGGCGGGAGGATCCACAGCTGGGGGCCAAGGGATCCAACTCGCGTATGCTCTAGCCGCCGAAACCTTCTTGCCTGAGGGCAATAACCGCGTGATCTTAGCAACTGATGGAGACTTCAACGTGGGTATGTCTAGTGAATCGGATTTGGTCGACCTGATTGAAAGTAAGCGGGAGCAGGACATCTTTCTGACTGTACTGGGATTTGGGACAGGTAACCTACAAGAAGCTCAGATGGAGCAGATAACCAATCATGGCAATGGTAACTATGCCTACATTGACAGTGAAGCCGAAGCTAAAAAGGTACTAGTGAATGAATTAGGAGCTACACTGTTCACGATTGCTAAAGATGTTAAGCTTCAGGTTGAATTCAATCCCACTAAAGTTCAATCCTACCGCTTAATCGGCTACGAGAACCGGATCCTAGCAGCCCAAGACTTCAATGATGATACTAAGGATGCTGGTGAATTGGGCGCAGGCCATTCAGTGACAGCTCTTTATGAAGTGATCCCAGTTGGCATTGAGAGCGACGGATCCGTGGATCCCTTACGCTATCAGGATCCATCTACTGCCTCTGAGGCTGCCTTCAGTGACGAGCTGATGCTATTGAAGTTAAGGTACAAAGAACCGACAGGTGATGCTTCCAAACTAATGGAAACGCCAGTTGTCGATCGAGGGATTTCGTTAGAACAGACTTCCCCCGATTTCCGCCTATCCGCAGCTGTAGCCTCATTTGGGATGATGTTACGCAATTCTGAGTATCAAGGGGCCTCATCCCCCCAACTGATTCAGAATCTGATGGCAGGTCCTCGCCGTCAGGATCCTGAAGGGTATCAGGCTGAGTTTTTGAACTTAGTCGAGCGTTATCAGCACCTTAGTGAACGTTAAAACTAGTGAACATTAAAACACGTCAATAGCTCAACGGTCCAGGCTGATGGCAGTTACTCACACTCACTAGATAGTGGTAGAACCCCTGAAAAGAGTACAACTCTGCAGATAGTGCCAATGTAGTAGCTAGAGCACTACAGGTGTGATGTCTGCCAAAGGTTAACCGCTGAGCTTTTACCTTTCCCTCTTAATTAAGGTTACCTTTCACCGAAATAACATCCCTATTTCAGCCAATTTACTGAGTCACTATCATCAAACCTCGTTAAAATTATGAACTAGTCTCAGCCTTAGTTTTAAGAAATACCAACAGATCACTGGATCTATCTAGCCTTAGAACGTGTTTTGGGCTACGTTTGATTTCATCTAGTAGTACCGACTACAGTTCCCTAGGCTATAGGTTGTGAAGGTGAGTTGATCGGGATCCAGTAGCCAGGATCTGGCTGAGATGCCAGGGGTGTTGAGTTTAATCGTAGGTGATGTGCCATGACTTCAATTGAGTGCTTGATTAACCAGGTTCTAAGATCACAATGTTTATCGTCTGAGCAGCAGATGAAATTAAATAGCTTACTTTACATGGGCTGCTCCGCTCAGGACTTAGCTGCCTTAGATCAACTCACAGCCGCTTTACAACGAGGTGATGTGCAGATGGCAGAGCCTTAACTTGCTGCCACAATTTGGACAACTTGCTTCTGGCACCACCACGGATCCAATGTGAACTCAGGGATGGGTGTAGTTCCTATCTGGCCAGACAAAGCTTGTCGTAAATCTCGGTCTAGCCGCGAGCCTGAACCATAGGGATCCGTAGTGACAGTTAGCGGCTGTCCTAGCGTAGGGAGTACCAGGATCCCTGGCTGAATCGTAGTACCACTGACCCAAACCCGGAAAATATCAGTACTTAGGGTGGCCTCTTCCGGAAGTTCCATTTCCAAGAAGTATTGTGGACCACCCCCAATCAGTACCGCCTCTCCAGGACGGAGCTTAGCAGGCAAGCTGGGTTGATAGGGAAAGACGAGAGTACTAGACAGCTGCCGAGGATCCGAGACCGTTACATAACAATTGAAAGCACTTTGCGTCTGATTGGTTAGAGCGATGGCCAACATCTTGCCCCCCTGAATCTTGGTATCTCCTGTATCTGTGATGGGTAGGCGAGCAACTTCAGCTGTGGAGTTACGTTTGGCTGGCTCTAGTAGTTCTAGAAATTCGACCTTGATAGCATTGCGTAAGGCGTCTGTTTGGGGTCGTAAGGCCTCAAGGTTGGTGTAGGCTGCAATATGCTCGACAATCCGCTGGAGCTTTTTGGGTAGGGCTTGCGCGCGCTTTACGGGGATCCGAAATGCTGAGATCGCAACGGTTTGGCCAGCTTGGTAAAACCGGAAAACAGCGTTAGATTGTGCCACGATTTTGAGATCGGCACTGTCAGGATCCTGGGCAGCTTCCACCAACGGAGACTGGACCAGAGCTGCCATAAGTTCATCCCCAGCCACCGGCAAGTCAGCCTGTTCTGCTTCAGTGAGGGCAACAGTGAGGGGAGACAATTCTGACGTCATATACTGGCGATCCAACAACGGCCTAACAAGGTGATGATACCTGCTTTGGATCCCTGGGATATACAAAGGTGCAGGACCCTATCGTGGTATGGTTCAAGAATCGTTACACGGCATCTCCACAGCTATACAAGACAGAACCAGGGTCTCATCAGCACCCTACTTTGAACGAATGGATGTAGGTGATCCTTTGGCGCAGTGTTATCCATGAATAAATTACCACACAGTTGCTCTATTCAAACTGAGGTAGGCTGTGGCGTTTAAGGCCTGTCTAAACAATGACTTCTTGAAATAGCTCAGAATATAGACACTATTATCGAGGCTTGCCCAGACAGTGCCGATAAGGATTTACTCTTAAGATCAGTGGTACGGTCAGCCAAACCCACAGTCTGTGCCAATTGATGATTAAGTTTCGTATAGCATCAATAATACTTAAGATCAGAGTCAGTGTGGTCGAGAGATAGTCTTACAATACGCGTTGGACCTGTACAGGACTTGTAATGGAAATAGCAATTAGTCCATCATCGCGTCATTCATCCGTTCCAGAGCCTTCAAACATAGAGTCTGCCGCCTCAGCCCCACAACCGATGTTCGATCCGACAGTTCAACTCAAGGACATCATCAAAACGTTACCACCAGAGGTTTTTGTCAAGGATCGCTTCAAAGCTTGGTCTCATGTTGTCCTTAATGGAATCCTAGTAAGCCTAGGTTGGTTAGGGATCTCAGTTTTGCCTTGGTATACCCTGCCGTTGTCATGGTTGTTCACTGGGACCTGCTTTTTCGGATTATTCGTGATTGCACATGATTGTGGACATCGATCCTTTGCCCAGCGTAAGTGGGTGAATAATCTCGTAGGTCATATTGCGCTCATGCCCTGCATCTACCCATTTCATGCTTGGCGGATCCACCACAACCAACATCACAAATACACCAATCACCTGGATTTAGACAATACATGGAACCCTTATCGAGTTGAGGGATTTAATCAATTCAATCAGTTTGAAAAGTGGGTTTATCGAGCCTTGCGAGGTCCATTTTGGTGGGTTGGATCCATTTTTCACTGGGGCTTGTTTCATTTTCGATGGGATAACCTCGAAGGGCAGCAGCGAGAACAAGTGAGATATTCTGTGGTGAGTGTGATGCTAGTGATGTTAACTGGCTTCCCGCTACTAATTGCGACAGCAGGATGGTGGGGGTGGTTTAGTCTATGGTTTATGCCCTGGCTTGTGTTTCATTTCTGGTTGAGTACAGTTACCTTAACTCACCATACTCAACCACAACTTCACTTTGAACCTCAGGAGACCTGGCATGAAGCTAAAGCCCAATTGGTGGGCACTGTTGACTGCAAATATCCTAGATGGTTTGAATGGATCTGTCATGATATTAATGTCCATGTTCCACATCACTTAACCACGGCTATTCCTTGGTATAACCTGCGTCGAGCCAATGCCAGCCTGCATGAGCAGTGGGGATCCTACATGACCTGTAGCGAGCTATCATGGACGCTGATTAAACAGATCATAGAAACCTGTCACTTATACAGCCCTGAGCGAGGCTATCAATCTTTCCAAGAAGCAAACCAAGAATCCCCTTGCTCGTAAAGAGAACTGTCAATGAGCCTCACAATGAAGAATGATTGAGCCGTAAAAAGAATAGGTAGGAATGAAGGGGGCTAATTTCTTGAGCAATTATCAGCTCTGATTATCTCCTTTCATTAACTTGATAGCAAGAATTTATCCTCTTGGCATCACAAGAACATAGTGGCAGTTGAAAGGATCCTGTAGGGTGCGGCTTGATTCTTAGCAGGTGTAGATGGATCCCTGGTAGCGATAGCAACAGAAGGGTTTGGAGAGAAGTCGGCTTAAGTCTCTTACGTTCCAACTCTGCTTGCTGTATATTCAGACAAGTAGAGTGAGATGATTACTAGCGAGTTGAGCACCTATGATAAGACGTTTTGCTGAGGTCATGGTGACCGCCCTTGCCTTTGCTGGGCTTGGGTTGACAGGAGGGCAGGCTGCGGAAGCTGCGGAAAGAATTGCTATCCAATTTGGCTACTTGGGGCGCTCAATTCCTGTCTCTTCTCTGGAGGCTTTTGCGACTGATGGCACCATCGATTTATCACTGAGGTGGTACTTAAGGAATGTGAGTCCAGACGTTCAATCTAACATTCGGCAAGCCTTGACTGCCTCACGCGACATCAGCCCTAGTGAGTTATCGCAGCTGCTCCACACTCCGATTGGGACATCAATGCTACTGCGGACAGGCCAATTTATTCAAACAGACTCGGGTCGTAATGGAGCAAGAGCCATTCGAGGGGCCTTAGTAGTGGGTTCGACTCAACCTGAAGGGTTATCCCTGCTGAATTTTGTTAAAGCTTTCCCTAGCCCGGAAATGACCTTAGATTTAGGGCTTATTTTGGCACGGTACCGCAACGCGTCCAGGACTATCGAGCAAATTGATACATTCTTAGCTTCCGTGAAAGATATTTCACAGTTAGCCGCCGCAGAAGACTCATCGGCAGTGAATAGAAGTCTGTCAAATCTACCCGATCTTAGTAGCAAAGGCGACTTTGAAGTGATCCAACAGACGCTCATAGTAGAGGATCCTACTCGCAATCGCAGCTATCCCGTTGATCTCTACCGCCCTGATTCGTTACCTCCCGGTAATGGGGCTGATATTCCAGTTCTCGTTATGTCTCATGGCCTTGGTGGAACCCGGACGGGCTTTCAAGAGTTTGGAGAACATTTGGCCTCCTATGGATTTGTCGTGGCAATGCCCGAGCATTTGGGTAGCAACAAGGACCAGCAGGATGGTGTCCGAGATTGGTTAGAAGATGAGTTATTGGAGCTCAGTGAATTTATTGAACGGCCACGTGATGTTTCCTTTGTGATCGATGAGCTCGAACGTCTCAATCCATCTGAATTTGAAGGGCGTCTTAACGTCGAACAAGTAGGCCTTGTCGGTCATTCATTTGGAGGGTACACGGTCTTATCCCTAGCTGGAGCCACCATTGACTTCAATCGGGTTAACCGGCTCTGTGAATCGGGTGCGAATAACATTGACGTTGGTCTCGCTTTACTCCTTACCTGCCGAGCTCAAGAACTGCTAGATGACCCCGAAGCTCTTCAACTGCTGAAAAATGGAGAATTGAAAGATGAGCGGGTTACCTTTGTTGCAGCCATTAATCCAGTAAGTAACCTTTTCGGTGAAACTGGGATGAGCCAGATCCAGATCCCTGTTGTGATGGTGGGAGGTATTGCCGACTTTGCAACTCCCATTTTGAGAGAACAAGCCGAACCATTTGCCTGGTTGACAACGCCTGAGAAGTTCTTGATCGTTGCTGAGAGGGCTTCTCATAATGAAGAGATTACAAGTCTCATTAACCAAGCCTTTTACTCAGTTGATGAGTCAGAAGAAGATAGAGAGATCGCTCGTGAAGAATTTCGAATGGATATTAACGCGCTGATGCTGGTATTTTCGGAAGTGTATGTTCGAGGGGATGAAACCTATCGCCCCTTTATCAGTTCAGCCTATATTGAATGGCTCGTCGATGAATCCTTTCCTCTACACATGACAACATTCCTTCCACCTGAGTCACTCCCTTCAACTCTTGACTAACTAGTCAGGTCTTACAACCTCCACTGTTGGATAGTGTTGGATAGATGCTAGTTGGGGCATCACTACGTTGTTTAATTTAAATTTTTTGATTCAGGATCCAAGAATCTATCAATTCGAAAGGGAGAAGTCCATCATTCTAGCTAACTACCGCCTCCTTTCGTCACACCATGACTTAACAAGCCGTCGATACTTTGATATTACTTGAGATACTTCGAGTTGCAGCGATACGAGTGGCATTTTTATGGTTACATCGCGTCTTAGAAAAGCTAATGATCCACGGATCCATATTCTGATCGTACATCACCAGGATGAGCAGCGAGCCTACGCGCTCAGAGATGCAACCTATTCTTTAGGGCGGGATCCTGAAAACAGCATTGTGTTAGATGAAGACGCTATTTCTCGCCAACACGCGATTCTGATGCGGGTTCCTGTGGGTCAAGACTTTGGCTATCGTATTGAGGACGGTAACCTGCTGGGCAAACCGAGTACCAATGGTATTAAGGTTAATGGCTCCAAGTGTTCATCCCATGATCTCAAGGATGGAGATACAATTCTGTTCGCAGACAAGCTCAAGGCAGAGTACTTTTTTCGGACACAAGGTGACGACAATATCAAGTATCTTGCTCTGCGCAGCATTAGAGCCGAAACCTCCAATCCAGTTTCGACAACACTACTTGAGTAAGAATCTGATCTACACCATCTATGCCTTCATACTTTGTAGCTGATAGAGGCTGGCATACAAGCCACCTAGTTTCATCAGCTCGTCGTGGCTCCCTTGTTCTTTTAACTCTCCCCGCTGAAGCACTAGGATCCGGTCTACTGTCCGAATCGTTGAGAGGCGGTGGGCAATGATAATTGCGGTTCGATCTTTCAATAATGTTTCCAAAGCACCCTGAATCTGAGCCTCTGTCCCCACATCTAAACTGGCTGTAGCTTCATCTAAGACCAAGATTTTAGGGTCTCGCCATAATGCTCGGACAAAGCCAATCAGTTGTTTTTGCCCTCCCGAAAGATTATTGCCTCGCTCCCGAACCTGGGTTTGATAGCCTTCTGACAACTCCATAATGAAGTCATCAAGATTTAAGAGTCGGGCAGAGTGCCGGATAGCCTCTAACTCACCGGATTCCCCTAAAGTAATGTTATCCTGGACATCCCCTGAAAAGAGAAACCCATCTTGTAAAATGACCCCGACATGGTGATGCAAATTAGACTGAGTGAGTTCTCGAATATCTACGCCATCAACACGGATCTGCCCCGAGGTAACATCATACAATCGACACAGTAAGCGGATAACTGAACTCTTCCCAGCTCCAGTAGGTCCCACTAGAGCCACCTTCTCTCCTGGCTTAACTGTAAAATGAATATCCTTTAGTACTGGATCCTCAGGACTATACCCAAAGAACACGTGATCAAAGCAGATTTCTCCCTTGGCCTGAGCCGGAATCGGTTGAGGTTGGTCTGGATCCTTGATTTCAATGGGAACATTCATGATACCTGAAATTCGTTCAACTGCTGTAAATCCAGATTGAAGCGCAGTGAATTTCTCCGCCAGCTGGCGCAGAGGATTGAAGAATCGCTGTGAAAATAAGATGAATTGGTAGAGTCCCCCAAAGGTTAATGGAGCAGATACACTGGGTAAGCTTACTCCGCTAGCCTGAGCGATCCATGTCTGCGTCTGGGTTAGCTGGGGCCCAATGACCTGCTGACCTCCTACCCATAGGAGAGCCGCGATGGCCAGCCAAGTCACCCACTCTAAAATAGCGGAGAGCACAGAGTCGTAGAAGATGGTTTTATCCACCGATTGAATATAATCCGTGTTGATGTCTCGAAACCGTAAGCTGTTATAGGACTCTCGGCGGAACATTTGTACAACTTTGACGCCTAAAATATTTTCCTGTAACCAGGCATTTAACTTGGAAAGTTCTTCTCGAACTTTGAAGTTTGCATCCCGAAAACGTTGCTGCAGCCACCCCACTAGCAAACCGATAGGAATCACAATTATGATGAGTAGGATCCCCAAGTCCCAACGCTGCGAAAGCATCACTCCTCCAATCACGATCATGGCGAACAAATCGCTCACAATCCCAACCGCTCCGGTGGAAAAGACATCCCCAAGAGCCTCAACATCACTGGTAATCCGGGTAATCAACTTACCCACAGGTGTTCGGTCAAAGAAACTAGACGGTAGTGCGACCACATGGGCAAATAAGTCAGTCCGGATATCCCGAGTCATTTCCTGCCCTAAACGCTGACTGGTGTAGCCCTCCAAGATTTGAAAGATCCATCGCACTAGAATCGTAACCAGTAATAGGACGATGTATCCCGTTAGGTTATCAAGGGCACCGCGCTCCTGTAACGCGTCAGTAATGGGACCATCAATGGCGTTTTTCAAAATGACGGGCTGGATGGCATCCGCAAACGCCAAGGGGAAAAGAAAGATAAGGGAAATGATCAGCAACCCACGCCGACGCTTAGCATACGGCCAGAGAATAAGCAGCAACCGCCAGTCATTCTGATTCGACCGCTGATCCTCTTGATGCCGGCTCGGGGAAGACGAAGAAACTGTCAAGCTAGATACACAACGCAACGTCTCTCTATTCTAAACCGCGGCTGCAGGATTCCCATCAACGAGCAGAGGTACTGGTCATATTCTTTGAGAATATAGCCATAGTAGGATGAACGCTGCTGGCAGGACCTAACTGAGAGAGAGGAAGGATCCTACCAAATCATCAACATCAGACGTAGATCCATTGGTCGTTGGAGAGGTCTGGGATGGAGGGCGCTCTTGGGAGCCAGGATCACCGACTTGGCCAGTATCACCGACTTGGAACTTAGAGACAGACACCTGGAGTGCTTCAACTTCATGAACCAGCTCCTGGAGTGACGTCACAATCCCTTGAGCCTCAGTTGAGGTGTTTTCAGAGATGCCAGCTACACTTGCCATTACATCATTCACCTGTTGGGCCATTTGTGTTTGTGCCTGGGCATCATTTGAAATACTATCCAGGTACTGATCAATTTCACGGTTGATTGATACCAACTCCTGCAGGGTGACCTGAGTTTGATTCACAAATTGAGTTCCGTTCACTACTTCTGTCGTATTAATTTCCATTCCACGAATAACATCTGCCGTTTCCTGTTGGATCCCACCAATCAACTGTTCAATCTCTTGGGCAAAGTCATTCACCTGCATTGCCAACCGTCGAACCTCATCCGCAATTTGGCGGAATCCCTGGCCATGTTCTCCAGCCCGAGCCGCTTCTAGGGCAGCATTGAAGGCCAGCAAGTTTGTTCGATCGGCAATCCCCGCAATAATCGACACAATCTGCGAAATTTCTTGGGATGACTCGGCCAATCGTTTCACCTGTTTCGCGGTGTCCGCGGCGGTCTCACGGATCTTATCCATACTCTCAACCGTCTTGGTCATGGCGTCATCTCCAACCCGAGCCAGTTGCGTCCCGTACTCGGCAGTATCTGCTGCTTCCCTAGCAGACTCTGAGACCCGCTGGACAACGGTTGTACTATTCTCTACCACAAGCAAAGCTCGATTGAGCTCAGCAGTTTGCTTTAATGCATTCGGTGATAATTTGTCAGCTGACAACTCGCTCTGGTGAGCCAACTGGTTAACCCGGTTGACAACCACTCTCACCTGAGTCGCTAACTGTCGCAGACTCCGCAAAGTAGCATTGAACGCATCGGCAATGGATCCGACTTCACCCTCAGTTACGCTTGCTTGCACCGTGAGGTTACCCTGTTGCGCCCCTTCAATTTCCAAAAGGAGGTCAATCACCCCTTGTTGCAAGGATTCTCGTAATTGGCGCTGCCGCTCAGCTTCTTGCTGCTGTTGTGCCGATTGCCGAGCTAGTGTTTCCTCCGTCCCAACAATGTTGTCAGCCATCGCATTAAAGGTCAGAGCTAATTGCCCTACCTCATCAGCAGAATCGATGTCCGCGCGGGTCTCCCGCTCTCCTTTGGCGAAAGACCGAGCAACGGATCCTAGCTTCTGTAGAGGTCGGGTGATGGATTGGCCCAACAACGCTGCCAGAATCAAATGCACAATGACAACCAGAATACCCGCACCCAACAACTGCACTAAGGTTTGGTCAAAGAGAGATTGCAAACTAGTCTCCGGAGTTCCTCGGACCAGTAACGCTACAGGCTCACCCACAGAGGCCCCGGTAAATTCACCCGGTGCATTTTCGACGGCCCGGTTAGGTAGAGCTTTCGCAGCAACAGTGTAGGACTGGCCTCCAACTGACAGCCGTCCATTGTGGGGCAGTAACCTTGGATCCTCCACCGCTTGCTGTAGCAAATTTAGCGCCGGTTGAGTTTGATCAAGGTCTTCATTGAGTCGAGGGAATCCTTCTGATGCTTGAAAGGCCGATACCGCTAAGGAAAACTCACCCTCTTGATGCATGTAGAGACCCGTGTAGCCTCCATCCTTCCGCAGAGCAGACTCACCAACCTGGACGCCGAAACGTTGTAGTGACTCCTCCCACAACGACGGATCCGTATTCACAATGTTACCGGCCACTAACACCGCCAACGGTTCAGTCGAGCTCGGATCCACAATGGGAGTGAGAATCAATTGCACCAGAACATCACGATTCTCTAAGTCCTCTGGGACCTCGCCCAATTCCTGAGTCAACTCAGCATTGGTCATAATAGTCATGGCTTGAATCTGTCTCGGTGACGATAAAACTGCTGAGACTAGACCATCCGGGTCAAATGGATCCCCAAATCGATCCACATTAGCCCCTTGAATAATTGTGCGATTGGCACCCACTAATGTGGCATATTCCAGTTGTTGATTAACCGCCAGAGCTTCCAAGAGCTCGCGAACCTGAGGAGAACGCACAACATTAGTTCCGTCTGTATTGAAAGACCGAGCCGTTAATCGGAATACCGGCTCCTCAGCACGGTTACGAGTGACCACAGATAGACGATCGAGACTATTCTCAAATAACCCTTCTGCCATAGACAATTCTGACCGAGATTGAGCCACCAGCTGGTTCCGCAAACTCTGATTAATCAGCAGTGCCCCCGCCCCTAACAACGCCAAAACAGTGAGCTCAATAAAGCCTAAGAACATTAATTGCTTGCGCCCGATGGATAAATTACGGAACCAGCGCAATAGGGGAGAAGCCGCAGATTGTCTCTGCCAAGTTGAGGCCTGTAGCAGGTCCGCTGGGATCACCATCGGCTGACTAGTCGTGGATGCTACTGCCTCTGGCTCAGGCTTCTCTTGAAAAGCTCCCATCGCATCTAGAGCTTTTGAGGCCATGGATCCGTACATCCCCTCAGGATCCGCTGCCATCACCCGCCGATAAATTAGAATGGCCTGCTCCCGTTGATCAGACTGCTCTAAGCCTGTGGCAGCCAAGATCTGGGACATCAAATCCGAATTTGGATCTACAGCACTAGCCTCTGGACTGGTTGCTGTGCTACAAGACTCAGCCAAACTAGCCTCAGACGCCCCTTCAACAGACTCAGGTGTCACACCGGCATCGACCAGCGCGTTTGGATCTTGGGCAGCAGGGTTAGTCATAGTCAGCCATCCTCAGAGCGAGCAATACAGAACGAGCAACACAGATAGTTATCTAGAGTGTAAAGCTATTCAAAGTTGAGATATCAGAAGTCGATGACAATGCTGGAGTTAATGTCGGCTTGTAGGACACAGATTCGGTCTGCACAAGCTGAAACAGAGCCTCAGGCTTTAAAATAGCCACACGTTCTGCTTTAGAACTGGCCGATGTCTGGGTTAGATCCTTGTCTAAACCGCGATCAGACTGGGTGAGCTGAGTGACCTCTGCCGACATGATCCGCTGGCCCAGTCCTTGAAATAGCTCTCGCGTCGTTGGCTTTAAGGACTGAGGCATTGCTGTTAAACTCCCCGGTTCTAGGGTGTAAATCCCCTCTAGTTCAGATGCCACACAAGCGATCCGGCGAATTCGGCGGCGGCTGTCTTTCTCCGCTCCAACACCCATCAGTTTTAGAATGGCTACGATAAACGATGAACTCGTTGGAGGCGCTTGAGAGACTTCCAGCAGCTGACTGAAATCAAACACCCAAACCAGGGTCCCCTTTTGACTAATTACGCCTAACCAGTATCGACTAACACCGGGAATAGGACAAATATCTCGAGGATTGATCCGCAGCACTGACTCAACACTCACCAAGGGAATCGCTAGACGCACCTGACCGGTCAGACGAACACCAAAGTATTCCTCACTATTATTAGAGGAGGTTGTTGGGGGCGAAGCATCTGAGATCATAGAAAGGATCCGTATAGCGTTTGTGCAGGTGAATGGCACTGAGGGTTGACCCAGAAGGAATTAACTCAGGCCAACTCAAATGGCGTATTGATGAGCAGCATCTAGTAACTGCTTGGGCGCGAAAGGCTTCTTAATATAGGCGGTCCCGCCTTGCCGTAGAGCCCAAAACTGGTCAAATTCCTGATCCTTATGGGAACAAAATACAACAGGAATATCCTGTAGTTGTGGATGGGTCCGGATCCAGCGACAGAGCTCTAGACCACTTTGGCCCGGCATCACAATATCGAGCAGCACTAAATTGGGAGGAGGATTAGCATCTAGCCATGTCCAGGCTTCCTCTACACTATTAGCCACAGCTACCTCAAACCCAGCTTGACCGAGCAAGCCTGCCATCAGGCGGCGTTCTGCTTCAACATCTTCAACGATTAAAACAGTTTTCATGAGATATCTAACCAAAAGGTTGATTACGACTCGGGATCCGCAAGAGTGGGCAACGTTAAGTCTCCTCTCGTGTCAGCTTCTGTACCGTTTGGAGTAAGCGAGATGGATCGAACGGTTTAGTCACATACTCCGTCACCCCTAATAACTTGGCCTGCAGCCGATCAAGGAGCCCATCTCGCCCCGTCAACATCACAATGGGAATGTCCTTCAACTGCTTAGACTGACGCAACATCCGACTGAGTTCATAGCCATCAATCTCAGGCATGTTGACATCCATCAAAATCAAGGCCGGACGAGCTCGTACCAACGCAGTTAGAGCATGAGCGGGTTCTGTAATTCCCAACACGTCATACCCTGCCACCTGCAAGGTCAACTTCACCTGTCGCTGTACGGTTTTACTGTCGTCAATACAGGCAACAACGGTGCGCTGCTCAGCTTCCTGATAGGGAAAGACTTTGACCGTTCCTGATTGCGCTAGAGGATGAAGCCAGGTCGCCAAGGTTAACGGGTCCATATTCAGGGCCAAAGCGGATTCATAGAGGGTTGACTTTTGACCCAGGATCCGCATACAAGCTGACATCTGACTCGTCTTGAGAAATTGAGAGATCGGTGATGTTGTGTTGGATTGAGACGTTTCCCAATGCTCACAAAAGTGATCCAATTGCTGAGTGTTCAGCTCCAAGCGAGCGAAAGCTGAGGGCAGCTTTGGTCGTAAGCTTTCCCACTGCCTTACAAGTCCCGTAATCGGAGCCATAGATTCCCGAATCGGTACCGATAACACAATAGGATCCGGTTGTTCGCCCTTACTAAACTGGATAGTAGCTCGATTAATGGCGACCGCCTGAGCAATTGCCTCCTGACTGGCACGTAGGAGTAATTTGCGCAACTCATCTAAAGGGAAATGACCCGCTCGGCACCATCGACAGAGGTCTTCATACTCAGACTTTTGCGGATCCGGATTAACCTCAAGCCCCGCTTGGGCAAGCTTGGGGCCGTAGCGGGAAAGTAAGTAGGGTAACCGTTGAGCCTTCCCAACAGCACTGGTAGCATAGGTCAGTCGCTCTGTTGTCATGTAAATTTTCCACGCCACCGACTCATCCTCCGAGTCATGAATGGTGAGGCACCCTGTAATTCCCCGCACCATCATCTCTTGCAATACTTTTAAGGGAGAAGTCTTGGCTGTTGGCCGGCCATCAGTCCCGGAGTGAGCTTGACTGTCAACGGAATAGCGGGTCATGGCTAGCACCTAACTGAAATTTCAATACGCCACAGATCCACGTAGATCGCGCAAAAGATAACACATCATCACCGAAAAATCCCTGCTAACGGGTAGCCGGAGCTCAGCCCGACAGGCTCAACCCAATTAGTCACACAGTCACGCTGCTAATTATACTGAATCTGAGGAAATAGTGAGAACGAATAAGGTCTCAATGCCGTCCACCTCTACTGCTAGATAGCATCATTTCAGATAACATCATTCTAGAGTAGTGAGGTCTGTTCCGTTTAATGGGCCGCAGTTTTACGTATAAATTGTTGCTATGCCAATCTCTATTATTCCCGTTACGGATCCTGCTGATATGCTCACGGCCTCATACATGTATGAGCTACCACCGGAGCAGATTGCTCAGACACCAACCCATCCCCGCGACCACGCTCGCATGATGGTGGTTGAGCCTCAGGAGCATCATCACAGTCGATTTACAGAGTTGCCGCACTGGCTTAATCCAGGTGACTTGCTGGTATTGAATGATACACGCGTGATTCCTGCGCGCCTCTACGGATCCAAGCCCACCGGGGCTCACATCGAAATTCTGCTGCTTGAACAACAGGATCCATACCGATGGCTCACTCTAGTTAAACCGGGTCGACGGATCCGGGTGGGCGATCATTTGCATTTCGCTCAGGGGTTAGTTGCTGAGGTAGAAGATACGGATCCAGCCACAGGAGGACGGATCCTACGTTTTGAGTGGCCAGAGGGTCAAGATTTTTTTGCGCTGCTGCAGGAAGTAGGTGAAACTCCACTGCCCCCTTATATTACCCAGACACAGACTGATCCAGAGGAGTATCAGACAATCTGGGCCTCTCAACCTGGCTCAGTGGCAGCTCCTACAGCAGGGTTACATTTCACACAGGAGTTACTCAACCAGTTGCAGGCTATGGGGGTGCAGACTGCTACCCTAACCTTGACGATTGGATTAGGAACCTTTCGCCCTGTTGAGACAGAAACAGTTACTGGCCATACCCTGCACCAGGAGTGGATCCAGGTATCTGACGTAACGGTGAAACGGATCCGCCAAACCCAAGCCCAGCAGGGTCGGATCCTAGCGGTGGGAACGACTGTGACGCGAGCGTTGGAAAGTGCTGCACAGTCCGGTCATTTGGTGCCCTGGCAGGGAAAGAGTGACCTCTTTATTTATCCAGGTTACCGGTGGCGAGTGATTGACGGGTTGATCACTAACTTTCATCTGCCCCGCTCAAGCCTCCTGATGATGATCAGCGCTCTTGTGGGGCGGCAACGCGTATTAGAGCTGTACCAGGATGCTATCTTGAATGACTACCGATTTTACTCGTTCGGCGATGGCATGCTGATCTTGCCCTAGTCATCAAACTCTTCGTAGTCATCGTCACCGATCAGATCATCAATGTCGTCGATATCTTCTTCTGTCACCACTGTTTTAGGATCCGGAGCCTCCTCAATTAATCGTCCCTGCTGTCGTAACCAGTCTAGGATAGACACACTATCTTTAGAGGGAATTACAGGTGCTCTCTCGGATCGAGCGTATTGTCGCAACGATGGGTTGTTCATAGTTAATACTGAGTACAGCCTCACTATTATAGAGTCGGGATCCAGGCCAAGACGATGTGCTTAGGTTAGGTAACTACACGAGACAGACTCACTTACTACCTTGGGTCTCTAGTGCCTTAGGTTCCTATTCGTCTAGTTGTTCTATTAGAAATGTTCATTCCAGGAAAATGAAGGTCTCAACATGGCAGATACCCCAGAGACAGGTCATCCATCTCCACGTCAACCATCTGAGATACCCTCCTCAATCACGAATCAGCCTGAACTCAGGCAACTCAAATCTGAGCAGTTATCCGAGAGTACATTTCCTGCGTACAACTGGCATTTGCTTCTATGCGCTGACCAAACTAAGCCGAAGTGCTGCGTTAGAGATGAGGGATTGGAATCATGGACATACCTCAAGCAACGACTCAAAGAACTGGGTTTAGAGACTCATCCTAATCGGGTACATCGCACTAAGGCTAATTGTCTTCGGGGCTGTGATCATGCCATTCCTGGCCCTATTCTCTTAGTTTATCCAGGCGGATTTTGGTACCACTCAGTTACGCCTACTGTCGTGGAGCGCATTCTGCAAGAGCATGTGATTCAGGGGCTCCCAGTCCAAGATCATCTAGTTGCAGAAGCCACTCTTGTCAAACCTGGATCAGGGATATCACCATTAGAGAACGATAACTATTCACACCCTGTTCACCTTGACCGCGTGGATCCGTCTCCAGGGTGAAGCTACAGGGGAATAAATCCGTAAACTTGAAGTTAGCTTAAAAAATGACTCTCTCGGGAAACTTTACAGAATCCTTATATCTCTATAATAAGCTAAAGTTATCACATGAATGATAGCCCCAGTTGAGCGAGTCGCCCCTGAGCAAGAATAGGTCTGGATAGCTTCATGCCTGAACAACAATAGGAAGCAATAGGTGGGTATAAGCTTTGCTTAATCTAGTAAAAAAGTCATATTACTAGCTCGAATATTCTAGCAATCCTAGTATGTGTGCAATACTACTGACTTGGCCGCTTGAGCTGTGATCCATGTCGTACTTGTTATCCTTGTTACGCTTTACTCTCGACTCAGGCAACCT
>CAYUEE010000038.1:0-35579 GCA_964443615.1 uncultured bacterium | reverse complement strand
AAGCAGACATTTCCCGGATCCTTAGCGACAGTGGAATGGGATCATTATCACAATTGGGCGGTTGAGTTTCCCTACCGATGGGCTAATCATGAAGAGAGTTTGGAGTGGGTTAACCAGACGATTCAGACCATCCCCACGTTTGCAGTGGACGGATCCCAGCTTTACCTGGATAAAGATATCTCTCTCCCCATTGCTCTGATTCAAGTGGGGTGGTACGAAAACCACCATTGTCCCGAAGGGATCTTCACCAAAGATATTCGCGTGGATGTGCTGACCCCCAAAGAGTTGGGAGCTAGTCATAGCGGTGAGCCCAAAACTCATCTAATCAACCTGCGACGGACCCAGATGGAAATTGAGCAGTTAGTCAACTACATTCAATCCCGCGCGGGGCAATCAGAGTGTCTGGCCTTCTTTGATGGCGCGTTAGTTGCTACCTTTGCTGAGCCCTTTGATCCGTCCATTCAAGACGGGTATGTTGAGGCTCTCCTTAATCTATTGCGGGCTAGTGAGGCCCATACAATTCCTTTAATTGCCTATATTGACACCACCTATACGCGTGATCTCACCCACATGTTGCAACACGTCTTCAATCTTCCCTCAGCACCTCAGATTAATGATGCTCAACTACTAGATTCGTATCTAAACTGGGGAGATCGGACGCCGTTGTTTATCTGCACTCGCAGTGGAACTCAGCAGGGCCAGCACGGGATCCTGACCAACTATCAAGAGATGCGGGAGCGGATTGGATTTGTGTATCTAAAAACCAATGACAACTATCCAGTTCGTCTTGAATTTCCGCTGTGGATCTTTGAAGCAGGGTTACTGGACTGGGTCGTGGACATTGTGCGCTGTGAAGTCATTATTGGTAAGGGTTATCCCTACGCAATTGAAACAGCCGATCAGACGGCTTTGCTACGGATGGAAGATCGAGGTGCTTTTGTTAAATTACTTCAAGACTGGTCACAACGGGAGCAATTGCCCCTGCGTCTATCGCGCAAAACCGTCAGCAAATTACAACGGAGACGGATCCGATGAAAGTGGGCAAAGTCGTTAAATCCAACAACCACTGTGACTACGTAATTGAGGTTGATGATCGGCTGACTGTCAAGGATCCACCGACTCCAGAAGCCTACGGATTTGGCACATTTGTGAAGCTGGAAACCCGGGAGCGCCACTGGGGGGTTGGGGTCGTTTATAACACGCAACTCTTTAATCCAGCCTTCCTGAACTCTGGTCCGCGACTGTCGAGTGAACCCAGTCCGATTTATTCTCCAGACCTACAAAGCGAGATCAAAACGCTGGTGTCAGTGGTGCTGATCGGTATGCTGGAGCCGCCGGAGCGCATCATTACCCCTGAGGATCCCCATCATATTTATGGCTATCAAGGAATTCCTCGCCTGGTAGTGCCAGTTAACACCTATGCCTATAAAATGAGTCCAGAGGAGATGTACCTATTTCATCAAGATACCTGGGGAAATCCTCAATTTGCTTATTATGGATTGCTACGAAGTAGCGCTGGCCAGTTTGCTGATCATTTAATCTATCAAGTCTTAAATGAAATCAGCCCCATGTTTGAGGGGAGTCAGCGTCGCGCGTTAGAGATCTTAAGCAAAGAGTTAGCTTGGAAAATGACTATGGGGACGATGCGATGACCACGACTTCAACGGGATTAACCCCTTCTCAAAATGGCCATGTCAGCCTCAACGGTCATGGATCCCTCGATAGTCTTGACCAAGTGATTGGTACCGTTAAAGGGCCTGGTGATACGTCGAACCAATACATCTTCATCACTTCAGATACCCAAGCCGTGAAGGTTGGTGAGTTTGTCTACTACACCGTCACCAGGCAAAAGACTAAGATCATTGGCAAGATTTCAGCGTTAGAACTGCTCGATCACCTACCCGACCGAATTTTTGCTGATACTGATATCGATCCCAGTGCTATCGTGGCCCTCATCGGCTTCACTCACCCCAACCCTGAAATTTACTCAGTCACAGTAGAAGTGGTGGGATACTTCAACGCCGCCATGAGCTGCTTCATTAACCCCCGCCAGGCCCCGGATCCGGGAGCTAAGGTCTACCTCGCCTCTGATCAAATGCTGCAATCTGTCCTTAACAAGCGGGATGTCAATGCCGTCGGGGGAGCGAACCTGGGTAGTCTGCTCCTTCGTCAAGAGGGATCCGTGCCTATCGTCCTCGACGTGAAGGAGATGGTGAGTACCCATCTAGCGATCCTGGCGGGCACAGGATCCGGTAAATCTTACACAGCGGGGGTCTTAATTGAAGAGTTGTTGCTCCCTAAAAATCGAGCGGCTGTCCTAATCTTTGACCCTCATGGAGAGTATGACACCCTGGCCGAAATGCAAATGCATCCAAGTTTCATTGGCGATGATGGATACCGACCCCGAGTTCAAGTTATCACCCCTGAGCAAATCAAAATCCGAGTATCGTCTCTCAAGGTTCATGATATTTTAACGCTTCTTCCTGAAATGACAGAACGTCAGAAGAACTTCCTCGAAAAAGCCTTCCGCAATACCACTCAATTTAACTCTCAACGCTGGACCATTCAGGATCTGATTGACTCAGTCAACGATGCTGATTCTCAAGAAGACGGTAAACAAGGATCCTCTGCTGCCGCCCTAGAGTGGAAGCTAGAACAGATTGAACGGTCTCCTTATTTTAGTAATCATGAACACCTAGCCCCTAAGGATCTCTTTGAACCCGGTCAGGTGACCATCCTACAAATGAGTGAGATCTCGCAAGAAGAGCAACAAGTCATT
Organism: uncultured bacterium; assembly: GCA_964443615.1. GTDB lineage: Bacteria > Cyanobacteriota > Cyanobacteriia > Thermostichales > Thermostichaceae > CAYSWV01. Next base: position 32,800 of record CAYUEE010000038.1, on the reverse strand, counting down.
GCTGCTGCAGTCCTGAGACAAGCTAATCATGCACGGATGAATACCCATAAAGGCAATATTGAGGAACAAGATGAAAATTATTTACCGTATCCTGTCTTTATTCTGTTAGAAGAGGCCCATCGTTTTGCACCTGCGAATGATCCCTCTCGCTGTAAGCAAGTCTTGCGGACGATCTTAAGTGAGGGACGTAAATTTGGGGTCGGTGTAGGACTGATTACTCAGCGTCCTGGCAAGCTAGATTCTGACATTCTCTCCCAATGCATGAGTCAGTTTCTGATGCGAATTATTAACCCAATTGACCAGGAAAATCTCCGCCACGGTGTCGAAGCTGCCGGTCGCGATCTTCTGAGTGAGCTCCCAGCGCTGAGTAAGGGTCAAGTGATTGTCTCAGGTGTCTGTGTCAATACTCCAGTCCTCTGTAAAGTTCGGGAGCGCCTAACGAAACATGGTGGTCAAACCCTAAATATTCTGGAGCTATGGCAAAAACATTTCGAGATTCAAAACCAACGAGAACGCCTGGTCAAATCTGCAGCCTTAAGGCCTCGCTCACAGCCTCAGGTCCTGGATGGATTGAGCATTGATTGAGTTTTTGTTCACCCTCACTTAATTGTTTTGTTGAATGAAGTAGATGGCTGCAGCACACTCCAAAGCGATCGAATCAAAGAACATGATTTAGAGTATGCCATCAGGCTTTAATTCTAAGACTACAAAAGCTCCCTCACAGTGGTGCAACGGATACCCAGTGCTACCCATTGATCGCTCCGAGCTGCAGAAAGGATCTCCAGTGCTACCCATTGATCACTCCGAGCTGCAGAAAGGATCCTATGTGGTGCAGAGGGATTCTCGGGAGATGCAGAGGGATCCCTGGTAGCGGTAGGAAAAGCCGACGGAACTCCCTCACGTTTCAAGTCCGCGTGCTGTAGCTATTCTAGGTATATTGGCAAATGATCAGAGCTTTATCATCTGACGTACGGGCGTGGAGACGCTCAGATTCAAGAAAAGTGTGGATATAAGCTTCCGCCTCATCTTCAGAGAGTTGGTGTAAACAATCCTGGAATGGTTGAAAAAACTTAGAGAACGGTCTCCAGTCTTGGTACTGAATTGCAACAGGTTCCAACCCATCAGTAGACGCACAGATAAAGACAACGGATCCGTTCAACACCTGCACTTGCATAGCCTCCACTGCTTGCTCTGAGGTCACGAAAACAGTCTCGTTTAAATGCTCTCCCTTACTTGGTTGAAAAACTAGATCGAAGGATCCGTACTCTTTCCCTACCACCAAGAAGCCATCCCCCACCTGCATCGCAATCAAACCTTGAGGCGTGCCGATGAATATGATCAAAGTTGAAGACAAATCAGTCACAGGGCAGCCCCACTCCTGCGCCGTCTGAGTTAATGAAGCCGCCACCTCTATCAACACCGATTTAAAAAATGGGCGAGCCTGCGCTTCCGTGAGCCAGTCGGGTTGATCGAGATCCCACTGTTTCAGGTCGATACACGCTTTCACTCGTTGGACCGTCTGCCGAGCGCCTTCTGCCCCGTACTTAGCACTACCCGCCCCGTCTGCCACCACACCCGCCACCAAATGGCCTCGATGCAGCACACTGGCAAAGTCCTGACAGCCAATCCCTGACTGCCGATGCGCCATTCCCGCCGACTGACCAATGACCGTCTTCCAACCCATCACATCCTCACTTAACTTATGTCGTCACGCGGCCCCATGTCACTGGCGGCAGTTCCACCTGTCCCCCCACCACACTCCGAGAGACCCGCTGTAGCGAACTCGATAACCACATAAACATCTCTCGAAATTTGAGTCCATCTAGGGCCACCGGAGGACGTGTCACCGGAGCTATCTCCTGCAGCACTTGCATCGACGCCCCCTTCACCCCCACCGCGAAGAACAGGATCTTACCCTCCTGCTCCTGAGCTCGGATCCGCTGTGCCGCCTCTCGCCAAGGAGAGTCTGGATCCGGTGCCCCATCTGAGACCAGGAAAACCCAGGGCCGGTAGTATTGCACGCCCTGCTCTCGGTAAACCGTTTTACGTTCCTCTAACACGTCCAATCCATAGGTGACTGCTTCCCCTAACGGTGTCCGTCCTTGAGCCGTGAATGGCATTGGCATAAACTCATCAATGGTGATGAACGATTGCGCCAACTGAACCGGGCCAAAGGTGACAATTGCAACTTCAACTCGCAGGGCCGCTGTATCATCCTGCAGCACATCTGCCTGAAAAGCCGCCACTGCCTGATTCAATTGCTGGATCCGGTTCCCACTCATGGACGCAGAGGTATCGAGCAGCAATACCACCGGCACCCGAGGCTCTGGATTATCAGCAAATTCAGGTAATGCAATACTACTCATGGCACTGGATCCTCTCACAGTTAACGATGGGAATGGGGGTGGCGCCAGCGCTTTAAGAGCGGCCTCGGCAGAGTCATACCGCTGTGAATAAGAGACTGCGGTCATTCGCTCTAACCACGCCTGGAAGGTCTGTCCGACTTGAACTTTACCGCGAAACTGGAGACACATATCCCTGTCCACCAATTCACTTGGCGAGGCTCCACTGGCGAGATGGACCAATGTTGCCCCCAAAGCGTATAGATCAGATGCAGGCACAGAGTGGCCACCATACTGTTCAATCGGGGTATAGCCATAGGTCCCAACGATAGTAAAGGATTGTCCTTGCTGCGGTGCTTGGATTTGAACGGATCCGAAATCCACCAAATACACCTGCTGATCATCGCCTTGAATGAGATTGCTAGGTTTAATGTCACGATGTAGCGTTGGGGGTTGCAATCCGTGCAGATATTGAAGAACATCCAAAACCTGGGTGGCAATTTTGATTAATTCCGATTCTGTAAAGCGGTGGCCTCGCTCCAGATGCTGCTTCAGAGTTTGACCAGGAATGTAGTGTTGAACCGTAACCAAGTAGTGGGGGGAGCCATCTAACGAAAAATGATCCAAGTACCCTGGGATCCGAGGATGTGACAACCGTTCTAAGGCCTGAGCCTCTCGTTCAAATAGTTCAACATCTCGCCATTCAATGGTCCCGTTAAACGGCAGCAGCTTGATGACAACCGGCCTTTCCACAGATTGATCCAGCGCGAGCCAGGTTTGCCGTGTAGGATGCTGACTCAGCTGCTGCTGCAACTGATATCGATCCTGCAAAACGGATCCGTTACCGACCATACTCCGGACTCCCCCGTCTAGAAGACTGCCGTTACCCTAGCGTACCTGTATCCTCAGGATCCTGACGAATCCCAAGGCAGAGAGGACTCGGTTGGGCCAAGGATCCCTATGATAGAAGGGTGATTGAATGAGAGATTAATGAAGTCGTGTTAACCCGATCGGGCAACCTCTATGACTATACGTACTGTATCGACAACTCCCTTCAGCGGTCAGAAACCCGGCACCTCCGGCCTGCGCAAGCAAGTGACCGTCTTCCAACACCCCCATTACCTCGAAAACTTCGTCCAATCCATCTTTGATACCCTGCCCGATCACGATGGTGCCACCCTAGTCCTAGGTGGAGATGGCCGCTATCACAACCGCACAGCGATCCAAGTCATCATCAAAATGGCCGCCGCCAATGGGTTTGGCCAGATCCTTGTCGGACAGGGAGGGATCCTTTCCACCCCCGCCGCCTCCTGCATCATCCGCAAAAATCAAGCCTACGGCGGCATTATCCTCTCAGCCAGTCATAACCCCGGTGGACCCGACGGCGACTTTGGCATCAAGTACAACATTAGCAATGGCGGCCCCGCACCAGAGAAAGTGACTAGCGCCATCTACGAACGCACCGGCACCATTAACGAGTACCGCATTTTTGAGACAGACGACATCAACCTCGATCAGCTGGGTGACCGCCAAGTCGGATCCTTGCAAGTCTCTGTCATTGATTGCGTGGCGGACTATGCGGAGTTGATGGGATCGTTATTTGACTTCGACAAAATTCGAGCGTTCTTAGCCTCCGGATCCTTCCGCATGGTGTTCGATGCCTTACATGCAGTCACCGGACCTTATGCTCGGGCCATTGTTGAACATCAACTCGGCGCACCGGCGGGTACTGTTCAGAATGGTCAACCCTTAGAAGACTTTGGTGGGGGGCACCCGGATCCTAACCTGGTCTATGCCCATGACTTGGTGGAGATCCTATACGGCGATCATGCACCTGACTTTGGCGCTGCTTCCGACGGAGATGGCGACCGGAACATGATTCTAGGTCAGCGCTTCTTTGTTACACCCAGCGATAGTCTGGCAGTGATGGTGGCCAATGCTCATTTGATTCCAGGCTATAAAAATGGGATCGCAGGGGTAGCCCGATCCATGCCCACAAGCCAAGCAGCTGATCGAGTCGCCGCTAAACTGGGTATCAATAGCTACGAAACCCCTACCGGCTGGAAATTCTTTGGTAATCTCTTGGACGCTGGCCACGTGACTCTCTGTGGTGAAGAAAGTTTTGGCACCGGATCCAACCACGTCCGGGAAAAAGATGGATTGTGGGCAGTCCTTTTCTGGTTAAATATCCTAGCTGAGCGGCGGGAATCGGTTGAACAGATCCTGCAGGATCACTGGAAAACCTATGGTCGCAACTACTACTCTCGTCACGATTATGAAGCAGTTGAATCCGCCCCGGCTCAGGAATTAATGGAAAACCTGCGCGAAAGCGTTAAAACGATAACCGGCAAGACATTCGGATCCTATACCGTTGAATACGCAGACGACTTCAGCTATACGGATCCCATCGACAGTAGCCTCAGCCAGAAGCAAGGGATCCGCATCGGATTCACCAATGGATCCCGCATCATCTTCCGCCTCTCAGGCACCGGCACTCAAGGGGCCACATTGCGGGTCTATCTAGAGAGTTTTGAAGAGGATCCGTCAAAGCATGGCATGGATCCTCAGGTCGCCTTGAAAGACTATATCCAATTGGCGGACGAGATTGCCCAAGTTCAAAGGCGGACGGGTCGTACTGAACCTACTGTGATTACATAAACAAGTCAGAAGTGAAATGGGCCTGCATTGAGACTGGATCCTTAGGGTCAACTGGATGCAGGTTGCTCCGGCCCTTCGACGCGGCATCCCGTTTTCAAGATAGTCAGGATCCTTCAATCCAAGCGACGACCTGCCAGCTTGACAAAAACATCTTCTAAATTGGAGGCTCGCATCATGGCCCCAGTCCGTTCTGGTAGTTGGTCGAGATGGGCCTGGGCTTCCGCCAAAGATGGGAAAAAGTGAGATTCAGTTGACTTAGCCGCCATCGGATCCTGGGTAGGGTTCAGAGTGATCACAACGGCTTTCCCATATTTTTGCAGGAGCTCTTCGAGGCTCCCTAGCTCAATTAGCTTGCCGCCATCCATGAAGCCAATTCGATGTCACAGCTCCTCTGCTTCTTCCATATAGTGGGTTGTAATGAGTAGCGTTAATCCCTTCTGGTTTAAATCTCGCAAGATTTCCCATAGTAATCGACGAGCTTGCGGGTCTAATCCCACTGTGGGCTCATCTAAAAACAGGATCCTAGGCTCATGCAGTAGAGCCCGCGCGACCTGTAGTCGCCGCTTCATTCCGCCTGACAAGGTTTTGACAGCACTATATCGTCGGTCGGCTAAACGCACATAGTCCAACCATTGATCAATCCGCTGCTGCCGCCCCGGGTTAGGAATATGGTGCATCCGCCCGTGAAATTCGAGGTTCTCCCACACGGTCAGGTCGTTATCTAATGTCACCTGCTGCAGTACCACCCCAATGAGTTCCCGCACCTGCCGAGCCTGCTTCACCACATTAAATCCGCCAACTATGACGGATCCTTGGCTAGGTCGGGTCAGAGTAGTCAACATTCGAATGGTGGTTGATTTGCCTGCTCCATTAGGGCCTAGCAGACCAAACATTTCGCCTTGAGCAATATGAAGAGATAAATCCTGCACGACAGGGCGCTGGTCAAACCGCTTCTCGACTTGGTCAAGGGTAACCGCTGGGGGAGTTATAAGCGAAGGAAGAGAGTCAGTAATCACAGTCATATTTAAAGTACTGCCCTCAGCATAACGGTGTCTCGAGATCCTGGCTCCTGAATTCTGGGGTGGATCCTGATCACAGCGCTGGGTTAACCACGATGGCAAACTGATCGACTATTCTAGGTATTAGGCCTTGCCTGATGTGGGACAGAATACTACTTGCACTAGCAAAGATGTTGGTTATGTCATCGGCAACAGTTTTGGTCACGTCGTCAGGTCTTACCGTTAGAAATCATGGTCTGCTTGATTGTCCAGCCATTATTAACGATGGAAGCTAGGAGGCTTGGGTATGAGCGAACGTAGTGAACTCCGGAAATATCTGACTCAATTGACAGATAATTATGGTCTCTATCCTTTCTTTAATGCCTTTTCCAACCTGGCATGGGAGCATAGTCAGGTGGGGTCTCCACAAGCCGGGCAATGGCGACGCATGTTTATTGCTCTCCAAGATGTTTTAATCGCTTGTCAGCACCCCGCCGTTGCTTCCACCAGTGAAGCCTCGAAGACAGAAGAACCTATTCCCATTCCTGACCTTGTTCAGGTGGAACTCTTTGAGCCTTTAGCTCATTTGACCGAAGCTCCAAGCGGCTTGAGTGGCCTCATTGAGGAGATGACCTATCTTGAGACTGCTGAGGAAGCGGCTCAAGTGAACCATCTTATTGATCAAATCCAGCTCTTGCTGGAGTCAGGAGAACCCCTTAATGAGATTGAACGAGCTAATCTGCGCCGCAAACTCGACCATCTTTTTTCACAGTTAGAGTCTAATTCTTGACCGTTATCCCGATAGTGTTGAGCGGGAATCAACCTGGCTCTAAGAGACTTTCAGCTCTTTACAATGTCGATGCATCACATCTCAATTCCACCATTGAGTCCAATCGGGCTAGCTTACGTAGATCTGTATCAGTTCCCTCGCACCCATCAGAACTCCAATGACATCATTACCCATTATTTGACTGGACTCAAGGATCCTGTCTTAGTATAGCCCTAGCTAAGTGTCCGTGTTGCTTCTAATTGTGGAGAGGTTATACCTATGAGTGTTGGCAGAATTCTCAGGTGGCTCATAGCTAGCTTGTTTGTCATTACCCTGGTGGGAGGATGTCAATCCCACTCGACTCTTTCGGGAGTGAATCTTGACACGACACTTAGCCAGCTAGAGGCTCAGGCATCTAGTAAATCTATTGCGATGACAGCCGTCCAGCGTCGTTCTCTGACTCAACTCGAAAGTAAGATAGGCCGGCCCTATATTTCGTCACCTGATGACGGATCCGTCGCTGGAGGTGACTGGAATTGGGGCGTGGAGTTCCGAGCTCACACCGTGGGTGTAGGAGTGTTTCAAGTAGAGGTAGACTTTCTTGAAACTTATAAATTAATGAGTGCCACTATCGACTATGTTAGTCAAACTGTAGATGATGTTTCGGTCTTAAACCTCGATAGCAAGACGGAAACATCGACATCTTTAGCTGAAATCTTGGCAGCCCGTGGCACATTGCGCTCCCTTTCAACTTCCCAAGCAAACCCTGACTTTAGCCTTCTATTCAATACGATGGCTGGTGAGGCTTTACTCTCAACCTTGCGTATTCTGGGAACCACAACGCTGGCTGTAGGTAAAACCTGTGTCAGTTTAGGTGCAGGCCCCCTTCAGGATAGGCCACCGGTTATTGACTTGTGTCCACGGTTAGGTAAGCCTGCTATTGCGGTCTACACCATAGATGGCCAGACTCGGTACAAGCGGGTTGAGGTCAGCGCTGACTTTACCAACGGATCTGGGCGCTGCGGCATTGAGGGAGATGGCTTTCTCACAAGCCTACTGTTGGAAACAAACCATATTACCCGGGATTGCTTTAACCATGACGAGTGTGTAGTTGAAGAGTGTAGTGGAACAGAAGATCTAGAACGCATTCTCTGCAATACGTTCTTTTCAGAGTGTGCTGATGAGTTTTGCCTCGCCATTAATGACTTTTTCTTTGCTCCTGATTGCCCCTTGGTTGAGCAGATGTCTCATAATTCGTAAGGTCTTTTAGCTATGTGTTAGTCCCAGATGCTGTGGCCGCTTCAAGTGAGGATGTCTTGTGTTGAATTGGATTGGATCCAAACTTGACCAGCACTAATGCCGAGATGCATCACCAATCTGTAAAGGCAACTTTGCCTGAGTCAGACATTGTGCATGATGATATGGCGATGGCGCTCAATATCAAATCAAAGATTAGATCCTGGGGTAGGAATGCAGGTTACTAGTTGGAGGACGACGGTAGCCTCGGATAACCCCGGATCGTCCAGAGGGGCCACAGAACGGTAAACTTCTAGAGACTATCCACCACCTAGGCCCGCCCTTCATGACAGACACTTTGGAGCTTCGTGACGACCAAGATCGAACATTACTGTGTGAGGTCCTCAGACGCATCGTCTTGAATGAGTCCCATTATGCCTTGCTAACTCCAATGGATCCGCACGTGGAGATCCTAGTCTGGAGCGAGGAGTTGGCGGTCGATGCAGATGATTTTCGTAAGGGACTGTTAGAGGAGGATTTCGAGGGAGTCTTGGATGAACCAACCTCCGAGGCGTTAGAAGCGGTTCTCCCCACGGCCCGAGCTGTCCTGGCTGAACAAAATTTACAGATGAAACCATCCGCTTTCGATCTGTTGTTGGTTCAAGGGGAATTACCTGACCCCGTCGATGATGAGGTGCTAGAGATTGCGAAAGATGATGAGGTCGAGGACTATCAGCTGCTGGCGACTTTCTTCCATGAAGACCGGCAGTACGGTATCTTCACACCTCTAGACCCATTGCTCTTTTTCGCTGCCTGCCCAGAGGGTGAGGATCCTGCCTTGCTCACTCCCGAACACCCCCCTGACCTGTTTGAGCAATTGCATCAGCTGATAGAGGGATCCGAAGCCAGCAACACCAACCATAATGGGGCCGACCGCAACTGATGCCTACGAGCGCTGCCGCAATTCGTTGCAAGTCTTAGCATCAGGCTAACTAGGATTACTCTGCTATCTGAGTTCAGTTATGGCTGCTACAAGGTGCTGAGGGCATTCCAGCCTTGTGGGCTTGCAGATGACAATTGATAAAGTTACTTAATGAAATAAGACATTAGGGCTCAGGTTGGCTTCTGACTCTACAGGGTTAAGAGATTGCTTCTACTCATTAGGGCTGGGATCCCGTACAATTTCGATCATAGGTAAAATTGCGCTTGGAGATCTGGGAATGGGAAGTAACTATCATTCCACGGAGCTCTTATCGGATCGAGAGTTGCAGGTGATTGAACTAATTGCCGCTGGGTTAACCAACCAAGATATTGCCGAAACGCTGGAAATTAGCAAGCGAACCGTTGATAACCACATCAGCAATATTTTGAGCAAAACTCGCACGAGCAATCGTGTTGCACTGGTTCGGTGGGCTTTAAAGTGGGGCAAAGTGTGTCTGGAAGAGGTCAATTGCTGTCCTGTTCACGCTTTTAACGAGGTGGGTTCTGCTTAGCTCAGCTAGATTAGCCTGAATCTAGTTCCTCCTCTAACTAGGGTTGTTTAGAATTCGTCTGTGCTTTCTTTGCGGTACGAGCTTTATCCCTAGCATTCAACTGGTAAGGTTACTGAGCTATGTTGTCGAAGTTGCACGCCGTAGACTGGCTTAGGCAAGGGACTCAGAGTGTCAAGCCGTTTTCGATTAAGGTGCTTCATTCAGTTACTTTTCCAGTGCCTATTCAGGTTGTCTATCCAGCTGGGATATCTGAGTTGGGTGATTGTCTTACTGTAGTGATCGATGGAACAATGTCCTGTAATTCTTAACAGCTCCTTCTCAATTGCTCAAGTATGAACGGTTGTCAATCTGGTCCAACTTTGCAGTCCACTGTTGTTTGCTATGAAGGGATGCCTCTAGCGGTCTATTACGAGTTGGCTGCTCATCTGCAGTCACTTCCTAACGTTCAGGCTGAAACACTTTGGAATTCGACACCTGTGTTTAGCTATCACGATAGCCAGCTAGAAGGGATTAGGATCCATTATTCAACGACGATGAGCTTTGCCCCAATCGAGGCGATCCTTAATCACTATGGGTCTTGGCAATCCCGATGACACTTGTCTTAAGCGAATATCTCTATCTATAGAGTCAGGGCTCACCCTTCCGGGGCTAGGTCTATGATCGGGCGATCGGGACCGTCTTCTACCCATTACCAGCCATGCGATAGGCAAGACGGTGTCTGGGTTATCATCGAGGGCGAGGCGGCGCATATTGCTCTGGTGGAGTAAAGGCTTCGGCCGGAATATCTTTGAGAGCTTCAGTCATAAATCGCTGCCATGTAGGGGCGACAAAGGCTCCTCCTGCTGTCCCGTAAGCCATCGGCGAGTTGTCATCATTCCCGATCCAGATAGAGGTAGATAACTGAGGAACGTATCCCACGAACCAGGCATCCCGGAAGTCAGAGGTAGTCCCCGTCTTACCCGCCACAGGACGTCCATCCGGTAGTCGTGCAGCCGTGCCAGTTCCCGCCTGAATTACACCCTGGAGGATCCGAGTAAGGGCAGCTGTTGCCCAAGGATCTAGAACCCGAACAGGTTTAGGATCCGCTTCATAAAGAACTTGACCATTGCGGTCTAGGATTTGCAAAAACAGGATCGGCTCAACGCGATGGCCTCCGTTAGCAAAGGCGGCATAAGCGGTTGCCATTTCCAGCGGAGAGATGCTGGCCGAGCCCAGCGAGGTCGATAGGTAAGGATCCATATGGGAGGCGATGCCAACCTTTCGGGCCGTATCGATAACCGATGGCATACCAATGGAATAGGCGAGTTTGACAGTGGGGACATTACGAGAAACCTGCAGAGCTTGAGTCAAAGAAACAGGTCCATAAAAAGAGTTGTCGTAGTTTTGAGGTCGATAGGGTATAGGTGAATCGGGATAGGTCACCGGAGTATCTTGCAGAGTCGAAAAAGGAGCATAACGACCACTGGCAAGTGCCGTGTAGTAAACGAAGGGTTTAAAAGTAGATCCGGTTTGCCGATAGGCCTGCACAGCTCGGTGAAATTGGCCACGTTCAGCGTAGACCCCCCCAACTAGCGCTTGAATAAAGCCAGTACGAGGATCCACAGCTGCTAAGGACATTTGCGTGGCATTACGTCCAATCGAGACGAGATAAGCGGATCCTTCATCTACAATGCGTTGAGCCGTACGTTGGAGATCCATGTCAATGGTGGTTTGGACACGCAAGCCGCCACGAGTCAGCGCTTCCTCGCCATAGAGCTGCTTGAGTTCCCGCTCAATTGCATCTGTGATTGGTGGGGCCACAGTATTAAAAGAGGTGACCTTCCCAAACGTGAGTTCTTGGTTGGTCGCTGCTTCCGCCTCCTCCGGAGTGATCCAGTTGAGTTCTGCCATGCGAAAGAGAACCAGTCTTTGGCGACTTTTAGCAGCCTCGATATTGCGAAAGGGACTATAACTTTCAGGGGCTGGCAGGATCCCAGCGAGTAGAGCTGATTCCGCTAACGAGAGCTCAGAGGCAGACTTATTGAAATAACTCAAAGAGGCAGTCTGAATACCGTAAAGATTGTGACCCCAATAGATCTGGTTGAGATACATCTCAAAAATGTCATCTTTCTCAAAAACTTGCTCAATGCGAACGGCAAGAACAGCTTCGGCAACCTTACGACTAATCGTGCGCTCAGGCCGGAGAAACAGATTTTTAACTAGCTGCATAGTGAGGGTAGAACCGCCCCCAGCCGAACCTAGCCCTCCTTCGAAGCTGCCCATGACAGCACGGCCAACGCGAACCGGGTTAATGCCCTTGTGAGTGTAAAAGTGACTGTCTTCAATCGCTAAAAGAGCTTTCTTGAGGTTAGAAGACACTTCATCAAGGGCAATCACTTCGCGGTTGGCTTCACCATGCAAGCTCGCAATAGGTTCACCATTGACGTCGTAAATATGCGTTGTGGCAACAGGAACATAGTTGCGGAGTTGATAGACATCGGGTAGGTCTCGAAAACTGACAGCTAAGCCGACAAGATACGCGGCAGAAGCTGTCGTGCCTAACAACACGGATCCCATCACGAAATTACCGATGTGGGAGAGAACTGCTCGCCCCAAGGTCGGTAAATCTTCCCGCACTGAGGAGGCAGGACGCTGCTTCTTAGTTGGCTTTGCTTTTGATCGCTGTCGTACCGAAGTCACACCAACACCCCATCTGAAGCTGAGACAAAAAACTGGTCACAATTATAGGCGATACATTGGACAGCGGCTCGTCAACTCATCTGAGAATGCCTAAATTACAGGGGTAGCTCGTACACGTGTGTTGCTCGTAGAGTGGATACCCAGGATCCTAAGGTTGAGAGCAGCCTCTTGCATGAGTAGTTTTTACCTGGCTCAACTGTTCCACCGATTGGTGTCCTAACTTGTAGAGGTTCGTTCTGTTTCAATCCCTAAGAGGGAAAGGAATCAGCTGAAACTATACCGGATTCGAATGTATAGGTTCGATCTTTCAGTTTCAATCCCTAAGAGGATATTTGAAAATTAAAAGAATGAGGTCTTAGTCAGAAAAAAGCTCTTAGAGTTTAGGCTCAAAGTTGGAACTCAAGCCCCCAAGAGCTATGTCTTCAGTCTATACCACCAACCTCAGCAATGACCAATGGGCTAACTGATACTAATGCTAGCCGTAAAGCTACCGAGCTGAAAGCTTAGGGAGTTGAAAGGGACATTGATTATAGTGAGGTGGATTCTGCTCTTAGAGGATGTTTAAAAATATGGAGAAGAGAAAGTTTATTTAGTTAGTCTTTGAAGATCAACTGAATCATCCTAAGGCAAATGAAACTTTCTGACGATTCGGGCAACTTCTCGTAGTCCACATTCAACCGCCGACACCAGTGCAGCCAGCCATAGGTGCGCTCCACTACCCACTACTGTGGCACCACCTCGAAGCCACACTACCCTCGGCCCGCAACACTACTTCAACGATCCACCGACATGCTCTAATGAGAGGTATACAGTGCCGCTTTCCCATGGGAAAACACCAACTGCAGTCGTTAATTACTAACCTTAACTTTGACTGTTCCCTTAGCTACTCTCACAGTCAGCCTATCAATTTCTCATAGGGTAACCAGCAGATGCAACTACTCGACTTTCCACTTAAACTCTTACAGATACTAGAAAAGCCGCCTCACAGACGACCTTTAGAGATTAAATATCCCTTTAGAGATTAAATATCAGAGTCGGGATGACACGATTCGAACGTGCGGCCCTCTGCTCCCAAAGCAGATGCGCTACCAAGCTGCGCTACATCCCGATGCTTGATGTACCATAACATCTTTTCCTGCGAGGGGACACCTCAAATCGTTAGGATTCCCCAACAGTCTGCTGTTCCCTCATCCTTGTAGAATTCAACCGCTCGGACACAGGTCAGAGACACTGACAGATCCAGCCAGGGAATGACCTGAATCCGGCAGGTACATTACCGTTGGACCAGCTGCTCAGGATTGACATCGCCCCACAGAGCATTCAGACGACGATCTCGACCACAAGCGTAGCGATAGAACTTGTAACGGTTAGAATTACGCAGGTAGTAGTCCTGATGATAGTCCTCAGCCGCGTAAAAGTCAGTGGCATCCACAATCTCTGTCACAATGGGCTGGTCAAATAAGTTGATATCTTCAATTCCCTGCTTGGACGCTTCTGCTAACTCTCGCTGTTCCTCATCGTGCACGAAGATCTGGGATTGATAGGATGGACCTCGATCACAAAACTGGCCCCCATCATCCAACGGATCCACATTCTGCCAGAACACCTGTAGCAACTCAGAGTAACCTACCTCTGAGGGATCATACATAATCTGTACAACTTCGATATGGCCGCTTTGGCCAGATGTCACTTGTTCATATGTGGGATTAGGAGTGGTTCCACCCATATAGCCCGATATCGTGGACTTAACCCCATCGACATAATCAAAGGGCTTTTCCATGCACCAGAAACAGCCCCCGGCAAAGGTCGCTGTGGCCAGCTCTCCTTCCTCGCCCCAAGCCGGTTGACTCAACCCAGCCATCATCAATCCACTAATCACAACCCAAGCAACCCACTGCCCTGTCTTCATAACTCGATCCTTGTCTAACATGTCCTCAGTCTCCCTTGATTTCTGGTTAGTTTGCAATGTTCCGATCAATATCCATAGATACGGAATAACCCTGAGAAATTGTCAGGATCAAACTTAATCCTTACCCAGTTTGAGACAAGCGTTCCTCAGAGGAGCCTCAGGATACCCAAACCAGAGCCGTGGGCTGAGCATACACAACTTTCAACATGAACTCTCACCTCTCAATCAAAGAGTATCGATAGTAACACTGAGTAGGGGTTAAAATACAGTTCTGATGAATGACAGATGTGGTCTTGGTAAGCTAAGGTAAGCATATTCGCAAGAAATTGGCAGATGACTCTTTAACGGTTTAATTGTTAACAACCCATTGCTAGCCGATCGATTGTTAGCAATGGGTTGTTAATAGACCGATTGCTAGTAGACCAATTGCTATCGGTTCATTGATTAGCCAGCAGCCTAGTCGTTCAGCCGGATTAATCTGGTTGGCTCTCAAAGTAAGTTATGGAAACAATGAGGTGAGTCGTTGAAGCAATGAGGTAAGTCGTGGAAACAATCATGATGAACCGCAGTTGTGGCACCATCTTACTCAACTTTCGATAGAGGGTTGTGAGCTGGTAGAGTCCTGACTCATTAGCCTAGTGGTTTGGAGGGAATTGGCTGGGTGAATCTACCCTTCGAGTGACTCCAACATCTATCGAACGATTCGGCTAGAGTGCTCATTTAATGCGTTAATGATTGCTAAGGCTGACTCTCAAAGGTAAGTTAGTGAGGACCTCAATTCATGGCCATCAATCAGCTAATTCAGTAGTGAGTTAATTAGAGGTTAATGGGTAAGCCGCTTGGATTTAAGTTGTATATTTTTTAACTGCATGACAGATTCTAAAGCAGCTAGATTCATTCAACCATGACAGCCTTTGAATCCGACCAACCGTTAGCGTCTTCTGCGGCCTCTGCCAGTGAGGTGCTGCCTCCGCTTCACTATGCGGGATTTCGTCCTCTTGTTAACCAGGCAGCGGTCGGTCTTGTGCATATTGATCGCTGGGGACGGATCCTGTACGCGAATCCTCGTTTCTGCCAGCTGTTGGGATACATCTGTCGAGGCCTGCGGATTGCCCACATGATCGAGGCTGCCACGCCCGAACAGATGAAACATCTACTAGAGCCCTGGCATGCAGGCCAATCCGTTGTGACCGCTGTGATTCGTCTGGTGGGAACGACATCTCAGCCTGTCCAGGTTATTGCCTCTGCTCTCATACGAGAGGGGCAGGCGGACGGCGCGATGTGGGTGGTCTATCCCAACGGCGCTCCGCACGTTGCCCAGGTCTCAGATTCATCTGTCGAGGACTATGCACTAGAGTCTGCTAAATCGAGCTCACTTGATGTCCCAGCTAGCTCCACGTCATCCGACCCCTCAGCGGATCCATTACCAGAGGGGCTTCCTTCTGTTGCTCTTCCAGTCCTCCCCGGATCTCGAAATCGACTAGAAGTGTGTCAGAGTCATTCAGCCCATGGCCGGAACGTGGCGTTGAAGGAAACAGAAATTTACGATCAACTGGTTCTACTATTAGTGGCTCAGCTCCATAGCTGTGATGGAGGATGGAGCCTTCCCGATGAGACCTGTCCGGTTGATTGGCTGGCTCAACTACAAGCAAATCAAGTCATACAGGGGTGCGAATACAGCCCCAACGTTAGAGCAGAAGCAGATCGGTACTGTTTCCTCGTTTACCCCCTGGTTTACCACCGGGAACTCTTGGGGCTAGTGTGGCTTACGCGTCCCGCAGACCAAGGGTTCACGGATCCTGATCTCCAACGTGGCGGCCAGCTGGTTCAACTCTCTCTGCGATGGATCCATCACATCCGGCTGTATCAGACGGTGCAAGCCAAGGTGACCTCTTTGCAGGAGGCAAATCGCGCCAAGGATGACTTTGTCAGCACAGTGTCTCATGAGCTGCGTAATCCGTTGTCGAATATTCGGATGGCCTTGCGATTAATGGCAGTAACGTCCTCACCCGAGAAGCAGCAGGAGTACTACCATTTAGCCTTACGTGAATGTGAGCGCCAAATTGAACTCATCGGTGATCTCCTGGATATTCAACGATTGACTGTGCATCACTTTGAAGCCAAACGAGTTCCTATTTATTTGCATGAGTGGTTATCCGAGGTGACAGCTCCCTTCTACCCCGCTTTTCAGGAGAAGCAACAGCTCTTTACACTCATCACTGAACTGAGTTTGCCCATCATCTACAGTGACCCGACTTGTCTATCTCGTATCCTGACTGAACTGCTGAGTAATGCAAACAAATATACAGCTCCAAACGGATCCATCGATTTAACCCTGCAGATGGATGAGGATACGCTGGAGATGATTGTGGCTAACACTGGATCCATTGACATTGCTAACATTGACCAAGTGTTTGAACGGTTTTATCGGATCCCGAACTCAGATCGGTGGAAGCATGGGGGAACGGGGTTGGGGTTGACCTTGGTTCGCCAGCTAGTCTTGGCTTTGCAGGGAGAGATCCACGTTAAAAGTGAAGAGAACTGGGTTGTATTCACCCTGCGGATCCCCAAGGTTTATTAGCTTGAAGCTAGGTTGGATCCTTGACGGACGCCGGTGCCGCAGACTTGGAGGCATCTAATTCGGAGACATCTGACTCGGAGACATCTGACTTGGAGACATCTGACTTGGAGACATCTGACTTGGAGGCACCTAAGATAGGAGGGGATTTCGAGAGTGCTTTGAAGGCAATACGGGCCGCAGCCATTTCAGCGGCTTTTTTGGATCGACCTTGACCGGATCCCCAGCGTTGTCCAAGTCCCCAGACTTCCATCTCAAACCAGGGGGGATGGGATTGAGATTTGACTAATCGATACTCAGGTAGACGACCCCAAATGCGCTGGGTCAGTTCCTGCAGAGCGGCTTTGGCGTTATGGCGGGCAGGATCCTGGAGGATATCGCGGGTTCGTTGCTGAAAATGGGGATCTAACCACTGACGGAGGCGCGAGATACCATCGGTGGGCCAGCTCAGATACAGAGCGCCTAAAACAGCCTCTACGGCATCAGCCAAGCGGCGAGTGAGTCCAGTCGGATCCTGGCGGGCACTGGCACCAACGGCAATGATCTGTTCAAAGTTATAGGCTTCAGCCAATGTTTTGAGGTAGGCATCACTGACCAGGTCGGCGCGGATAGCCGAGAGTTCTCCCACAGAGAGCTCAGGGTAGGACTCGTACAGAAAGGCAGCTACAATCAACCGGAGGACGGAATCACCGAAAAACTCAAGACGATCATTATTATGATGACGGTCGAGAGATGGATGGCTGAGGGCCAAGTCCAACAGTGGCCAATTAACATCCCCGGTGTTCTCAAACCCTAGTTGCTGCAGTAGCATTACTAATTCGCGTTGGCGAGACTCTGTCAGGATAGGCATAAGCAAAGGATCCAACTTGACGGTGGAGACAGTTCACCACCAGTAACAACCCGATTAGGCTAGCCGGAACCAACCCTCAGGATGAGCATATCTAGAGTAACCCAGGTCTTCCCTAACAGAGCTAATAGCCTATAGGTATTCCTCAATTAAGCCACGCTTAGCCACCCGTTCGTGCTCCTGCTGCAGCTGAAAGCCAAAGTCTCGGAGCCGGGCCAAGTTGAAATGAGGGCCTTGAAATCGGGGTGGCCCCTCTAAACTATTGACAACCCGTAGAGAGACCTGTTCAATACCTGTTTGATAAATGAAATCGCGGATGAGTTCATCGTAAACCCGAGCTCGCAAAGCACTGAAAAAGTCAATGGGTTGGGTCGGGAATAGGTCCACCAGTTGCTCAATATCCCAAGCAGACAGACCGTCACCTTCAAAAAGGCCCTTGACAATACCGATCCGGTCGTTGCGATCAGGATCCCACAAAAACTTATCCATTCGGCCATCTCGCACTAGAGGCCCATACAAAGTTGAAAAGTCGTTGCCGGTCACAATAATAGGGATCCGGTTTAAGGGTTTGTCGTCGTAGCTGCCCGGTAGTTGCACATTGGTCGGATCATCTGCGATGTTCATTAACGTGGCGCTGACGAGCTGGGTGTTGACTGTGTACTGAGTCACTTTATCAAATCGACCCACGCCAGCATCGAGATCATTAATCATCAACACGCACATCCGGCCCCGCACCCGTACAAGTTCTGAGGCTTCCCGATACCGAACCCGCAACATCCGCGCTGGATCCCCAGCATCTGGGCTTTCGAGCTCCCCCCCGGAAATATAAATCACTTCAATCCGCATCCGTTCAAACACTAAGCGACATTGAAAGGTTTTGCCCTCACCGCGCCGGCCGTGGATCCCTAAAATTAAGGGAGTGTTGACACCGGGTATGTTGAGAAAGTTTTTGGTGATGTGGACAGCGAGTTTATCGAGGAAGCGAGGAGAGAGGTAATAAGCCATAGCGTTGGGCCGGGAGAACAAGTGGCATTGTCACACAGTCACTGACGGCTGGCTACGGATTTGGGTTGAGAGAGGGTGGAGTTATCCTTATTGACGCGGTTGTCCTTCTCTAGGTCAATCGTTTGACTTGCAGTGACTCAATAACCGGTTTCAACCCCAATGATTTCATTACGACCGACTCAAGGTGTCGTACCAGAGTGCAATGGTGTGACCGCGAACTCCAGAGTCTTCACGTTTGACCCCTCAGATGTCTGCTTAAACTCCTCACTTTGGGGTTTCAGGGGCTCAGATGTCGGTTTTGACCACTCAGATGTCGGTTTCGACCACTCAGCCCTCGGTTTTGACTACTCAGATGTCGGTTTCGACCACTCAGATGTCGGTTTTGACTACTTGGATCCTAGTTTTGACCACTCAGCTCTCGGTTTCGACCACTCAGATGTCGGTTTTGGCCACTCAGCTCTGGGTGTAGCCCCCTAGAATCTAGACCTACCCCCAATCACTCGAAAAGGATCCTCTAAACTCAATGCCCGTCAGTGGCGGGAGGGAGATGTTCCTGCAAACGCGGCATCAGATCAACTAGATTACAGGGACGGTATCGACTATCCAGTTGCCATTGCAGCAGGTCATCCCAAGCATCTTTACACGCCCCTGTGGATCCAGGAAGAGCAAACAAGTAGGTGCCTTGGGCCACACCAGCTGTCGCCCGAGATTGAAGTGTAGAGGTGCCGATCTTCTGATAGCTCAGCAGCCGGAAGACTTCCCCAAACCCAGGGATCTCCTTTTCAAATACTTGATGAAAGGCTTCAGGCGTTACATCTCGCCCCGTTAAGCCCGTCCCTCCAGTTGAAATCACGACATCGACGTTGGTATCACGGATCCATTGATGCAAATACGCCAGAATCTGCGCCTGATCATCCGGCACAATGGCCCGATCCACCACATGATGGCCGGCGGCAGTAATCCGTTCAACTAAAATCTGGCCGGAGCGATCATCAGCAAACGACCGTGTATCGGAGACGGTTAACACGGCAATATTGACTGGCACAAACGAGCGAGATTCATCAAGGCCTACCATAGGATCCTGTGAAGTGTGGAGTATGTCCCTAGTGTAGGTGAGCAAGGTCTGAACCGTCTTTCCCAGGGTTATAAACGGGAGCAGAGTTAGATGGATCCGGCTAGGTAAACGTGTTATTCGCTACATTTTTTCTCCAATACCTCCCCTACGCTGCCAACAGTTAAGACAGAACTGTCTGCACTTAATCCTATTACCTTACATGTGTCCTGTTACCTGTCATCTGTTAGAGGAGTATTAGCCGTGAGCTTTAAGTCCGTATCTCGCCGTCAGATCGTGCGGGGATTAATTGCCACTACTGCCTTCACTGTCGGAGCGGGTGTGTCTCGTCGGTGGGGATCCTCCGCGTTGGCTCAGGACAAGCCTTTGAAAATTGGATTCATCTACGTGGGACCGAAGGATGATTTTGGCTATAACCAGGCCCATGCGGAAGGGGCAGCAGCCATTAGTGGGCTAACTGGGGTGGATATTGTCGAAGAAGAGAATGTCCCTGAAACCAATGATGTGCAAGAAACAATGCGCAGCATGATTGAGTTTGACGAAGTCAGTGTCCTCTTCCCCACCTCGTTTGGGTACTGGGATCCTCATATTTTGAACTTGGCCGAGGAATTCCCTGACGTGCAGTTTTTCCATGCTGGGGGACTGTATCAAGAGGGGTCTCCCGACAACGTGGGCAGCTACTTCGGCTACATCGACGGGGCACAGTACGTAGCAGGGATCGTTGCCGGTCATATGACCCAATCCGGCAAACTGGGATTTGTCGCAGCTAAGCCCATTCCTCAAGTGTTGCGCAACATCAATGGCTTCACAATGGCCGCTCGAAGCGTGAATCCTGATATTACGACTCAAGTGATCTTCACCGGGGATTGGGCTCTGCCCGTTAAAGAAGCTGAAGCCGCCAACAGCATGGCCGACCAGGGGATCGATGTAATTACCTGCCATGTGGATAGTCCCAAGGTGGTGATGGAAACGGCGGAAAGACGCGGCATTTACTGTTCCGGGTACCACGCGGATCAAACGGCTCTTGCCCCTGAAGGGTATCTCACGGGAGCTGAATGGGATTGGACCTCCATCTACACCCAGTACGTCACTATGCTGCAAGAGGGCAAGACGCTAATGAATGGAGGGATCCCCCACGTCATTCGGGGAGGACTGCAGGAAGGATTCTGGAAACTCTCTCCCTACGGACCGGCAGTGACAGATGAAGCTCAGGCGGCGGCAGAAGAGGTTAAAGCCAAGTTTGACAGTGGATCCATGGTGATCTACGACGGTGAAATCAAGACTAATGAGGGTGAGGTGATTGTGGCGGCTGGGGAGTCCTATGTGCAGGATGATCCCTGGCTGGAGCAGATGGATTGGTTGGTCGAGGGTGTGATTGGCAGCGTAGGTTAGCCCATAATTGAGGGGTTTGCTTTGAGGATTTAACCGTGACGTTACAACTGTTTCGACTGATGTCACCCCGTCAACTACTGGTGGTAATGGCCCTGGTACTCGTTGGATTAACAACGGCCTGCAGTGACGATGATGCGGATCCGGCTACTGTTCAGGTTCCGACCCCCGTCCCTGAACCAGCCCCAACCGCCACACCGAGTGATAGTGATGTCTTCACAACGACCGTTCTCCTCTCTCCTGCTAATGAAGTGCCGCCTGTTGTGGTTCCCAGCAACGCTACAGGGAGTGCAACGGTTGTAATTGATACCTTCACTCAGATTTTGACAGTGACAGGATCCTTTACGGATCTCTCCAGTCCATTGCTCCCCATCGGTAATGTGGGACCGGGTCACCTGCATCTATCCATCACAGAACCAGGTCAAGTGCCCTCTGAAGCTACGGGTCCTGTCCTGTATCCGTTAACGCTCACCGTGGATGCGGCCTCTCCACTGAATGGCACGTTCTCGGGTAGTTTCCTCCTTCCTCAGGATATTGTGGCCTCAGCAGAGGATCTACCCGATGGTTTTGACCCCACCATTGATCCCCTCTTTGCGCTGTTGAATGGCGAGATTTATTTCAACATTCATACTGAAAGCAATCCGAGCGGGGAACTGCGAGGCCAAATTACTTTCTTCTAATCGGATCCTGTCTGAGTGCTGTGACAACCCGGCGTTGAGCTCTTATGGGATCCGGCCCCCTACCCAGTTGTTGACCTGAGGATCCTGATGGCCCTAACGCGTAACTGGCGACGATCTCTAGAAGCGATCTGCATTCCTATCGGGGCGATCGTTGTCTCACTGATTGGTTTCGGTCTGTTCTGTGCACTGGTGGGAGCTAATCCGCTCGGGGTTTACGGCACCATTTGGAAGGCGGCCTTCGGACGGTCTACGTCCATTCAAAGTACGCTACTGCGGGCTTCCCCTCTAATGTTGAGCGCTCTATGTACAGCATTGCCAGCGCGTTTAGGTCTGGTGGTCATTGGGAACGAAGGCGCGATTGTCATCGGGGGGCTAGGGTCTGTGGCCGCTGGGTTGGGGGTGGCAGGCGCCGTCGGCGACGAAGGATCCTCCGTGCTCGTCCAACTAGCGATGGCGATGGCCAGTCTGGTGGCGGGTGGGATTTGGATTGGGATTGTGGGGATCCTGCGCCACTACCGAGGGGTGAATGAAACGATTTCAAGTTTGTTGATGAACTATATTGCCATCGCCTTTTTGAATCACATGGTGGAAGGGCCGATGCGGGATCCGAGCTCGTTGAATAAACCATCCAGTTTCCCGATTCCGGATGTCCACATGTTAGGAACACTGCCGGGGACTCGGGTGCACTATGGTCTCATCTTTGGCCTTATTGCTTGCATCGTGGCCTACATTCTCATTCAACGCACCACCTATGGCTTTGCGGCTCGAACAGCAGGAGGCAACATCCGGGCGGCTCGGATTGCGGGGTTACCAGTGGGTCAGTTGACCGTTTCAATTTGTGCGTTGGCCGGATCCTTTGCTGGCCTAGCCGGGATGGTGGAAGTGGCCGCCGTTCATGGTCGCGCCAACGAATCGTTGAATGCCAATTACGGGTATAGCGGGATCCTGGTGGCCTTCATTGCTCGGCATAATCCCTTGGCGGCAATCCTGGTATCGGTGTTGTTGGGTGGGATCCTGGCGAGTGGTGGACTATTGCAGCGGGCCCACGATTTACCGGATGCCACTGTTTTGGTCTTTCAAGGGTTAGTCTTCCTCGTTGTACTGTTCAGTGACTCGTTGTACGGTAGGCTCGCGATTTTTCAGGAACCGGATCCAGTCTCAGCTCCATCCGTCAGTGGATCCGAAGCAACCGTCTAACTCTCTGTCCATTTAACCCATAAATGTCCAGGGTTCAGCCCCTTCTATACTCCGCCCACTTTGACATATCAACACATTTGACACACCAACACAGAGGAGAATCAAGTTATGGCAACTGAGGCACTGGGATGGTGGGGGGTTCCACTAGGCATCCTGGCCGGGACATTACGCGGAAGTGCGCCCTTTCTGTTTGTCAGTCTGGGGGAATGTCTCACTGAGAAAAGTGGCAAGATCAATCTGGGCTTAGAAGGAACGTTGTTGATGGGGGCCATGAGTGCTTATGCGGTCTCCTTTCATAGTGGTTCCCCGTGGTTGGGTGTATTAGTCGCAGGCTTTGCGGGAATGGTATTGGGATCCATTCATGCGTGGTTAGCCTTACGGCCCAAGGTGAATGATGTGGCGGTCGGCATTGCCATGATCATCTTCGGAAGTGGGATCGCGTTTTTCTTGGGTAAACCCTACATCCAACCCGTAGCCACTCAACTCCCAGCGATTCCGTTCGGGTTTTGGAGTTCACTGCCACCTGTGCAATCGGCATTACAAGTCTGTCCCTTATTTCTAATTGGGGTAGTGTTGGCTCCAGCAATGCAGTGGTTCTTTCGGTCAACCCGCTGGGGGCTCTACATTCGTGCGGTGGGGGATAGCCCTGAATCAGCCTTGGCTATGGGGATTTCAGTGCGGCAGGTTCGATTCTTCAGTATTGTGGCGGGGAGTTTTTTAGCCGGAATTGGTGGGGCCTTCCTCTCTTTGTTTTATCCGGGCAGCTGGACCGAACGGATTTCAAGTGGCCAGGGGTTAATGGCGGTTGCGTTAGTGATATTTGCCCGTTGGAATCCGATTCAATGTTTGTATGCGTCGCTCTTGTTTGGAGGGGCTCAGGCTATCGGTCCCGCGTTGCAATCTGTTGGGGTGGAATCGTTTTATTATCTCTGGAATGCGTCGCCCTACCTGCTCACCTTGGGCATTATGATCCTGACCTGTTCACCGAAGAAGACCTTGGTTGGAGCCCCCGGTGCCTTAGGCAAGGTTGAGTCTTGAGCTGCCGCAGATCGGTAATGCTCCGATGGGTCTTCGGATAGCAGTGATGGTCACTAGAACGGAGTGTGTTACCCTCCCCTAGAGATTAGGATCCGGTTTGAGGATAGCGTCTATGCAGCTTGACCAGTATCGCGAGCGGTGGTGGCGTCCACGGGTGTCCAGTCGAGAGGTCCTCACGATCTCCCTCGGTTTGGGAGTTATCTCTGCCCTAGTCTTGATCAGTGTTCACGTGCTGCACGGCTCTCCGTTGGCAGGATTAACCTGGCAGGGTTGGCTGACCATTGGGGTGACGATAGCTGCGTTTTTAGCTAATGCTCTGACGGCCCTCCCCGCTGAAATTGTCTTCTTAGGGTGCCTGTCAGTCCTATTTTTAACCGGCATTTTAGACGAACAAGGATCCTTGGCGGGCTTCAGTAACCCGGGAATGGTGACGGTTGGGGTTCTCTACATTGTGGTCACGGGTCTGCAACAAACAGGTGGACTGGCCTGGATCTCCCAACAGGTATTGGGCCTACCTAAAGGGGCAACCCGAGCGCTCCTGCGCATGATGCCGCCTGTGATTGGGTTGAGTGCGCTGCTCAACAATACCCCTGTCGTTGCGATGTTTATCCCTGTAGTCAATGACTGGAGCCGCAAACTGGGGGTTAGTCCATCTAAGCTAATGATTCCTCTGAGCTACTCAGCGATCTTCGGCGGGATCTGTACCCTAGTTGGAACGAGTACTAATCTTGTTGTCAACGGCTTATTGATTACGCAAACCGAGAATCCGGGGCTTAACCTATTAGACATCACGCCGGTAGGTCTACCCTGTGCCCTGGCTGGAACCCTTTACCTGATCTTGGCCCAAAAATGGTTGCTTCCAGAGCGGAAACCCGCGTTAAGTGAAGCTGACGATCCGCGGCAATACACGGTTGAAATGGTGGTTTCCCCAGGGGGGCCACTGGTGGATAAGACCGTTGAACAAGCTGGGTTGCGTCAACTCCCAGGACTATACTTGGTTGAAATTACTCGGGCTCATCAGGTGGTTCCTGCTGTTAGTCCTCGTGAAATTCTCAGGGAAGCGGATCAGCTGGTGTTTGTGGGTGTGATTGACTCCATTGTGGACCTTCACCGGCTACGAGGCTTACAACCAGCAACCGATCAAGTCTTCAAACTCGATGCCCCTCGGACTGAACGTTGTCTTATCGAAGCTGTTGTTTCAAATACCTGTCCGCTAGTGGGTAAAACAATTCGTGAGGGAAAATTTCGAACTCAGTACAATGCGGTGGTCTTGGCAGTAGCCCGGAATGGCGAACGGTTACCTGGAAAAATGGGGAACATTAGTCTCCGGCCTGGGGATACGTTATTACTGGAAGCTCACCCCTCCTTCCTGGACCAACGCAAAGGATCCCGAGACTTCTACCTCGTCAGTGGTATTCCCGATTCCAGTCCGCTCGACCATGAGAAAGCGCCGGTGGCGATGGGGATCCTGGTGATCATGGTAGTGTTAGCGTCATTCGGTTGGCTAAGTATGTTGAAGGCGGCCATCCTGGCGGCTGTGCTCATGTTAGTGGCCCAGTGCTGTTCAACGGTTCAAGCGTTGCGAAGTATCGAGTGGTCGGTTTTGCTTGTGATTGGAGCCGCCTTGGGAATTGGTCAGGCCTTGCAATCGACGGGAGCTGCTGAGGCGTTAGCGTCAACGTTCATGGGGGTGGCAGGTCAGGATCCTTGGGTGGCCTTGAGTGGGATTTACGTGATTACAGCCATTTTGACTGAAATTATCACAAACAATGCCGCCGCCGCTCTCGTTTTTCCCATTGCTATAGCTTTGTCTGAACGGTTAGATGTCAGTGTGATGCCCTTCATTATCGTCATCATGATTGCTGCTTCGGCAAGCTTCGTGACCCCCATTGGCTACCAAACCAATTTGATGGTGTACGGACCTGGGGGCTATCGATTCACAGATTTCACCCGTTTAGGACTCCCACTTGCGTTTATCTTCTGCTTGATTACAGTTATTTTGACCCCAGTTTTTTATCCGTTTTAACGGCTAGAGAAGGTTTTCATCGGTTACGTTTCAAGTCGCGTGCTGTAGGTCATCACTTAAACGTCTCCACCCTCCAATTTGATCCATGGGTTAATTTGATCCATGGGTTAATTTGATCCATGGGTTAATTTGATCCATGGGTTGAAAGTGCCAGTAGATTGAGCTTAAGCCCCTTACTCTTGAGCCCGATCGAATTCGCAAAGGTTACCAGACGTATGACTACTACAAATCAGCCTGTAATCCCTACCCTCTCATTAGGACCCAATGGACCCGTTGTACCCGCGTTGGGCATTGGAACTTGGGCTTGGGGCGACACCCTGTTCTGGAATTATGGTGGGGACTATGGACCGCTGCAACTACAGGAGGCGTTTACCGCAGCTGTGGCCGCAGGCGTTAACTGGTTTGATACGGCTGAGGTTTATGGGTTGGGAGAATCTGAAACGTTATTGGGTCAGTTTATGCGTCAGGTTGAGCAGCCGGTGCATATTGCAACCAAATACATGCCACTACCCTGGCGCTTTAACCGCAAGGCCGTGACGGATGCCCTCACAGCTAGTCTGGAGCGGTTGAAATTAGATCGGATCACGTTGTATCAGGTTCACTGGCCGTTTGATTTTTTCATGAGGCAAGAGACTCTAATCAATGCTTTGGCGGATGAAGTGCACCGAGGTCGATGCTTGAGTGTCGGTGTGAGCAACTATTCTGCAGACCAGATGCGTGTAGCTCATCAGTTTCTCGCCGCTCGAGGTGTGCCCTTGGCAGTGAATCAGGTACAGTATTCTCTGTTAGCACGTCAGATCGAAACCAATGGCGTCCTACAAGTGGCCCGTGAACTAGGCGTAACAATTCTGGCGTATAGTCCTTTGGCCCAAGGCCTCCTGACAGGCAAGTATACGTCGGCAACAGGCTACCAACCTGACGGAGCTCGCAAACTCGATCCACGCTTCAACCCATCAGGATTACAACGGATCACACCTCTCCTTGAGCAACTGCAAGCGATAGGATCCAAGTACGATCGCACCCCCGCCCAAGTCGCCCTTAACTGGCTGATCGCTCAGGGCAATATAATTCCGATTCCAGGAGCTAAGTCAGCTGAGCAGGTCACTCAAAATATTCAAGCCTTGGGATGGTCGTTGGCGACAGACGAGATTCAGCAGCTCGATCAAACGAGTCGAGAGTGTGGCCGTTAGCTTGATCCTGTTGTTGGCTGCTACAAACCGCAGACACTGCCTCTGCTAGGTCTAGATTCACTAGAGAACACAAGAGTGACATGAGGTCGATAGGGGATGCATAACTTCCGCCAGGGTGAGGGATAATAGGGGCGGTTTGCACACACACGGCTAGGGTTATGCGGATCTCATTGACTTGGTTACGAGAACTGGTAGATTTCGACCTCTCCCCAGAGGATATTGGTGAAGCCCTCACGTTGGTAGGGTTTGAAGTTGAAGATATTGAAGATCGCTCCACTTGGGCAGATGGCGTCATCATTGGCCGGATCCTTGAAGCGGAAACCCATCCCAACGCGGATCGCCTGCGTGTGTGCAAAGTGGATATTGGTCAATCGGAACCCGCAACCATTGTCTGTGGAGCCGCCAATGCTCGGACAGGACTTACGGTGCCTGTTGCTGTTCCTGGTGTTTACCTCCCTGCTAAGGATCTCACCCTCACCCGCACTGAACTCCGCGGTGTCCCGTCTGAAGGCATGATTTGTTCCCTGGCTGAACTGGGTCTGGAGAAGAAATCGGATGGGATCCATGAATTTAGTGAAGCGCACCCCGTTGGTACTGATGTCCGGCCCATTCTGGGACTAGAAGATATCGTTCTAGATCTTACCTCGACGGCTAACCGGGCTGATGCCCTCAGTATGGTGGGGATTGCCCGTGAGGTGGCAGCGCTGACTCGGAATCCCATCCGACTGCCCATCGCCCCTACAGTTCAAGCGGATCCGTTACCCCAGTTCGAACTCCAAATTGCGGAGGCCCAGGCTTGCCCAGCCTACAGTGGCACGTTAATTCGTAATGTGAAAATCGGGCCTTCTCCAACGTGGCTACAACAGCGCCTAGAGGCAGCGGGAACTCGCGCGATCAACAATGTCGTTGATATCACTAACCTCGTGCTGCTGGAATGGGGTCAACCGCTTCATGCCTTTGACTGGGCGTGCCTACAACAGGTAATGGATTCTAGTCAGTCAGGATCCGTTCAATCTGTGGGAGTCCGCTTTGCGAATGCGGGTGAAACCCTCAAAACCCTAGATGGATCCGATCGTTCGCTTCAACCCAGTAACCTCATCATCACCGCGGCCGATCACCCCGTTGCCTTTGCCGGTGTCATGGGAGGGGAAGCAACGGAAGTATCCGACCAAAGCCAAGACATCTTTCTAGAAGCAGCTCTTTTCGATCCCGTCGTCATCCGTCGTTCCGCCCGGGCCCAAGGTCTTCGAACAGAAGCCTCCGCTCGCTATGAACGCGGTGTAGACGTTTCTGCTTTGATGACCGCCCGTGATCGGGCCATTGCTCTGATCCTGGAACTGGCCGGCGGTGAAGTGGTGGCGCAAACCGTCTTTGATGAACGCCCTCAAGGGGAACGGATCCTAGAACTGCGTCTTACCCGCATGATGGACGTCTTAGGCGATGACATCCGGGCTGAAGAGGTGGAGACCATCCTACCCGCCCTGGGTTTTGAACTGTCGGCGTGTGAACTCCGTCCTGTCTCTGACCTCTCCAGTCCTGAAACTCCAACTGTCTCTCGGTGTGTCTGGCAAGTGAAGGTGCCACCCTATCGCCTCCGAGATGTGGACCGTGAAATTGATTTAATTGAAGAATTTGCTCGCCTTTACGGTTATGACCAATTTCCTGAAACCCTGCCACCTGAGACGGCTGTTGGAGCTCTCTCCCTACGAGAATCATCTCTCCGCCGGATCCGGGAAGTCTTTCGAGGGGCAGGCCTAACGGAGTTGATGCACATCTCCCTCTGTTCAGCGGAGACGGGTGTTCCCGTTGTCATTGCCAATCCTATGTCCCCTGAATTTTCAGGTGTCCGTCAGGATTTACTCCCTGGACTCATTGAAGCAGCTCAGTACAACTATGCCCAAGGTAATCCACCCCTCAACGGGTTTGAAATGGGTCGAGTCTATGGGAAAACAGACGACGGCTACCGTGAAGCAGACCACATCGGCGGCATCATCAGCGGTAATCCCACTCAATTCGACTGGCAACATCAGTCTCGTGACTACGACTGGTACGCCGCCAAAGGGATCCTTGTCCGCGCTTTGGATCGTCTGGGTCTGCAGTTAGAGTTCCGGGCGGATCCGTCATTTGACCTGCTTCATCCTGGTCGGACAGCCTCTCTTTACAGTGGTGATGAATGGGTGGGCAAGTTTGGTCAGTTGCATCCTCGCGTTCAGCAAGCCCATGATCTTCCAACTGAAGTGTTCGCCTTTGAATTAGATGTGGAAGTATTGTTGAAGCAGTTAGCCTTTAATCAGATCCGGCACTACCGTCCCTTCTCCTCCTTTCCCGCCTCGGATCGGGATATTGCCTTCTTCGCACCGCTGTCTGCAGATGTTGCCACCTTAGAGATTGCGATCCGTGATGTCGCTGGTGAACTTCTAGAATCCGTGCAACTGTTCGATGACTACCGAGGTCAAGGGGTACCCGACGGTCAGCGCAGTCTCGGTTTTCGGTTAATCTACCGTGCCCCGGATCGTACCCTAACGGATCAAGATGTTGAAGGCATTCAAAAGCAAGTGCGGCAGCATCTCGAAACCCATTTTGGTGTCATCCTGCGCAGTTAAGTGTGATCAGGACTATCCTATTCAACGCTCAACTGTTCAGAGGAGGCAAGGATCCTTGTTATAATCAAAACCTTAAGGACTCCCGGACCCAGCCGTGTCTTTAGGAGACAACCATGACTCGATCACATGCACAAGGATCCTTTGATCAACCCATTCACATGCTGCTGGTGACCGATACTCAAGGCCAACGGATCTATGCTCTGGAGTCGTCATTATACTCATTAGGTCGGGATCCAAGTAACAGTATTGTGATTGAGCATCCGTTGGTATCTCGGCAACATGCGCTACTGGTCCGAGTTATGGGTGAGTCCGAGTTTTTTTATCGACTGGATGACGGTAACTTAGTCGGCACGCCGAGTATGAACGGAACCAAGGTCAATGGGCACAAGTGTCAGTCGTCTATTTTACAAGATGGCGACATCATCTCATTTGCCGATACTGTCAAGGCTGAATACCATTATCGCACCCATGCCGATGCCACCCTAATTGCCCTAGAGTCTAAGCAGTCTCCACCTCGCCCGTCTTCCACATCAGCCGATGCAACAACCTGGTTTAATGATTGAGCACTACTCGAACATCCTTTCAAATTATCCTCTGTTGAACTATATCCTCTTGAAGTGTACTCTCTTGAACGATACTCTGATATGTGGGATCCTGATATCATCCAACCCTGCTATGAGGATACCCCAATGACTTCATCTCTGACGTTGTCTGGCTTAACCGCTGGCTGGGTGGTAGGAGCTGTCCTACTCAATATCTTATGGTCTCTACCGAGCAGTGCAGAGCCAGTGGATCGACGAGGGCGATGTCTGGCCTGGATTTTCACCACAAATGGCGGTTTTGAGGGCGGGGAACCTGCGGTTCTACTCGAATGCGAATCTCCTGGTCACTCTATTCCCGACACTCCACTTCAAATCATTTGCCATACCCCCGAGTCCTCGTCAATCCGCTATATCAGTCCACAGTCAGGATCCGAGTCATTCCTTAATCAGGAGATTTCGGTAAGCTATCGCTTCAGCAATCAAACAATCACGGAGTCTGCTCGATATGAAGGGGCTTTCGGAGATTGGGTCCTCTACAAACCCATTTCGGATCCATTAATCACAGCGTTGGCACAGGATCCTGTCGTGGATGTCATCAGTGAGGCCCTCGGCACACAGGAGCGCTTTCCCTTAACTGGATCTGCCCAAGCCATCAGTCAACTCCGACAGGCTTGCACAGGGGAGTAAGTCAACTAATTGATTTCGAAGGATCCGATATCCACCACCCCATTCACAATCCGATTAAACCCTTCACCTCTTTGATCGGTCACGACACCAGCCGGTAGCACACTATTGTCCCCAGCATCTACTACTGTGCCTGGAACTGTTGCCGGGTCCAGAGCATGAGTAGCTGTTAGTCCACCGTTGAACCCTAAGGGTAGTAACCACTCCGGGATAGATCCATCGCCGACAAAACTGGACTCGGGCATCACGGTTAAACCTTCAATTTCGGATCCGGAGGGAGCCTGGTTGCCCACAATCAGAGCATTGTGTAACGTTGTCATGCCCGTAGAGCGTGAGTAAATTCCACCCCCCTCAATAACGGCTTCATTGTCAGCTAAGGTCACTGCAACCAGATCGGCTCGTCCTAATGAATTGAATAAACCGCCTCCCTGTCGATTTGAGAGGTTGCCGCTAAGCGTACTGTTGACCACGAAGAGTGCACTCCCGGAATACAGAGAACCAATCGCATTGAAGATGCCACCCCCTTGCAAGCTAGTCTGGTTACCACTGACTGTACTCCGCTGTATAGTTGTATTATTAGAATTCAACGCTAACCCACCGCCGCTACCTCCGGATCCGATGGCCAGATTATTTGAAACAGTCACATCAGTCAACTCTAAATCGCTCCCACGGCTATAGACACCCCCGCCTAAGTTTGTCACCGAGTTCCCCGAAATCGTGCTGGCAGTTAGGGATGCAGTCCCTGTTGAAAAGTTAAAGAGACCGCCTCCATTGATGGATCGGTTATCTTCAATCGCAGTATTTTGAACAGACAGATCAGAGGATCCTCGATGACTGATACCGCCACCATTCAAAATCGCAGAATTGTCCCGAATTGTGCTGCTAATGATAGTTAAGGATCCTGCCACACTGTCCACCCCACCCCCATTGTTAGTAGCCCGATTGCTTGACACCTCAGTACTAATCAATGTTAGCGTGGCTCGATTGTACAGACCGCCACCGCTGGGACCTGTTGGGGTTACAGTACCAGCCGTATTTCCAGATACCGTTGATTCTGTAATCGTCAGCACACCATCGTTAAACACCCCGCCACCATAGTCTGCTCGGTTATCAGAGATAGTGATGCTGGTGAGGGTTCCTGATCCAGTTGCAGCATTGATGATAGCTCCCCCTTGGGAGGCCGCTAGACCCCCAATGGATTCATTCCCATTGAGAACTACTTGAGACAGAGTAATCGATCCTGCGTTGTAGATGGCCCCACCTCCAACAGTACCAGTGTTACCAGACAGTGAACTATTCACCAAGTTCAAATTGGCAGACATCGCATTGAAGATAGCGCCACCTCGTGTTCCTGAACTATCGATAATCTCGCTGTTTTCAATTTGCAAGGATCCTTGGTTCAAAATTGCTCCTCCATTATCGGCGTTTCCAGCAACTAGTCGCACCCCTAGCACTGTTGCCTTAACCGCTGCTGCGACTTCTAGGATCCGTGTCTCACTACCTCCATTCAATGTGACGGGAATGCCCGTACCTCCACTCGTTGAATCAATGACAACATCATCTGTCAGGGTGGGTAGGGCCTCTGTTAGTACTATGTCATCTGGCCCACTACGGAATGCAATCAAATCTTCACCAGGTGTCGTGTTGGCTTGTTGAATTGCGTTAGCTAAGGATCCAGGTCCTGTGGGATTGGAGGTCACTACAAGAATAGGAGGGTTGGTTCCAGGGCTGGGGCTCGGCGATGGGCTAGGACTCGGTGATGGATTAGGGCTAGGGGATGGGCTAGGACTCGGAGATGGACTCGGACTTGGAGAGGGAGACGGACTCGTAGCTGGAGAGGCAGTGGGAGATCCAGTCGCACTGTT
>CAYUEE010000037.1:0-35791 GCA_964443615.1 uncultured bacterium | reverse complement strand
TCAGCCGGAAAGGTTGGGCTCAGTCACTCTACGCTATTAATAGTCAAAACTCCTGGAATCAGACCCAACTTGAATTTACCTCGGCACCACGACCATCTGCGGATCCTCCAGGAGGATCCTCCAGTAGCATAGAGAGGCTCACCCAAGACCAAGAGGCCGTTATGACCTCCCCTCCCTCAACAGCGATGACCACAGCCCTGACACTCCTCAAACCCATCGTGGCCCTCGCCATCGCAACAGCCGTGGGGATAGAACTCTGGCTGGATAGTGTGGGTACTACTGCCGTCCCGGCCGTATGGGTCCAACTTCAGCCCCTCATTCGGATCGGCCTCATCGGTCACCTCGTAGAAGGGATCCTGGCTGCCATCCGTGCCCCCCACCACAACAAGGATCCTTGGCGTTACTCGGTCTATACCTTCTTTGTGGGATTCATTGGCTTGGTTGAGCTGGCTCAGGATCCGGCCTCATCCTCAGACTCGTAGAGGTACGTGGCCTGGAGCTGCTGACCGATGACCTCCAGAACCTGTTGCACTTGAATAGGTTTAGCAATGAAGCCGTCAAACCCTGGCTCGGGTGACTCTGACAACGCTAGGCTAGCTGACACCCCGATCATAGGCACCGTGGATCCTTGAGACTTTAACCATCGCACCACCTGATCGCCGTCCAAATCCGGCATCCGCACATCGATTAAGACTAGATCCGGATTCCACTCATCGTGGGTGGCAATGGCCTCTGCTCCGCTACACGCGGGTTTAGCAACAAAGCCTCGTGTCTCTAATACCCGCATCAGTACCTTGCGATTAGTCTCCACATCGTCTACCACCAGAATGCGATAGGCCGGCGCCTCAGGCGCTAACCGCAGGATCCGAGGCGTCTTGAGCGTGGGAGCAGGCGTAGTGACTGTCTGTTCAAACGTAGCGGCAACGGGCAGCATCACGGTAAAACAGGTCCCTTGACCCACTTGTGAGCTCACCTCAATCCTCCCACCCATGAGCTCCATATACTGTTTACAAATGGATAGGCCCAGTCCTGTCCCCTCACTTGCATTAAGCCCTGCTTGAGCTTGGGTAAACGGTTCAAAAATAAGGGGTAATTCTTCTCCGTCGATTCCAGGTCCAGTATCTTCAACGGCAAGGTGAATCTCCACTGGATAGGCTTGCCACCGCGACCGGATCCAGACTTGGCCACCGGGGGCCGTGAACTTGATGGCATTGTAAAGCAGATTAGTTAATACTTGACGCAGCTTCCGGTGATCGGTTCGCACCATCTTGGGGACATCCACCGCCTGCTCCAGACGGAGTTGAATGGATTTCTCCTGAGCCTGCACTTGAAAGAGGGTATAGAGATCCTGTAGCAAGTAGCTCAGATTGATCTCACTCTTTTCAATACTGATTCGACCCGCTTCAATCTTGGAGAGGTCTAAAATATCATCAATCAATCCCAACAAATGTTCACCACTGCGATTGATAATATCAATATGCTCAACTTGAAGAGGGGTTAAGTTTTCATCAAAGCTCAGTAATTGGGCAAATCCCAGAATCGCATTCAAGGGTGTCCGTAACTCGTGACTCATGTTGGCAAGAAACAATGTCTTCGCCTGATTAGCAGCTTCTGCTGCCTCCTTGGCCGCCGCCAACGTTTCTGAGGTTTGGACTCGTTGAATCGTCACCGCCATCATGTCGCCCACTAGTTGAATGGCCGCAACACTATCTGCTGACCAAAGTAGTGTCAGCCGTGACGTGTCTAACCCAATGAAGCCAAATAATTGACGTTCTAGTTGTACGGGGCTCCATAGAAGCGATTGGATCCCTTGCTGTTCAAAAAAAATCCGCTCTGTCGCTTCTAAGTCATCTAGAGTGTTGACTAGAATGGGCTGACCTTGCCGGAGTTGATGGGCTAGTCCAGGCCAATAAGTTTCTAACATCTCAGCGGCGACCAGTGGGAAGGGTAGGATCCCCGGACTCGTCCACGTGTAGGCCTGTTGCACCTGTAGGGATCCGTTGTCGGTAACCGCCAGCAGACAAAAGTAACTCCGGTCCACGTCCAGAAACGTTCCTAGCTGTTGCAACGACTTGACCATGATCTCACCTAGGTGATCCGGGTTTACATTGATAAACCAGGTTGAAATCTGGGTGATTATCTGTTCTAAGTGTAGCTGATGTTGCAAGGCTGCGGAATGATCAGCAACGGCTTGTTCCAACTCCTGTTTAACCTGGGTGAGGACTTGATTGGCGGTGATGAGATCCTGGTCTTCAAAATAGCGGTGGAGAGCATCTTCAATAGCCTGCCCTAAACTATCTTCCGTCCACGGCTTGGGAATAAAACGATATAGATTAGCTTCGTTGACGGCTCGCCCCACAGACTCGGCGCTGGCTTGACCGGTGAGCAGAATTTTAAGCGTTTTAGGATACTGGGTATGGATCCGGGCTAGCAGTTCATCCCCTTTCATCCCTGGCATCACCTGGTCACTCACGACGAGGGGGATATCTGTTTGCTCTGTTGCTAATTCGGCGAGGAGTTCTAAAGCTTCTTCGGCACTCTGAGCCAGTTCAATGGCGTAACGACTTCCTAACTGCTGCACGAGATAATTGCGGAGACTCGCTAGCACTAACATCTCATCATCAACACAAATAATAGTGGGTTTATGCATTGAGAGACTCCAAGCCAGATTGCAGGAGGGTCACCAGCGTCGTCTCATCCCAGGGTTTACGGAGATACTGAAAAAGGTTGGCTTGGGCTTGAGCCCGGCAGATTGCGTGATCATCCGCCCGTCCTGTTAACAACACCGTGACAATATTAGGAAAGGTTTGATGCACTTGAATCAAAAACTCATCCCCCTGCACACGCGGCATCAACCAATCAGACACGATCATCAACACTTCAACCCCATCCGCCTGCAACTCCTCCAGGAGCTCCATGGCCTCAGCTGCACTCTCTGCCACCTCGCACAAGTAGTCGTCCCCGAAATGGGTTAATATCTGGCTCTGCAGACTTCTCAAGACAATCTGCTCATCGTCCACACACAGAATTGCTTTTGTTGGCATGGCCAGGATCCTCACTCCATTAACCTAGTGCAACGATGTCATTCACAGGCCGAGCACACAACAGGATAGGCCGAGCACGCAATAGGCTGAGCATGCAATAGGCTGAGCATGCAATAGGGCAAGCACACACGATAAGCCAACTCCATAGGCCTAATAAGCCCATCTCAGTTTGTCATGTAAATCTAATTCACACTAGAGCGAGTTCACCTAAACAAGTGCGAATTGTTAGGGTCACTTCACTAACAACTGACTTCAGCAACTACTGAGCGAGTCTCAATACACCTAACTCCGTCTAGACAATGACAGACCCATGAGCGCTGTAACCTTAGATACTCAACAAGCGCTTTGTTAATGATGGGTCGAGAACTGATCGATGACGGGTCAAGACCTGATCGATGCCTGGACGGCTCTAGCTCATCCTTGGCCCTTTTAGATCTGATCCAATACCTTGCACCCTACCCTTGCACTGGTGGGATCAGTACGGTAGCATTCTCAGCCTATGGGATCCTGTCTTATGAAGCTAGTATCACAGGATCCTGATGTTGTCCGTCTTCTACCGGATCCTGCATGGTGGTGTCATCATCAGTCTCTGGGCGGATCCTGTTGGGGATCTGCTTAGGGCTAGTTAGTTTAGTCTTATTGGGTCCCCGTACCCTTAGCTTGGGGTATCGACTCGCCGCCCGTGACTTTCGTGGAGATCTCATCTGGCTGGGGTTAGGAAGTATCTGGCTTCCACTGCTGATGAGTGGGGGGTGGGGCGCTACACCCCTGGAACGAGGAGTCCAAGGCTTAGCCGCCAGTTTGATTGGGGTTATTTTAGAACGCTGTCTCAGCTGGCCCTACCGTCAGCAACAGGCTGGGGATCCGCTCTTGAGGTTGGGTCGTCCGCCAAGTGCCTGGATCCGTCGAAGCAGTGGCGGGGTTTTGCTGCTGTGGGGGGCGCTGGTGTTCCGGCATGTGCATCAGGATCCTTGGGCTCAAACCTACCTGCTGGCACTTTTGGGTCTTTCGGCGGGGCTTTATCTTGTCTTCTCGGGCGTGAATGACCGGATCCTGACCCCCTTAGGGGTGTGTGACTTTACGGGAACTGTCTATTGGACTGATGTGGCAGATTACACCTGGAGTGAGTCGATGAAAACCTGGCAGTGGTGGTGGCTGCCTCCAGCGGAGTATCAGTGTTTGATCTTGAAGTTGAAAACGGATCCGGTACTGGGGAAAACGGGTTCTGTGTTAGCAACCGCCAGCTTTTATATTGCCAATGAGGCGTATGAGGAGGTTCAGGCTGTGCTATCTCAGTACGGACCCAGACCGGATCAACCCCTCTTCTGATCATCCGTGATGAACTGTAGATCTATCTGTAGATCCATCTAAGGAATCAATCTGAGGATCCATCCTAGGATTGAATGGGAATCCAGTTAAGCTAGTACTCTGGCCCCTG
Source organism: uncultured bacterium (assembly GCA_964443615.1). GTDB lineage: Bacteria > Cyanobacteriota > Cyanobacteriia > Thermostichales > Thermostichaceae > CAYSWV01. The sequence goes on along the minus strand of CAYUEE010000037.1, from coordinate 31,309 downwards.
AGGGAGAGGATCCATGCGTAAACGAATCACCCTAGTCATTCCACGTTCGCTGGTGCAGTTCCCCATCACTTATCGGTTTGCGAAGGATTTTGATGTGGCGTGTAACATCTTGCGGGCACGAGTCGCCCCGGATGAGGTGGGCACGTTGGTGGTGGAGTTGTCTGGCGATATTGATCAAGTCGAATCGAGTCTGGAGTGGGCCCGCTCTCAAGGGGTTCAGATTCACGAGCAAAACCGGGAAATTCAAATTGATGCGGATGTGTGTGTCGATTGTGGATTGTGTACGGGGGTTTGCCCAACCGAAGCTCTCCGGATCCGGGCTCCCCACTGGCAGTTGGAATTTTTCCGCAACCGCTGTGTGATGTGTGAACAATGTATTCCGACATGCCCTGTCAATGCGATTAGTACCTCGGTTTGACTAGGCTTCTACGGCCTACTGATACCTCGTGGTTGAGTTCCGGTCAATCGTTAGGATCCTAGACTCAGTCGTTGTGTGGCATGGGTCAATTGCTACGGGACACCGGGTCAATCGTTGTGTGACAGGAGTCAATCGTTATGCAGCATGGGTCAATCGTTGCGGGGCAGTGGGTCAGTCGTTGTGCGGCTCCACTTTAAGGATCCTCACAGCATCACAAGGATCCCTTGCGGGGCAAAACAGGATCCTGACGGCCGCGGATTGACTCCCACCAGAGTTCTACTGATCAAACCGGTTGAAACGAATAATCGGAACCAAGCAGCGGATGAACCGGATCCCTTGACAAGCTTCCGGATCCCAGGAATGCTCACAACAGATTGAAACCGAGATTGAGACCGATTTAGCAGCATTAGGAGATCTCAGCGTGCGACTACAGGATCTTGCTCAAACCCTCCAGTGTGAATGGCTAGGGGATCCGGATCTCGAGATTGTGGGGGTCGCCTCGCTACCGGATGCTCAACCGGGGGATCTCAGCTTTGTGAGTGAGGCCAAATATCTGCCGCTCGTCAGCCAAACCCAAGCCAGTGCGCTGATTGTCACGGAGACCACTGCAGTGCCCGCTGCGATAGCCTGCCTCATCACACCGCATCCTCGCCTTGCCTTTGCCAAAGCCATTGAACAGTTCTACCAGCCCTTGGACTTGAATACCGGGATCCATTCCACGGCGGTGATTGCCGCTGATGCCAAGCTGGGCCAGGAGGTGTCGATTGGTGCCCATGCGGTGATTGGATCCGGGGTCGTAATTGGGGATCGAACTCGGATCCATGCGAATGTAACGGTTTATCCGCAGGTCACGATCGGGTCAGACTGTTTATTGTTTGCCAACTGTGTGATCCATGAGCGCTCAGAACTAGGGCCGGGCTGTTTGATCCACAGTGGGGCTGTGATTGGGGACGATGGCTTCGGTCACATTCCCCAACCAGATGGATCCTGGTATCGTATGTTGCAATCGGGCCACGTTGTGCTGGAGGCTGGCGTTGATATCGGCAGTAACACCACGATTGATCGACCGGCGGTGGGGGAAACTCGGATCCGGACCGGCACTAAAATTGATAACTTAGTTCAAATTGGCCACGGCGGTCAGATTGGTCCCCACTGTGTATTTGTGTCGCAAGTGGGCTTAGCGGGTGGCGTAACGACAGGGCATCATGTGGTTCTCGGCGGTCAAGTGGGGGTCGCGGGTCATCTCACCATTGGCGACCAGGTGACAGCAGTAGCGCGCACCGGCATTACCAATGATGTTGACGGCCATCAGACTATTGCTGGATTTCCCCATCAACCCCATCAGCATTGGTTACGAGCCATGGCCAACCTCCGCAAACTATCGGATTTTTTCAAGCGGATCCGTACTATTGAACAGTCTCTTTCCCGCTCATAGGATCCTCAGTGATGCGTTTCAATACAGTGATGGTGATCGGGGCTAGTCGGGGTATCGGGGCGGGGGGTTTAGCGGATCCTGTCTCTACAATTTTCTGTCTCTACTGAGTGAACAATTCCTCTTCTGCCGCAATAGCCGCCTGACGGAGGGCATTTTGAACCGTTTCTGTCCCCAGGAGCGCTTCCACATCTCGGAGCAATTCCTTGCCCCACAAATTCACTCGCAGTGTTTCAATGCGGGCATAACTCGGATCCAATTGAACTGCCTCGGCGCCCAGGGTTTCAGCCGCTTCAGTATCACCTTGAACATAGAGGGCTGTGGCTAGTGCTAACTTAGGCTCGGCAACGGAGTCATTAATTAAAATGGTTTCTTCCCATCGAGCGATAGCTTCCTCAATGTCCCCAGCTTCGTAGGCTAGAAGGCCAATGTTATTCACCGCCGGCCAGTATTCAGCATCCAGCTCCAGGGCTTGCTCAAATTGTTGTTCGGCCTCCTCGTTATCTCCCTGCAGCAAATGGGCATTTCCCAGTTGAAAGTGGGCGTTCGGGTTACCTGGCTGCTGCGCAATGCCTCGCTCCAAGGCATCAATGGCTGCAAAGTTACTCCCCTTACGCAAATAGGCGGATCCTAAGGTAACAAGAACATCAGCATTCTCTGGATCCATCTCTCGGGCGGCTTCTAAGGATATGACCGATTCAGCATACTGTTCAAGGTCTAACTCCAGACTGCCCTTGATAAGCAGAATGTCCACTGAGGTGGGAACTAATTGTGTTGCTAGCTCTAGACGGGCGAGGGCTTCTTGGGCTTGACCAAACTGGGCCAATTGCAGGGCATCACTGGCCAGCTGCATCCCCTGCGCTTGAATAAGAGCCGGATCCGGCTGAGGGGCACGGAAGAGAGCCTGTGCCTGAACGGGAGGGATCCCGGTACCTAACACAAGGACGCTGAGCAGACTAGACCACCCCAGGGATCTCCAGAGAGTCGTGGGTCGTGTGAGCCAGTTCGAGCGGGCCATAGGATATTGAGGAGTCATGAACAGTACCGAAACCGCCGGGCTGATTTTATCCGCTCCATGTTAACTGGGCAGCAACATCCCCTACAACCAGCAATACCGAAGGAAAACTTAAGGACCCGTCCTCTGATACCGCCTGCACTTTTTTGCTACAGCCAAAGTGATGCGATGCCATCGAGACTAAAATTCAACGATATCTTCAACTAGAGGAGTAGATTTAGGCCAGTTCCTTTGAAAGAGTCTTGACGTCCTGCCTGCCAATTGTGGTGCTGCTCAGGGAGGGGAGCAAGAGGTTTAATATCTGGTGTGCTGAAGCTGATAACGCCTACCTGCGCTGGACCAATAAAGTGAACTTATGGATCCAATGCTAGAGTTACGGTCTCTCTCTTGGGATAGTCTTAGGATCCGTGGTGTGGGTAGACTCCACTAGCCTTGATCAGCCCTGGTTGGAGGGAATTGTCAGGATCCTAAAGCAGTGGTGATATAGTTCATTCATCTCGGCGGTATGCTCTACTCTCGTTGCGACGGTCACCTATGGCCCCTGATGCTCCTTCACCCTCTCAATGGCGGCTTTCTAGCGTATTGATTCTCCCCTTCATGCTGCAATTGGTGGGGACAGTCGGATTAGTGGGGTGGCTCTCCTTCCAAAACAGTCAACGGGCTATCGATGATTTAGCCTCTCAGCTACTGGATGAGACGACAGCCCGTATTGATGACCAACTGACCTTTCATCTTAATCAGGCTCAATACCTAAATACCTTGAACCTAATTGCAGTTGAACGCGAGATCCTAGATCCGAGCCGCGAAGTTGAACTCGCTCAGTACTTTTGGCAGCAGCTCCGGCAATTTCCCCGACTGACGTTTGTGTATTGGGGAGATGAACAGGGACGATTCGTGGGGAGCTCTAACGAAAATGACCAGCTGATTGTGGGCTTTCAGGAAGGGGATGGCCTCACCTACTATCTTCCCGATGAGCAGGGACTCCCCACAGACGAGATTGTGCGATCCGTTGAGACCTACGATGCGCGCGAACGCTCCTGGTATGTCGAGGCAGCGGCGGCAGGTCACCCAACTTGGAGCTCAATTTTTGTGTGGAGCAGCAATACAATGATCAGTATTGATTCGCTCTATCCGGTTTATATCGATGAGGGTCCCGAGCAAGAGCTTCGTGGCATACTTGGTATCTCGCTAGGGTTACTGTCTTTAAGTGACTTCCTCCAAGATCTAGAGATTGGCCAAACCGGTGAGGCCTTCATCATTGAACGGACCGGCGATATTGTGGCCACCTCAACCCCCCATCTTCCCTTCATTCCCGGATCCGACGATCAACCAGCCGCTAGGCTTCCCGCGATTCAAAGTCAATCTCCACTAGTCCAAACAGCAGCCCGATACCTACAAGATGTCTTCAATGAATTTGAAGAGATTCAGGATCCAGTCCAACGCACCTTTGCCGTTGAGGGTGAACAGTACTATGTAGAAGTTGCTCCGTTTTCAGTAGCAGACCTGGACTGGCTGATTGTTGTGACAATTCCTACCGCAGACTTCATGGCCGAGATTCATGCCAATACTCGCAATACCGTTGCCTTAACGGTGGCGGCACTGCTAACGGCTTTGTTGATTGGTTACCTGACCACTCGTCAGATCATCCGCCCGATTCAACTGTTGATCTCAGCCTCCCAAGATCTAGCACAGGGCCATCTTCAGCAACGGGTGCGTCAATCCTTTGGGATCCTGGAGTTAAATACATTGGCGACAGCTTTCAATAGTATGGCCAGTCAGCTAAAAGTTTCTTTTTTAACGCTAGAAGATCGAGTCAAAGAACGAACGGCTGAGTTGGCTGAGGCCAATGCAGAAATCAAACAACTCAATGACCGTTTGAAAGCGGAGAATGTGCGGCTTGGGGCCGAGCTCGATATCGCAAAGCGCCTCCAACAATTAGTCCTCCCGCGAGACCAAGAACTAGAGTCAATTCAAGGGGTTGATATTGCAGGGTACATGGAGACTGCCGATGAAGTAGGCGGTGATTACTATGATGTTTTGCATACCAACGGGATCCTGACCTTAGCCATCGGAGACGTCACAGGGCATGGGCTGGAAAGTGGGATCCTTATGTTGATGGCACAGACCGCTGTGCGGACTCTACAGGAGTTCCGAGAGCAGGATCCGGTCCGCTTTTTAGACACCCTGAATCGTACCATCTTTAAAAATGTTCAGCGGATGGATAGCGATAAATCTCTCACATTGGCTATCTTGAACTATGTGGACGGGCAACTCAGTGTGAGCGGGCAACATGAAGAGATCTTGGTGATTCGGGTGAATGGATTCATTGAACGGATTGACACGATGGATTTGGGGTTCCCGATAGGCTTGGATGATCCGATTGCTGATTTTGTCGGGCGGGCCCGGGTCGAGTTGGCACCAGGCGATGGCGTTGTACTCTACACAGATGGCATCACTGAGGCTGAAAATAGTGAGGGTGAGCGCTATGAAATGGACCGGTTATGTCAGGTCATTGCGCACCATTGGCCCCTAACGGCGACACAGATTAAAGAGGCTGTGATCCAAGATGTTAAACAGTTCATTGGAACTAGCAAAGTCTACGATGACATTACTCTATTAATCCTCAAACGACTGCCGCCTAAGGTGGACTCTCTGGCCCCGGAAACCTTGACTCAACACTTAACAGGGGTGCCCTCTTAGCTTCACAAATCGTTGGATTGACTGGGGCTGAATCTCAATCGCATGGGGCAAGGATCCTGAGGGATTTGGGTCTCTTATTCGGGCTTCGGATCCTCTCAAAAACCTTAAGGATCTTCACACGTTGACATGGTTGATCCCTATTCAAAATAGGCTGTGACAGACTGATAATCCATCTAGCGTTCATTGATTTTTATGCTTGCTCAACTCACGTCAACGTCCTACGAACAGAACACTCAAGAGATTGCAGCTGATCTTTTAAAAGCGACACAATCAGACCGATCCTTTTTAGCTCAGATGCGCGACCAAATGCGATGGGATGACCGACTCTTGGGCTGGGCAATGGACCATCCTAATTTGCGCGTGCCGTTGTTCCGCTTGATTGATTGCTTGCCCTCATTACGTAGTAAGGCTGAAGTGGCCCGCCATCTCCAGGAGTATCTAGGAGGCAGTGACGTTGAGCTACCAGGTGTGCTCAAGAATCTATTGAACTTCACACAACCCGATTCTATTCCAGGTCAGATGGCCGCCACAACTGTCTCAACAGCGGTTGAAACTCTGGCTCGACGCTACATTGCAGGAGAAAATTTGAAGCAGGTGACCAAGACCCTGGAGGGCTTACGCCGGCAAGGTATGGGATTTACGCTTGATCTTCTCGGCGAAGCTGTGATTACCGAAGTTGAAGCTCAGTCCTATTTGCAGAACTACCTTGACATGATCGATAGCCTGGCTGTGGCCTCCCGGTCCTGGGTCCCTGTCCCCCAAATTGACCAGGCTGATGAGGTGGCGCTCCCTCGGGTGCAGGTATCAGTGAAATTAACCGCGTTCTATTCGCAGTTTGATCCGTTGGATCCTGACGGTAGTCAGTCACGGGTAAGTGAACGGATCCGGATCCTATTGCGCCGGGCCCAAGCAGCAGGTGTAGGGATCCATTTTGATATGGAGCAGTACGTTTTCAAGGCGCTGACGTTGAAGATCCTTCAAGATATTTTGATGGAGGATGAATTCCAGACTCGCACCGACATCGGTGTCACCATTCAGGCGTATCTGCGAGACAGTGAACAGGATGTGCAACAGCTGATTCAGTGGGCTCAACAGCGGGATTATCCGATCACGATCCGTTTGGTGAAAGGAGCATACTGGGACCAAGAAACCATCAAAGCGACTCAACGCCATTGGCCTCAGCCCGTTTATGACTACAAGTCTTCTACGGATATTAACTTTGAACGTCTTACTCAGCTACTGCTAGAAAATCATCGCTATGTTTACGCGGCCATCGGTAGCCACAATGTTCGGTCCCAGGCCAAAGCGATGGCAATTGCGGCAGCCCTGAATGTTCCCCGACGTGCTTTTGAAATGCAGGTGCTCTACGGGATGGCGGATCGGTTAGCGAAGGCTCTTGTGCAACGCGGCCAGCGGGTGCGAGTCTACTGTCCTTATGGTGATTTGATTCCTGGTATGGCCTACCTGATCCGACGATTACTTGAAAATACGGCCAATAGTTCATTCTTGCGGCAGAGTGTGACGGGCATGGCTTCTGGCCAGCTGTTAGCGCCTCCGGTGATGGTGGAGGATCCTCCCCATGTCCCAGACCATAAGCATGCGTTCAACGCAATCCCTGACACTGACTTCAGTGTGCCTGCCCAACGTCATCTCTTGGTATCAACTCTAGATAAAATACGGCGACAGCTGGACCAACAGCTGAGCCAGACGTACTATCCCATTATTAACGGGCAGACAGTCACCACCGCAGCAACGATCCCTTCAATCAATCCCAGTCGGTCAGATGAAGTGGTTGGGTATGTGGGATTGGCCACAACTGAACAAGCTCAGCAGGCGGTTGTAGCCGCTCAGCAGGCTTTCCCTTCCTGGCGGCAGACTCCTGTCGCGGAGCGGTGTCGGATCCTGAGAAAAGCAGCAGACATTTTTGAACAACGGCGCGCTGAATTAGTCTCTCTCATGGTGTTAGAAGTCGGTAAACCTCTACGTCATGTGGATGGCGAGTATTCAGAGGGAATTGATTTCTGTCGATTCTATGCCGATGAAATGGAGCGGTTAGGGGAGCCTCGGATCCGTGACATTGCGGGTGAGGCGAATGTCTACCACTATCGTCCTAAAGGGATTGCCACTATTATTTCGCCGTGGAACTTTTCGATGTCAATTCCCTTGGGGATGACGGCGGCGGCCTTAGTGACCGGGAACTGTGCCATCCTCAAGCCGGCAGAACAATCGTCTGTCGTTGCTGCACATGTCGCTCAAATCTTGATTGAAGCCGGATGCCCTCAAGGCGTGTTTCAGTTTTTACCGGGTAAGGGTCATGAGGTGGGAGCCTACTTGGTTAAACACCCAGGCGTTCATATTATCACCTTCACAGGATCCCAAGAAGTCGGCTGTCAAATCTATGCTGAGGCCGCTCAGTTGCAACCGGGGCAACGTCATATGAAGCGGGTTGTCGCCGAGATGGGAGGTAAAAATGCCATTATCGTCGATGAAAGCTCTGATCTCGATCAAGCGGTGAAAGGGGTCGTGACTTCAGCCTACGGATACAGTGGCCAGAAGTGTTCAGCCTGTTCTCGTGCGATTGTACTGGCGTCCGTTTACGAGACGTTTGTGGCTCGGTTAGTGGAAGCGGTGCGCTCCTTGAATGTGGGTCCTGCGGATGAGGTGGCCACGCAGGTGGGTCCTGTGATTGATGCTGAAGCTCAGGCCAGGATCCTTTCGACAGTCACTGAAGCTAAGGGTTACGCGGAGGTCGCTATCGAGATTCCAGTACCGGAAGGGGGCTACTATGTGGGACCAACAGTGTTCAAAAATGTCGATCCAATGTCACCGTTAGCTCAGCGTGAGATTTTCGGACCTGTTCTGGCCGTCATCAAAGCTCAAACGTTTCAAGAGGCGTTAGACATCGCTAACAACACTGATTATGGTCTCACAGGCGGACTCTATTCCCGTACCCCATCCCATATTGAACAAGCCCGGGAGGACTTTGCCGTCGGTAATGTCTACATCAACCGAGACATCACGGGAGCTCTAGTTGATCGGCAACCCTTCGGCGGATTCAAATTATCGGGTGTCGGATCCAAAGCAGGTGGGCCAGATTACCTCCTGCAATTTATGGATCCTCGGGCCATTTCTGAAAACACCCAACGCCAGGGCTTTGCACCATTAGAGGGGTCTAACGCCTGGGGCTAAGATGATTACCTCAGATCCCTCTCTATCTGCCAGACCTGATGTTCTGGGTCCCTGAGGGATCGACACCCATAACTCTGAGCTAAGTGCCTGTGCTAAGTGCCTGTGCTAAGTGCCATCAGTGGGAGCAAGCACGATTAAACTCTGGGGCACACAGTGAATGGTCACCGGCGTCTTTCCCGCAGTATCTCCATCAATGAGTACCTGCTGAGGTGGCTTAGCTTGAAGCTTAATAGATTGGGCTCGAAAATGACGTATCAGATTAGGATCCTGAGCTGCTCGCCCCCGCAAGGAAGAGTAAAACAATTCCGCAAAGGCCTTCAACGCGGCCACTCCCCGATGAGCGATCAAAATAGTTACCTCAAGTAGACCATCATCCACAATGACCGCTTCCGGTCCCTGCGCTAAGATTGAAGTAAAGGTTGAATTGTTTGCAACACTAATTGAAGTGGCTTGCAGGTAAATAAAACTATCTTCCGTTTCAATTTCAACTGTGAATGGAGTCAACCTTTGCAACCGACGTGCTCCCTCCATCACGTAGGCTAGGATCCCAAACCGATCCTTGGCTCGACGACTGGTCCCCCCAATTGTCTCAGCCCCGTAGCCAACACTAGCCTTCACCAGAAAAATCTGATTATTACAGCAGCCCACATCCACCTGACGCCATTGTTGCTTGCGAATCAGTTGACAGGCCGCCCGCACCGAAGAGGGTACTCCGAGTCCCGTTGCAAATACATTTGCCGTTCCTAACGGAATCATTCCCAGTGGAATTTCTCGATGCACTAATACCTGTGCGACTTCCGATAGTGTGCCATCTCCTCCTGCCGCTACAATGCAAACTGGATCCTGTTCAACCGCCTTCAATGTTAAGGCTCTGGCCCCGAGGTCGGGCGTTGTACGGTAGATAATCAGCTCAAAATCAGCCGCCAGTTCCGCTTCAACTATTGTCACTACGCCATCAGGATCCGTCTGTCCAGCCACTGGATTCAAAATGACAATGACTAATGATTGCTGAGTTGATAGCGACTTTGATGCACGTTCAGAGATCATGACATCCGACATACCTCTCTTGTGTCAGACTGGGCAGTTTCACGAGGGTTTCAGCTTAAGAGAGACTCAGGATCTGCCCCACAGTGACAAACGCCAGGAATAGCCATCGGACCGGAATTGCTAGAGGGCAGTAGCCCCAGGAATTCTGACAGCGGTGTAACAATTCCCCACAGCAGCCCATTGATTTACGACGGTGGCCTAGCGGCTCGGGCACTGGTTCTTTCTCACAGATTATACTGCCCAGCCTCCCACATAGGGCTAGGATCCCTGTAGCTCGCTCAACTGCTGAGATAGAGATTGATCAACTAGTTGATCTGCCTCGTCTAGCGTTGCTTCTGGCTGACTCGTGGCCGATTTCTGCACAAAATTAGATTTGAATGCCTGCAGGAGCTCCAACGAGGCTCGCCGCACTTGTTGTTGGGTATCCTCCTGTTCGAGCTCCTGGTATAAGGCCTGCCGAAACTGCTCCGCTAGTTGATCCAGCAGGATCCGGCCCTCGGCATCGGAATACGTTTCCGTAATCACAGTTGCGGCAGAGGTCGCTAGATACTGGGCCAATTGCTCCAACGTCTCAGATGGCCAGGATTCCAACATCGGGATCCGAGCCACCCCCTGGTACAGCACATTTTGTCGGAACGACTCCTCTAGACTATGTTTTAAAATCGAGGTGACTTCCGGCTGGATTGTGGGTATCACCTGATAAACTGTCGCCCGTGTTAGATAATCAACTAGCTTTTGCAGTTCACTAGCCTCTTCCGCCCGCTCCTCTGGATTCTGTAGGTGTTGCAAGAGGTCTCCACCGTGAATCGTCTCCTCCGCTTGGTTAAATAGCCTGACGACCAGAAACGATGATGTTCGATCTGCTAGATATGCCGCCGGTTCATAGGTTAGCTGCGCCAGGATCCGTTTAAAGTTCACTAGGCCAGACTGGTGGACATGCACAAGCAACGGGATCCCTCGCAACCAGCGCCAGGCAGGGATAAAAAGAAGGGTGTCGTACCATCGCCGCAGCACAGCATCCCACCAGGATACATTCTGATTTTGCTGGCAAAGGGTGAACGTTCGCCGCAAAAAATCAGCCAAGAACAGACTACAAAACGGTAGATCAATCATCCAAAATCGATCAACAAACTGGCCCATCTGATCAACAGGTCGAAAGTAGTTTGCGTCTAGTAGGGGCTGTACCTTTGCCCGGAAAAACACTAGAGCCGGATCCCATCCCACCTGCTGCAAGTACTCCAGGCTCCAAAAGGATCTGAATGCATCCCGAACTGACAGCTGACCCACATGGTGACTCATCAACTGCTTCACTCGCGCAAAAGCGACCGACTTGCCTGCTGTAATAAACGGATCCTCATCAATCAGATTAGAGCTTTGGTTCCTCAGATCAGATAACAGGGATTGGACTTCAGATCCTGATAAGCCTTGACTAGAAACAACATCACTTAACTGATTCACCGCATCTATATAGGCTTGTGTCTGTGGATGAGGCTCAATCCCCTTAACTAAATCGTAATAGGTTAGTAGAGGAAAATGATTGATGCAGAAGTCACGACAAGGCACATAGAGAATGTTGAGGATGACCAGTAAAGCATTTGTAATAATGGCAATTGTAACTAACTTCGTCCACCATGATGATGTTTCAAACGTCGATGAGGTTCTGCCAGACATGGATCCTTGATCTCTCTTGCTCTCAGTTAAAATAGGGTGACTCAGTAACTGTCACTTATTTGTTTTAGCTTCAAATTTAGAGTTCTCGATGTGAAATATCTGTGAAACCTAGTTTAAGCTTTATTTCACAGCTTGTTCATGTCAATTTCATACGTTGACAGCTGAACGCAAAGTGGAGCTATTACATTATGGTCTTACGTAGACTAAACATCGGACTTACTGATGACCAGCGAGCGTCGGTTGTCGATCTGCTGAACCGAACTCTGGCGGATTCCTACCTGTTGCTCATCAAAACTAAAAAGTATCATTGGGACGTGGTAGGTCCTCAATTCCGCTCACTCCACAGTCTTTGGGAAGAGCAATATGAAGCTCTCACAGTAAATATAGATGATTGTGCCGAGCGTGTGCGAGCTTTGGGAGGCTACCCTGTTGGAACTGCTCACGGCTTCTTAGAGATAACATCAATCACGGAGCACCCTGGCGACATCCCCACTGCTCATGAGATGGTGTCTCGCTTAACCGAGGACCACGAGCAAATCATTCGCAACCTGAGACAGTTTGTCGACACCTGTTCTGAAACACTTCATGACGAGGGTACTGCTGACTTCCTGACAGGCTTGATGGAGCAACACGAGAAGATGGCCTGGATGTTACGATCCTTCATCGAAGGCCCCTCTGTGAGCCTGAACGGTACAACGCAGGGCATTGCGGACAGAACCCCTGCCCTCAGTAGCAAGTAGACTGCAAGCAACTTGTAGATGTGTAACTTAGATGTATAACTTCCAACTAGTCCCCGACTGCCCTACGAGGTGCATCTGGGGTAGCTAGGATCCTTTCAGATGAATGCCCTAGCCTAGCTAAGCTACTGCTCCCAAGATACTCTCCGGACTACTCACGTGAAAGCGCAGCTGATTGGATCCTATCCACCGGCTGCGCTTCATCCTATTTAAGTCAACTCTAGAACTCGATGCAGAGACTCGACGGATCCGACTGAACAGTCAAGCCTAATTGTTGAGTTTCAAGACTGCCATGAAAGCCTCCTGTGGTACATCCACTGTTCCCACAGACTTCATGCGTTTCTTACCTTCTTTCTGCTTCTCAATTAGCTTGCGCTTCCGCGAAATATCACCACCATAGCACTTCGCCAAAACGTTCTTACGCATCGCTGGAATCGTTTCACGAGCCACAATCTTAGTTCCAATCGCAGCCTGAATAGGTACTTCAAACTGGTGGCGTGGAATCAGCTCCTTCAACTTCGACACCAACGATTTACCCACCGCATAGGCCTTATCCTGATGCACAATAGTGGATAACGAATCTACCACCTCACCATTGATCAAGACGTCAAGGCGCACCATCTTATCTTCCTTATACCCCAACAGCTGATAATCCATACTGGCGTAGCCCCGAGTCCGAGATTTCATCTGATCAAAGAAGTCAGTGACCACTTCAGCCAACGGCAACTCATATACCAACGTTGTCCGATTCTGAGCCATATACCGCATGTCCTTGAAGGTCCCTCGCTTCGTCTCGCAGAGTTCCATCACTGCACCCACAAATGACTCAGGCAGAATTACCTCAACATATACAATTGGCTCTTCAATCTTCTGACGCTCATTCGGTAAAGGGAGCTCACTGGGATTATCCACTTTGATAACGGATCCATCATTTAGGGTCACCTGAAAGACGACTGATGGTGCCGTAATGATCAAATCAAGATTGTACTCCCGTTCAAGCCGCTCCTGCACCACCTCCATATGCAGTAGTCCCAAAAAGCCACACCGGAACCCAAAGCCCATGGCCGGAGACACTTCTGGTTCATACTGCAATGCTGCGTCATTCAGCTTCAAGCGGTCTAGAGCCTCCCGCAATTCACCATACTGATCAGAATCTGTTGGGAACATGCCACAGAACACCATGGGCTTAGCTTCGGTATACCCTGGCAACGGATCCGGTGCTCGTTGTGAGGTCAAGGTAATCGTGTCACCCACCCGCGCATGTTCAACGGCCTTAATCGCCGCGTTAATAAAGCCAACTTCCCCAGCATGTAGTTCCTGGACCGCCGTCTGAGCCGGTTTCAATACGCCGACTTCATCAATCTCATACTCCCGACCAGAAGCCATCAATACCATCTTATCTTTGGGCTTCACCTTGCCATCCATTACCCGGATAAACACAATGACTCCCCGGTATGGATCGTAATAGCTATCAAATATCAAAGCTCGCAACGGATCCTCAACAGTCTCTTGAGGGGGGGGAATCCGGTCCACTACAGCTTCGAGAATCTCTTCAATCCCGATCCCATTTTTAGCCGAAGCTAGGATAGCTCCACTGCAATCTAACCCAATCACATCCTCAATCTCTTGAATGACCCGCTCCGGATCTGCTCCTGGTAAGTCAATTTTATTGAGCACTGGAATAATCTCCAGGTCATTTTCGAGCGCTAGATACACATTAGCCAGAGTTTGAGCCTCCACCCCTTGGGATGCATCCACCACCAACAAAGCCCCTTCACAGGCTGCTAATGATCGGGATACCTCATAGGAAAAGTCAACGTGACCGGGTGTATCAATCAAATTGAGGACATAGTCCTCACCATTGCGAGCCTTATAGTCCATTCGCGCTGCTTGTAGCTTAATGGTGATGCCCCGTTCCCGCTCTAGGTCCATGTTGTCCAGCAACTGGGGCTTCATCTCACGGTCAGACACCGTCTTCGTAAATTGCAGTAACCGATCTGCTAGTGTCGATTTGCCGTGATCGATGTGGGCAATGATGGAAAAATTACGAATCTTAGAAACAGGAACATCAGTCATATTAAAAGCCTGAAGTATAGCAAAGAATTTTTACAATCTTAGCCTGTCTACTAGCAATCATGAGGATCCCCTCTAAATCCTTAGGATCCTGGTCTATCAGTCCTGCCCTTGAAGAAAAAACTATCCCCAATACCTCTATTAATCATAGAAGCGCTGGGGATAGAACACAATCACTATTCGATTGAGCCAATCTAACTAGAACTCAAGTTCTAGGCTTAGGCCAGGCAATTAATTGAAGTGCCAACTTCTTCATCAACAATAATGTCCACGATTCTGACGCAGCGAGTACTGATGCCAGGAATCTCAAAGGTCTGAAGGCCACTCAAGTTGATAAATGCAGAACCCACATCAGCGACCAGGTAAGAGGTGTTCCCGCCCTGCGCTACATCCACCGCGAAGGTTGCCGTACCGTTGGATCCAGCGATAGTGAACGTTGTTGTCTGGGAACCAAACGTAATGTCTTCAACATCGATCCGTAGTTCACCTGCGGAGGTGTTGGCTGGTAAGGCGGCCTGCAAAACAACAGTATTAGGAGGCGGTGTTGGGGTGGGATCGATTGGAGTCGGAGTCGGGGTTGGAGTCGGAGTCGGCGTAGGCGTGGGTGTGGGTCCACCTGGACAAGCAGCTGTTACAGCGATTTGGCTGCTTACATCTAGTGGGCTCGTCTGGTTCTCATGGACAACAACGCAATCAGTACTGTCAGCCCCTGGAATCAGCAACGTATTGAAACTTACAAACAGGAGGTTAGATTCCTGAGTGGCTACGAAGCTAGTGAATCCTGGTTCCAGTACAACAGGCAACTCAACAAAATCAGCATTATCAATCACAAAGCTAGAGGGTAGCGCACTGCTGGGCTTCTGAATAGAGATCGTGAATGTGCCCGCTGTCTGGCTAACAGTCTGATTGAAAGTAATTAAAGGATCCGGAGTCGGGGTCGGAGTGGGAGTCGGAGGAGGTGTGGGAAGCGTAAACTCACAAAGGAAGAACACGGATTGCGTACATGTTGCTATCTGTGTAGGTGTTCTCAACACAGGGCGACCCAAAGCCGACGGCTCACCGTCAGGAATTGTGAACTCGATGAAAGTATCTGTCTGTGTATCAAAATCAGTGATAACTAGCCGACCAACCCGGATCGACGTCACATTAGCAAGACCGCCCCCATAAATTACAACAACACTCCCAGCCCGACCGAATCGGGGCGCAACGTTGCTGCAGAATAGGGGATTAGGGGAAATCTGCAAATTCGTTGAATCTTCCACACTTGGAGCAGACACCACATTTGTCGGGGCATCGCCTCCGCAACCAGCAAAAATAGCTGAAGCTATAGCCAGAACAGCCAACACTCCCATGCGGTTTGCTAAACCAGGCAAGGGGCCTAAAGATTGTTGCGTACTCATGTTCAGTCACTCCTTAACAACCATCACAAACGTTCAATGCCTAAATTCCATCCAACTTCTGTCTACACTGCCCAAGATGGCAATCATCACTTGCCTACTAGCTCAACCAACCGATGAGTTAACCTTTCAATCCAACAACCCTAGGGATACCCGATTCAGTCTAGTTACCAGAGTGTCCCAACGCTAAGGATCCTAATCACCATACCGTTGGAACACCCTCAAGGATCCTAGGGGAGACAAGCTGTACTCAGTGCAATCTGATTAGCTGGAACCAAGGGATCCAGACCCAGTTCATGCACAATCAGGCAGTTATCGTTAGTGACATCATCACCAATCTCTAGCTCATCAAACTCAATAATTGTTAAACCACTGTTAACATCTGAGGCAAACGTAGTGAACCCAGTAAAGAGCTCAATACCCAAGTTAACGAAAGTAGCAGTCCCAATCATGAAGCTTTGAGTGGTCACGGAACCGATAGGTTGCTGAACCGAGATTGCAAAGCTACCAGCCGGTTGATTCACAGTTTGATCAAGCTCGAACAATGTCGGGAATGGTGTTGGGTCACAGACATCACCAATGCCATCCATATCAGAGTCAAGCTGGTCAGCATTAGCATCATTAGGACAGTTATCTACGAAATCTAGGACGCCATCACCATCAGCATCGGGCAGCGGACGAGGCACACCTCTGAAGAAGGCAAACCCTGGGCATCCTACAGATTGAGTTTCAGACACAACATTGACTTGACCAAAAAGTGTCCCGACAATGTCATCATCAATCTCAAAGACAATGAAAGTATCAGTCTGCTGAACAAAGTCAGTAATGGGCGCACCCAGCCCGACCCGAACCGCAATGACACTCTCAAGTCCTCCGCCGTAAATTGACACTGTATCCCCCAGCCGCGCGATGCGAGGCGCAACGTTACTGCAAGACAAGGGGTTGGTGGACTGTAATGAGACAACGTCTGAGGTTTCAGAGGGCACAGACGTTAAGTTAACAGAGCTAGATTCACCGCAGCCTACAATTAAAGCGGACGCTGCAGCTAATAAAAGTCCCCAGGACGGCGACTTGAGAGCACTCTTGCATAGAGCCATGGTTATGTCATCTCCAACAGCAATGAACTAAGAAGAAAACTCTTCCAAACGTTAACGGATGAACCTAACAACTAGCTTTCAGATGGCTCGGGGGCATTGCCAATCAAAAAGATAGATGTGGGGCAATTTGCTCTAGCTCCATTGGGTCCTGTCAATACAGGACGACCAAAGGGCAACACTTCACCATTTGTAAAGTCAGGCACAGAGAACGTGATAACGGTATCAGTCTGCTGATTGAAGTCAGTAATAATGAGTGTCCCTACTCGAATTTGACTGATCTGAGATAGGCGACCACCATAAATCGAAATTTCAGTTCCCTGGAACGCTGTGCCGAAACGAGGAAAGACATAAGTACACGTCGGGGAGGTACCGAACTGCTGCAGACTAACAGTCTCTTCAGTTGGAATCACAGACGCAATCGGAGTCCCTTCACCACAGGCAGCCACCAGAGCAGAGGCAGCTGCAACAGCTAGAACTCTGGTCATGGCCCGAATAGATTTGCCAACAGTAAACATAGCTTACTCCTCACACAAAAGAAAGACGAAAACTAACGTAATATCTAGGATCCATAGATCCTCGATCATTCTTCTTAAAGGTATCGAGAATATGGCCATCTGGCTACTCTCAAGCCACCTCAATCTCGTATTTTTAATCAAAGTCTAGATAAAAAGCTGTGGTCGCCCTACTCATAGGTTACGACCACAGCTATCAGAATCTCGATTTAGCCTAACTTAGGTTAGAGCAAAGTTCTCAAGTCCAGCGATTACCGGAACTGAAGACCTTGACCACCACCGAATCCAATGACATTGCACAATGGATCGTTAGGAGTATCGAACGCATTGGCAGGTGTCAAGAACGGTCCACCAAAGTCGTAGAAGTTCAACAACCGGAGACCAGCGTTAGGACCATTGAAGTCGAAGTCAAGGTTATCAACCTGAGAATCGCCACCCACAAGGTTGCACAATCCATCGAACTGAACACCCTGAACAGGATTGATTTGGTTGTTCAAAAAGGCAGCAAGGATAGTACCTTCACCAGCTAATGGGTTGAATGGCAAGGATCCAGATGGAGCCAAGTCAATGTTGGGCTGCAAGTAAACAACGTTAGTACCGCTAACGAAAGGCTCTTGCTGATCAAACACGTTGTTCAGGATAGAACCAGCTGCAAACGGAGTGTTGCTACCATCTTGCAGAGTCTGGCGGTCAACGATATCAGCCAGTACAGCACCAACCCCAACTTCGCCAACAAACTGAACGGACTCCTGGAAGAAGTTCTGTTCGATCTCGACACCGAGGATTTGAGAGCTTACAACGTGAACACCAGCAATGGAGTAACCCAGCAGGTTGTTCTTGAAGATCAAAGTATCATCGGAAACGTCACAGATCTGGATAGAAACGTAACCATCATCTGTAGAGGGACGGACGAAGTCGTTAAAGGCGATAATTGCGTCACGAACACCTTGGTTACGCGCATCACACTCACCAACGCCAACCTGGTAAGCTACCGCGAAGCCCACCTCATCATCTTCATCCAAGCCACTGATAGTAAAGCCGTTGGCAGCACCCACCTCAGGTGTTCCACCAAGAGTTACGCTGTTGGCCAAGATGCGCGCTGACTGAATTTCAGTCACGGCAGGGCCATCAATTGCAGTCAACAACAGGCCAGGAACATCCAGAATCAACTCACCCTCATCAGAGTGGTTACCAGGACCAGCAACAACGGTGGGCTCAGTTCCGGAAACATCATCAATCGCGTCTTGGATACCGTAGTAAACGTTACCAGAGCTGGAGTTGATTGCAACTGCGCCAAGAGCACGGATGATGGCTTCACGCTCAGCCAAGGAAGTTCCCTGAGCTGCACCATCGCTGATGATAAAGTCACCACCAGCCACAGTGTTGGATCCGTCAAATACGATGTTCAGGCCGCTGATGCCGGACCCAACAATTACAGGGGCAGAACCGCCACCAACAGAATCAAGAATGTGGTCTGTACCAGCGCTAACGAAGGTGACCCCAGCTGTATCACCAGCCAAGAACACAGAAGCAGAGTTGTCACCACCGCTGATGACAAGCTGACTGTTGGTCACTTCAAGAACTTCGGCTTCGAAGCCAGCAGCACTAGTACCAAAGTAGATACCGATACCTTGCTGATTAGGAGCTAGGAACTCGTTGTCATCAACAGTACACTCAATGCCATTGACCAAAATTTCAGTAGCAAACTCACCATCGATACAAACTTCACGGCTCTCGTCTTGAGTGTCGTTATCGATAGTCAAGTTCTGGATGCTAACGTTCATAGCATTGTTATCAACGGTAACAGGAGCACCAGTGCCAGTCGCACTACCTGCTACACTGAAGCCCTTCAAAGTTGCATCGTTGCGATCACCACCTGCCGCAGCAATCAGTACATCGCTTGTGCTGATGATGATGGCTTCCTGGATTTCACCAGTCAGACCAACTTCAATTACACCGTCACCGTCTGCATCGGCATTAGGGTTCTCGTTGATGTATTCAGTGATGACCCGACCACCAGCAACAATGTCGCCAGGGGCAAAGATGACGTCAAATGCTGTAGGAGGTAACGGAGTCGGCGTCGGAGCCGGAGTCGGCGTCGGAGCCGGCGTGGGAGCCGGTGTGGGGGCCGGCGTGGGTGTGGGTGTAGGAGTGGGAGTTACTGCGCTAACAGAATCCTCATCATCACTACAAGCAATCAAAAAGGCGGGCATGACCACTGCTAGGGAGACCATCGCTAGAGAGCCTAGGTTCTTAAGCAGCCATCTCGTGGAATTTCCGTTCATTGTTTCTCCTCTACCAAAAAATATCCAGTCTCAACTGAACACCCACCGATAAGCTTAGCCGCTCAACTAACCATTCGGTAGCCCTCAGACAACTCATCCATCTAGATAATTTATCTGGTTGGACTACCCACTCGGTCAGACCATCCACCTGGATTAGAGTATCCACTTGGAGCAGACTATCCACCTGGAGGGGTAGGCTCAGCCATGCGGGGTCGAGATTTGAGTTACTCACTCAGCTAATCATACAAGCAGGATGCCACAAAGTGACAAGTCTCGCTGCAAAATTTTTGCTTCGAGCTTTCCCCTACGATACTCGAACTTTTTCGGCTTTGCATGATTGGATCCAAGATTTTTGGAAAGGTCTAAAATTTGGGGTTCTAATGCCCGATAGATGGCTCGAGTCAACTTGGGTTCGTGAGTTTGTTTTCCTACGTTAATTTCAGTTCATCTTTGACCGAAGGGTGGCAGGATGAGGATTGGACGTTTCTCTCATGGAGAGTTTTTAGGATGGCCACCTACAAGGTTACGTTGGTTAATGAAGCTGAAGGTTTGGATGTCACAATCGAGGTTCCGGAAGACGAGTACATTCTAGATGTGGCAGAAGAGCAAGGGTATGATCTGCCCTACTCCTGCCGGGCTGGCGCATGTTCCACCTGTGCTGGCAAGATACTCGCAGGATCCGTTGACCAGTCTGATCAATCCTTCCTGGATGATGATCAGATCGAAGCAGGCTATGTCTTGACTTGCGTAGCCTACCCCAAATCTGATTGCAAAATCATGACTCACCAAGAGGAAGCTCTGTACTAGGCCTCATCGAGCGTCTTGAGTGCCCCGGTCTCAGGCCTATGCTATTGCCTGGACTCCCCCTCAACTTCCTGAGGGGGTCTAGTTCTCAACGCTGGATAAATTCGCTTAATTGAATCGATGCTTAATTGAGTCTATATATTATTTACGTTGCTGGCCTTCTAGGATGGCTAGTGACAATCAATGGGCTGGTCAGTGAGCTACCTCACAGACTAATAAGCTAGTGGGTTAGATCACTAAATTCACTTTCAACTTGGGTAGTATCTTGGACTGGCGAGTTAGGGCAATTCGAGGAGCCACTACCGTAGAGCGCAATTCGGCAGAGGCCATCGAGCAAGCGGTGACCGAGTTGCTAAGCTACATTCTCACGGCTAATGACATCGTCACAACTGACATTATTAATGTTATTTTCTCTGTCACATCTGATCTAGATGCAGTGTTTCCTGCCAAAGTCGCTCGGGAGCAGCCGGGATGGGACCAGATTCCACTCCTTGATGTGCAGCACATGTCTGTTCAGGACAGCCTGCCCTACTGTATCCGCGTGCTGATTCAACTTAACTCGTGCCATCCTCAGCACCACTTTCGGCACATCTATCTCAGGCAGGCCCGTGATCTTCGCCCCGATTTACTCGATCCGCCTGATCGACCGGATTTGTGAGAACCTCGCCAAGTTTGCTTAGCTGCTCTAACGAGAGGATCCATCAACGGACTCAGGATCCTCTGTCTCGGGGGAAGGATTATTCATTTCTTCTTTAAAACCCCGCAGCGCCTTACCAATGGAGGATCCTAGCTCGGGCAGCTTTTTGGGACCGAAGACAACTACGGCGATGACACCGATAACAGCCATTTCAGGTAATCCCATTCCAAAGAAACTCATAGTATCTCCAATCTGTATAGATTATTTTTGCAGGGCACTAGCCTAGCATGGGCTTAGAGGCAGACTCAGGCGACCAGTTAACCCGGATCTACCCATCGACCATCGGCTTTGATCAGGGCAATGAGTTCATTAACGCCGTCCTGTTCAGGCACCTTTTTCACTTCTTCTTTGCCTCGGTAGAGCGAAATATAACCGGGCGTTTTACCAACGTAACCATAGTCTGCATCTGCCATTTCACCAGGACCGTTGACGATGCAGCCCATCACAGCAATGTCAAGCCCAGTGAGGTGAGAGGTGGCTTCACGGACTTGATGCAACACTGTCTCCAGGTTAAATAGAGTTCGGCCACATGAGGGACACGCCACGTACTCAACCATAGTTTTGCGGAGATTTAGGGCCTGCAGGATGCTGTAGCAGACGGGGATCTCTTTCTCGGGAGCTTCAGTAAGGGAGACACGGATGGTATCACCAATACCTTCGGCGAGGAGTGTACCAATACCCACGGCTGACTTCACCCGACCGTATTCGCCATCACCGGCTTCAGTGACACCCAGATGTAAGGGATAGTTGTAGCCTATCTCATCGAGTCGTTTAGCCGCGAGTCGGTAGGCGGCCAGCATAACCTGAGGGCGGGAGGCCTTGAAGGAGAAGACGAGGTTGTGGTAGTGCAGTTCGTTGCAGACATGAGCAAATTCAAGGGCCGATTCCACCATGCCTTCGGGCGTGTCACCATAGGTAAACATCATGCGCTCTGCTAAGGATCCGTGATTAACCCCAATGCGCATGGCTTTACCTTGATCCCGCAGATGCTTAACGAGAGGGGCAAAGGTGTCGCGAATTTTGTCCCGGATTTCGTCGAATTCAGCTTGTGTGTACTCCGTCCGATCGGCTTGGGGTTTTTCGAAAACGAAGAGGCCGGGATTAATGCGAACTTTATCGACGTAGTTGGCCACTTCCATCGCAATTTTGACACCGTTGTGGTGCACATCCGCGACGAGAGGAACAGGTTGATAGGTTGTCAGCAGTTGGTCGCGAATCTGTTCCATTGCCTTCGCGTGGGCCATGCTGGGGGTTGTCACTCGCACGATTTCGGATCCGGCTTCGTGGAGACGACGGATCCCGGCTACAGCTGCTTCAATGTCTAAGGTATCTTCGTTAATCATGGACTGGACCACGATCGGATGATCGCTACCAATGTGAACCTGGCCGACAGACACTGTGCGAGTCTTGCGCCGGGGATAGGTGAGTTCTGGATAAGGATGGGTAGAGGGAGGCGTTAGGGTCTGCATAGCGGCGGGTGATAGCGGATCTACTCTTCGATTTTAGGAGCGATACTGACGTTGAGACCCGAAAAAAAATAAAAGGTTCTTTTCATAACACTGGTGAAACCAACGGGTGTGGTAAACGGTTAGGACGTCAGTTACCGATCGGATAGGTTGCGATTCGCAAAGATTAAATGAAGGACTCGATAGGATCCTGTGTACTCGGGTAACTCTGAGTTTACGGATCCTCCCCCTTGTGTGGAGGTGATGACAGGGCTAGCTTAATCAGAATTACCTTCTGTAGCGGTTGAGATCCAGGCAATGGACGGAATGGGGATCCCAATGCGTCTTAAGGGCCTAGTTCTGGATTGGGGCTGGATCCAAGGATGAGTGGCTGGGATCCGGGATGAGAAGAGGTGAGCAGAGTCAGATGGAAGTTGCAGCCATTGGGGAGAAAGTGCATGGTCCGCTACGTTTTTGGTCCGCAGGAGTTACCAGCTCTGTTAAGACAGCATAGTCGTCAGTTCACCACAGGCTATTTGCGGGTGTACCTAAGGACGCCTGATCAACCCGAGGCGGATGAGACGTGGCTGCTGGCTTTCTATCGAAGACGATTGGTATTTTCGGCAGCTGAACCTCTGAGCACCCAATCATTTCTGAAGCGGGCCGCACGATTTATTCCACGCTTAAACTTGGGATGGTCGAAGCGGGCGATTCAGGTTGTGCAGGAGCGGTTAATGCGAGAGAACTCCCTGCAAGAGCTCATTGATGGCATGACGCAATTAGCCTTGCTCAAGGATGGGGAAGTAGAAGATGCTCTGTGGATGAGCTTGATGACCGATTTTGATCGCTATCTCTATGATCGGGCCGGGACCTGTCGGTTTGAGGTTCATGACATCTTAGCCAAAGAGACACCCATTACAGGATTCGAATTAGAGCCGTTGTTGCAACAGGCGGCGGAGCGGCGCGATCAGTGGTTGCAAATTCAGACCGCAATTCCGACGATGTTGGCGGTTCCAGTGGTGAATTGGGAGCGAATCAATCAGTACAAGATCACCAATGAGCAACGACACCGGTTACAAACGTTAACTAAAGACGTGAAGAGTTTAGACGCTATTGCTGCGAAGTTAGCGCGAGATCGCCTAGAGATTGCTCATCTATTTGCACTGTGGGTCAAAAAGGGCATCGTGAGTCTGCAAACTCCAACTGAATTAGTGGCTTCCCCTCGAACAAAGCAAACGATTTTGGCGGTTGATGATAGTGTGGTCACGCAGGAGTTATTGCGGCAGTTTCTCCCAGACTACCGCGTGATTACGACAGGGAATCCGTCTGAGTTACTAAACCTCTTATTCCAGTATCATCCTGACTTAGTGGTGCTTGATGTAACGATGCCAGGGCTGGATGGATTAGAGCTTAGCCGAATTGTCCGAAACTTAGATGAATTTCGCTCCATTCCGATTTTAATGCTAACGGCGCGGGATGGGCTCATTGATCGATTCCGGGGCAAGCTATCGGGCGCGACCAGTTACATGACTAAGCCGGTGGATGAAGTGAAGCTGAATCGTGAAATTGAACGTCTATTAGCGCAGCGATCGGGCGCGCAACCCTCCCCCAAGTCTAAAACGACGGATCCGCCGCAACGACTCGTGAATGATTGGCAGGATCCAATGTTGAACACTAGCACAGGGGTTTAGGTCATGATTGGGATCCTGGGAGCGATGCCGGAAGAGATTGCCATGCTGAAGTCGCAGATGCAAGGGATCCAGACCGAGACTGTCTTGAAGCGTGAGTTTTTTCAAGGGGAATTGTACGGTCAGTCGGTGGTTCTAGTGCAGGGTGGCATTGGTAAAGTCCGGGCGGCGGTCACAACAGCAACGTTAGTCTCTCGGTACGCTATCGATGGCATCATTTTCACAGGAGTAGCGGCGGGTTTGCGAGAAACCTTGCAGCTAGGGGATGTGATCCTGTCGCACCGAGCCATTGAACATGACTATGGGATGGGGCGGGATGATGAGTTCACCTTGGGGTTAGATTTTCTCCCTGGTGAAGAGGCTCAGGTGTTAGAGGCAGATCCTGAATTATTCAAGCTGGCGCTCCGGGTCGGGTCACAGGCGGTATTGGATCCAATGACCACTCACCAACCCCAAATTTATGACGGGCTTGTCACGTCTGGGGACACTTTTGTGGCAGGAGAAGGCGTGAGACGATTAATCCAGACGCGAACCCAAGCTGATGTGGTGGAAATGGAAGGTGTGGCTGTGGTTCGAGTGGCCTGTGATGCAGGGATCCCGTGTCTACTGGTACGGTCCGTAAGCGATACTGGAGACAGCACAGATTTTCTCAGCCTCTTTCACATTGTGGCCCACAATTCTGCTGAAATGGTGAGGGTTGTGTTGCAGGGCTTAGCTTAGGATCCGGTTCAATCCGTCAGCCCTGATGTTGAGCGACCGGGGACTCAGCTCATATAAAAACTCCCGCTACTACTCGAGTAGAAGGAGATGAGTTGAGTAAAAAAGTTCAGAGAGCTAGCTTAACGCTGATGCACCGGAGACAACCTCAAGGATCTCCTGGGTAATCGCGGCCTGACGCGCCTTGTTGTAGACCAATCCCAACGATTTAATCAATTCAGATGCGTTGTCACTCGCATTGTTCATTGCGGTCATGCGGGAGGCCAACTCACTCGCTGCAGACTCTTGCAACGCTCGCAGCAGCTGGTTATTGACATACAAGGGCAGTAAAGCCTCTAGAATTTGGGCTGGATCCTGTTCAAAAATCATGTCTTGTGGCGGAGCTGTCATCTCAGTGGTTACTGTACTGCGTTCAACAGTGAACTCTCCACCCTTAACCAATAGTTTGAACACTTCATCGTCATTACGAGCCAGCTGGCTAGGATCCAATGGGAGTAATGTTTGCAGAACAGGTCGGGAGCTGATCAGAGACACGAACCGTGTGTAAATCAGTTCAACTCGATCGACAGTGTCCGACAGGAAGGCAGACAGAAGCGCATCGGCAATCATACTGGCTTCAGCCGCTGTTGGAATTTGGTTGAGATTTGAGTAGCTCTGGACAATAGGCGCTTGGCGGCGCTTGAAATATTGATTCGCCTTCCGTCCTACCAAGTGAAGGTCATACTCGATATTTTGAGTCTGGAGTTCCTGAGTGCGCTCTTCCACCATCTTGATGATGTTGGCATTGTAGGCTCCACACAATCCGCGATCACCCGATACCGCTAGGATGGCAACCCGCTTCACCTCACGCTGTTGCAGTAAGGGAAGCTCCACATCCTCCAGCTTCAAACGAGTTTGCAGACGGTAGAAGACTTGAGCCAACCGATCAGCAAAGGGGCGTGTGGAATTGACCTGTTCTTGGGCTCGGCGCACTCTTGCCGCTGCCACCAGACGCATCGCCTCTGTAATTTTGCGGGTATTCTTAACAGACTTGATCCGGTCCCGGATCCCTTTGAGGTTAGGCATGGCTCAACTCCACACAGGCTTGGGTAATGGGGTATTCAATAGTGCAGGACACGTTACAACTTGAGGGCTAGTAGCCGTGAGGCTGTCAGGATCCGAGTCATCCCCACACCCTCACGTTTTCGACTAGGCTTTATTTAGCCTGCGCTAAGAAGGCATCTTTGTACTCAGTCAAAGCTGTCTTGAGAACGTCAACGGCCTCATCAGTTAACACTTTGTTGGACTTGATGATCTCGCCGAACTTGGCATGGTTGGTGCCTAAGTAGGACAAGAACCCCTGCTTGAACTCCAACACTTTACCTAGGGGAATCTCATCCAAGTAGCCGTTGGTCCCTGCATAGATGATGGCGACTTGCTCATGCACCGCCAAGGGCGAGTACTGAGGTTGCTTTAACAACTCTTGCAGACGCTGACCACGAGACAATTGCTTCTGAGTGGCTGCATCCAAGTCAGAGGCAAACTGGGAGAAAGCTTCCAAGTCACGGAACTGAGCCAACTCGAGACGGATCTTACCCGCCACTTTCTTCATCGCCTTGATCTGAGCAGAGGATCCGACTCGGCTGACGGAAATACCTGCGTTGATGGCGGGACGCACACCCGCATTGAATAGGTCGGTCTCCAAAAAGATCTGACCATCCGTAATGGAGATAACGTTGGTCGGAATGTAAGCAGATACGTCACCCGCTTGCGTTTCAATGATGGGTAGAGCCGTCATGGATCCTTTACCCAGCTCATCGCTCAGCTTTGCGGCCCGCTCTAGCAGACGAGAGTGAAGGTAGAACACATCCCCAGGGAATGCCTCACGACCGGGTGGGCGACGCAATAGCAAGGACATTTGACGATACGCGACAGCCTGCTTGGATAAGTCATCGTAAACGACCAGTGTTGCCTTGCCGTTATACATAAAGTACTCAGCAATGGTTGCACCGGCATAAGGCGCTAAGTACTGCAGAGTTGCAGGGCTATCCGCACCCGCCGTGACGATAATGGTGTAGTCCAAAGCCCCGCGCTCAGCCAATACCTGGGTCACAGAAGCCACGTTACTTTGCTTCTGACCAATGGCCACGTAAACACAGATAACGTCTTCGCCCTTCTGGTTCAGGATGGTATCGATAGCAACCGTTGTCTTGCCGGTTTGGCGGTCCCCAATGATCAACTCACGCTGGCCCCGACCAATGGGAATCATGGAGTCAATCGCAGTGATCCCTGTCTGCATCGGCTCATGGACAGATCGACGCTCGACGATACCGGGTGCCGGAGACTCAATCAATCGGTTTTCCTTACAGTTCAAGGGACCTTTGCCATCTAAGGGATTGGACAACGGATCCACCACCCGCCCAATCAATTCAGGTCCCACCGGGATGCTGGCAATTTTACCCGTGGCTTTCACCGAGGATCCTTCCTGGATATTCCGGCCTGAGCCCATTAATACGGCCCCGATGTTGTCCTCTTCCAGGTTCAAAGCAATGCCCACTGTGCCGTCTTCAAATTCCAGCAACTCACTGCACATCACCTTGTCCAGACCGTAGATCCGCGCAATCCCATCCCCAACTTGGAGTACGGTACCCACATTGGAGACTTGCATCTCTTGGTTGTACTGCTCAATCTGCTGCTTAATAATGCTGCTAATTTCATCTGGGCGAATGGTAGCCATAGTTGTCCTCTAGAACGCGGTGAAAAAGATGGGTGGTGGGCGCAATACAGTGAGAAGGCCGAGGCCTGGGGGGGATCCTACTGGCGACATCAAGTCAACCTTGAGGCATCAAACTTAAGTCAGCTGTAGAGCCAAGCGACGCAACTGACCTCGCAAACTGAGATCAATAACTTGGGATCCGACTTTAATCACAAAGCCGCCAATGAGGGCGGGGTCAACCATCGTCTCCAGCTCCACGCTAGTCACGTTCTCAAGCTGCTTAACCCGCTCTTGAATTGTGTCCTGCTGCGAACTGGATAACTCAATGGCAGAGGTCACTTCCGCCAACGCAATTTTTTGTATTTGCCGCTGCTTGTCTAGAAAGCGTAAACAAACTGATTCCAAGAACATCACACGACGCCGATCCGTCAAGAGTTGAAGCGTGTTAAGGAGCACCGGCTCCACCTTGCCTGAGAAGGCATCAGCCAGTAGTGATTTCTTCTTCTCAGCGCTGAAAACCGGACTCTCTAGAAATGTTTGGAGCTCGGGTGTTGACCGTAAGGTGTCTAGGATGAGACGGATCCCTTCTGCGAACTCACTCAGCTTAGTTTGACTTTGAGCAATGGAGATGAGGGCATCAGCATACGGATCTGCGACCTGTTGTGCCATTCTACCGGCCATTAGTTACCTCCTCCTAAAAGCTGAATGTTTTGATCGATAAGCTGGCGTTGGGAGGACTCAGTTAACTTCTGGGGGAGCTCACGTTCCACTTTATCTAGGGCTTGCCGAGCAATTCGCTTGCGGAGCTCCTCCATCACTTGCTCTTGAGCCGAAGCCACATCCCGGTCAGCCGCCGCACGCATCTTGGCAATTTCATCTTCGGCATTGGCCAGCAGGTCTGCCCTCAACTTCTCAGCATTTTCGTTGGCTTGCTGCTTGATGCGCTCCGCATCCTGTTGAGCCTGCGCTAATTTCTGCTGTTGGTTAGCTAAAGCATCCGCCGCCGCCCGCTTGCGTTTTTCGGCATCGGCTAACTCTTGCATGATGGCGGTCCGACGTTTTGCCAGAATATCACCAATGACATTGCGTCCCAGATAAACCAGCAGGCCGACAATGATCACAATGTTGACAAGGTTGCTGCCCAAGATAGAGGACAGAGCGCTGGCGGATTCTGCCATTTCATCGACGTTGTCGATATCCAGTTCTTCGGTGACTTCAGCTGCGTCAACTGCTAACTGAATCATCCATAACGGCATGCCGTTGACTATCACGATCCAACTCCTCTGTATACCTCTAGCCCGCTACACCCAATAACTTGGCCGCAATTTGTTCGCTCAACGCGTCAACCTGCTGTTCTAGCTGACGCAAGGCGTCCTGTCTCTCCTTATCCACCTCAGCTTGGGCCGCTTCAAGCTTGGCCTTAATCTCAGCCTGCACCTCAGCCACCTTCTCAGCTCGGATTGTCATTGCACTCTCTTCGGCTTGGGCGACAATCTGAGCTGCTTGTAGACGCGCTTGGCTAGTCTCCTCCTGATATTGTTGAGCCAATGCTTCAGCCTTTTCAGTCTGCTCTCTGGCGTCAGTGACCGTCTTGCGAATGTAGTCGTTGCGACCATCAATGGTCTCGGTCAGTGGCTTATAAAACAGCGCATTAAGAATTAGAACTAAGACAAGAAACTGAAGAGCGATTAAGGGGAGCGTGGCGTTCAGATCAAACAGCCCACCTTCCTCTGCAGCTTCCGTCGCTAACATGAGCATCGAGTGATGCATGGCAGTCCATCACAGAAAGAGTCGAACATAGGCAATTGCTACAGTCGTTAATAGGATCTTGTTCACAGGGGCAGCCAGTAATCCCGTCCATGGGATCTGCACACAGCTATCCGTACCCGTCAATAAGCTCCCACTAACTAGAACAGGCGGTCCTGCCGATCAAGTAATCACATGGAATACCGATCGAGAGAGTACTCACCAAGACCGCTGCTCAAAATTAGGTTTATGCAAAGGGGTTTGCGAATAGCAAAACCAGAGCAACCACCAAGCCGTAGATGGCCAGTGCTTCCATAAAGGCCAAGCTGATCAATAAACTACCGCGAATCTTTTCATCGGCTTCGGGCTGACGAGCAACACCTTCCATGGCAGAAGCAGCGGCGTTACCTTGACCTAGTCCAGGCCCAAGAGAAGCCAAACCAATAGCCAAAGCAGCGGCGAGAACGGAAGCAGCAGACGTTAATGAATCCATGGTGAGACTCCTATTGAATCACTAGTAAATGAACTGAGACAGTCAAGGTGCTGGTTACCTCAGACAGGTGTCGTTGGCTCTAGCACAGTTGAAAGGTGGGATGACTTAAGCACACGTCAATGACAGGATCCATTCAGTCTCACTTAGATGTTTCCAGATAAGTTGAACGGATCCGGATCCTTTAATCGTGATGCTCGCCACCATGACCTTCCATCGCTTCCCCGATATAGGCGGCTGACAATGTGGCAAAGATCAGCGCCTGAATCGCTCCTGTGAACAGAAACAAAATCATCACTGGCACAGGAACAAACAAGGGAACTAGTAAGACCAAGACCGCCACCACCAATTCCTCCGCCAAGATATTTCCGAACAGACGGAAGCTGAGGGAGAGCGGCTTAGTCAAATCTTCAATGACGTTGATGGGCAGTAGTACAGGATTGGGTTCAATGTATTTCTTGAAATATCCCAGTCCGCGCGCCTTAAAGCCAGCATAAAAATACGTGACACTGGTGAGCAGCGCTAACCCTGCAGTTGTGTTGATGTCATTTGTTGGAGAAGCCAGCTCACTACTGGGCAGCTCAATCAACTTCCAGGGGAATAGGTTACCCATCCAGTTGGAGACAAAAATGAATAAGAACAGTGTCCCGACGTAGGGCACCCAGGGACGATACTCCTTCTCGCCTATCTGGTCCTTTGCAATCTTCTGCACAAACTCAAGGGCAAACTCTAGGAAGTTTTGCAGACCGGAGGGGACTCGTTGGAGGTTGCGGGTGCCGAGGACAACCAAGGTCAGGATCAACCCAATCGCAATCCAGCTGGAGATGAACACTTGACCGTGAACGGTGAGGCCACCCGGTAGCTCCCAGTAGAGGTGTTGGCCAACTTCTAGCTCTGCCAGCAGGGGCTGCACAGGATCCAGAGACAAAGGAGATAAGTCAATCATGGGTTCACTGCTGAGAACGGGATGGACGAGATAACATTTGGACCATATAGACGACGAAGGCCGCCTTGTAGGTCATGAAGCCCAGGAAAATCGGCAAAATTTGCAGGGATTCCAGTTGCGTTGCGACCAGAACAAGCCCGACGAAAATCCCCAGACGACTAGCCCCTAAGCTGGGGCGGCTTTTGCCCAATTGCGCGACACTCCGGCCCAGCATTCTGAGGTAGATGAGGCCCCCGATAGCGCCGAGCAGGTAGTTGGCGGCAATGCTCAAGGAATAGGTGAACGCTACTGTGGTGGCGATAATCAAGCTGGCCGCTAGGGTCGTGAATAGCAACCACTGTTGAAGTTTGTCGTACTCACTAGGGCCTACAGACTGAACATCATCAGCTCTTTCGGCCTCATTGTCATCCCCCGTGACTGTCTCTACTGACGGCACTAGATCAACTGGATCGGTAGTAACTTCAGATGAGACTGTGGATGAGGCTGGCTGCCAGGGCTTAATCAACTC
>CAYUEE010000036.1:0-36193 GCA_964443615.1 uncultured bacterium | reverse complement strand
GATAGGTCAATGACGCGGAGACTAGTGTCAATCGTTACAAGGCTAGGGGTCAATCGTTGGGCGGCATCGGTCAATTGTTGAGCGGCATCGGTCAATCGTCGCGCAGCTAGGGGGCAATCATTGCGTGTCATCGGTCAGTCATTGCGTGTCATCGGTCAATCGCTACGGGGCTAGGGGTCAATCGTCGTGCATCGTCGCTCTACCGTTGTGCATAACTTAGGATCCGTATCACCGGCCCTCCAAGTGTGTACGCTATCAGTTCCATCGCTTAGGATCAGATTATTGCAGCCGCATTACCTAAGCCCTTTACTGAGTTGAGGATCCGTCGTTGAGCAACACCCCTAATCCTTCACCGCCAGATACTGATGATTGGATGACGCGAGCACGCTATCTGGTTTACGGTACCGCTGCGTCCCTGTTGGAGCTCCTTGAGGATCCTGAAAAGCGGGCAGAACAGCTCAAAACCCTCAGTCTAGAAGATTTAGAAGCCCTCACGAACGAGCTTGTGGCCAAAGGGCAAATGACTGAGCAGGAAGCCTTGCAGTATGTCGAACAGGCACGCCAGGAGCCCCAACCTCCTCAAAATCCAGATCAACCCTCAGGATCCTCTGCCCAAACAGCAGCTCCCCCTGCATCAGCGGATCCCACGGCTGTTGCCTCCGAACCAGTGAATCGACCCATTCAGCAGCCTTCGGGTCCAAGTTCATCACCTACAACACCACCCTCTCAATCAACCGGATCCCCATCTGCCGGATCTCCTCAACCTACTGGGTCTCAACCTACTGGGTCTCAACCTACTGGGTCTCAACCTACCGGCTCCTCAGCATCGGCAAGCGCTTCAGGCTCAGTGAGTCAGGATGATATCCGTACACTCATGGGTTTAACTCGTCAAATTGAGCAGCTGCGGATGGATATGGAACGGATGCGCACGGATCCTGACCCCCATCAGTCGTAACCTTGAGCTCTCAATCAGTGGTGGATCAGTAGTGTTTTACTAGCGTTGGATTTCAGCCTTGCCGTTGGATTAAGGATCCTGGACCTGTGCGCATTGACGTTGTTACTCTATTTCCGGACTTTTTTACCTCACCGCTCCAAACTAGCCTTCTCGGAAAAGCGCTACAAAACGGTATTGCTGAGGTAGTCCTAACGGATCCTCGCACCTTTGCCACCGATAAGCACCGCCGAGTGGATGATGAGTGTTATGGCGGCGGGGTGGGTATGTTACTCAAGCCTGAGCCTCTGTTTGCTGCGGTGCGATCCTTACCAGAGCTTCCGCCTCGTGACATTGTGCTCATGACCCCACAGGGTGAGCCCCTCCACCAGGGATTGCTTAAAGAACTGGCCACTCTCTCTCAACTCGTCATCCTCTGCGGGCACTACGAAGGGGTGGATGAACGGATCCGGACCCACCTGGTTACCCGCGAAATCTCGATTGGGGACTTCGTCCTGACCTGCGGCGAAATCCCGGCCCTCACACTCATCAACGGCGTTGTACGGCTGCAACCCGGCACCGTCGGCAAAGACGCCTCACTAAAATCAGAAAGTTTTGAAACCGGCTTACTCGATTACCCTCAGTACACTCGCCCCCCTCATTTTGAAGGATTGGATGTTCCTGCGATTCTCCGCTCTGGGAATCATCTGGCCATTGCCCGTTGGCGACGCGAACAGCAGCTCTTACGCACATGGCAGCGTCGTCGTGATCTACTGACCCATCTCAAGTTGACAGGCGATGAACAAACCTTTCTTAATAGACTTGAGCAAGAAAAGGGAGACGGCGGCGGCTAGCATCAGCAGCAGTGGGAACGGATCCGTCCGGGCTGCAGTCAAATCCTTAGATCTTAGGTCTTATCCAAGCGTGTTATCCAAGCGTGTTATCCAATCCGTTAATGGTTAAGGAGGTTGTCATGGCTAAACATCACACCAGTATTCCTTTATCTGCCTACTCCGGCGGAGCTTTTTCAGGTTGGATCCAGCTGAGTTGGAGTCTGGTCTTGGTGCTGCTCAGTGCCGGATCCGTTCAGGCCCAGATTCATGATGATGTCAATGATGCCACCACCACTTCACCCGATTTCAATTTGTTTGATGCTTCTACCGTTAATATCAACAACTTGATCCGGGCGACCCAGCAGCTAGAGGAGGAACCTCGGGATCCCGAAGACCAGGAAGCAGCTCTAGACTCCGCCATAGATAGCTACCGGTCTCGCCAGGGGGGACTCTCGATTGGCCCAGATATTATGAACCAGACGGAAACGAATGCTACCTCAGAGCCGTCTCAAGGAGACCGTCCTATCAATACTGTTGATGGAAGTAAGGATCCTGAGGATCCTGATGAGGGAGAAGAGAGGGATCCTGACCTTGATGACCCAGAAGAGACAGAGGCAAACTGACAGGGACATTGCGCCGCTGCCGATGATCAGCGGGTAAAACAAGGGAAAAAACAACGCTTCCCTGAAGTAACAGGTAGTACTATATCAATGTTGCTCTCAACCTATCTCCGTGGCTCAACCCGATCCTATTACCCAAGCGGTGCAGACTCAGTACGAGACATTCCCCTACCCGTCACTCCCCGACAGTCTTGAGATTGTCGCTGGGTCACCCATAGTGGATTACTCTCTCGCTCAGTATGCTCGAACCCGGACCTTTCAGAGCTCTCAAGGCAGGCGTGGGTTAGTTGCAGGCTGCGGTACAGGTAGTGATCTAAATGTTGTCTCGGTGACTAATCCCGACTTTTCAGACATTATTGGGGTTGATCTAAGTGCAGCCTCTATTGAGATAGCTCAGCAACGAATCGAACGTTACAATCTCCGCCGATGCAAAGCTTATCAAGCAGATTTAATGCAGCCAGACACATTGCCGGATGGTCCATTCGATTTAATTCATTCCTACGGTGTCCTTCACCACACTGCTGATCCCACTCAAGCATTGAAGAATTTAGCTGACCGGCTTGCTCCTGACGGTGTGATGAGTTTGATGCTCTACAACCGCGCGGGCCGCTGGGTGATTTATCGAGTACGAGAGGCTTTAAAGATATTAGGCATCGACTCGGAGCCAACAACAGAAGCCATTGAATTTGTAGAATCTCTACTAACCTTTGCTCAGCCTGGCACCATCCTGGGTAGCCATGCCAGAGCGATGGCCGAATACTATACCAAGAAGGCTAATATTGTAGATAATTTTTTTCATCCGCAGGATATTCCCTTCAGTATTGCTGAGCTCCCTGCTTTCTTAGCCGCAGCTAACCTTGAATTCATTGATGTTTCGTTACAAGTTGAGCAAAAGTGGTCCCCTACCTCGGCGATCAGCATGCTTCACCATGACTTTCACGACCGCTTGAAACAGCTGAGCCGCATTGAACAGTTAGCTGTTTTGGAACAACTCAACCCCACCGCTCAAACGAGAAATGAGTTTTGGTGCTGTCATCAGGGTCAATTTACAGCTGAACCTGGTTTTGATGCTGCCTTTTTTAATCGATCAGAGTGGATGGTCAACCCTGCCTGCCTAGGGGCTCAAGTGACCTACCAAAGTAAAGCTCGTTCTCTCAAGGAGTGGTGCTTTGATGAGCTACCCCCTATGTTTGATGTCATGCTGCGCCTGAAATGGTCCGCTGTATCAACAGTTCAATCTCATCTGACCTTAAGTCGGTTTCAACTGGTCGATCTCCTACGCCCCCTAGCTCAGCAACCGATGACGGGTGAGGCACTCCTGGCTCGAGCTGGAGTAACGTTGGACGACCATATCCTATCTCTATTCGAGATGTGGGAAAATAATTTCATTGTGTTCAGAGCTCGCTGAAATAAAATTGTGAGGTGTCCCGTTAGACTGTTTGACTAGGGCCTGTCTGGATCCTCAGCATTGAGTGTTACCCAGATCATCTAGGGTCCTATCTGTATCGGTTTATCTGCACTAGATTGGGTCACCTGGGGATCTACCGTGGGGGGACCAAAAACTCTCTACAATATGGGCATAAACATAGGATCCCTTGGGGATTCTCAACCTAGCAACGATTGATTACCGATTGATTACCGATTGATTGATAATTAGGATCCTCTAACAACAGATGTCGCAATTCTTCCAGGACACCAGCTGGTGCGTTCCCCTGTATGGACTATTAGGGGCTGTGTTGGCCTTGCCCTGGGCCGTTGGGTTGATTAAACGGACAGGACCCCGACCAGCCGCTTACTTGAATATCTTAATGACCGTGCTGGCGCTGGTTCATAGCGTCGTGGCTCTGCAGGCAATCTGGGCTAGCGAACCAACCCGGTTGGTGATTCCCTGGTTAGACCTGTTGGACTTCCAGTTGCCCCTCACGCTAGATGCCTCTCGCATGAGCATTGGCGCGACAGTTCTGATTACGGGCCTCAGCTTACTGGCTCAGCTGTTTGCGCTGGGCTACATGGAAAAAGACTGGAGTCTAGCTCGGTTCTACGCATTGATGGGGTTCTTCGAGGGCGCCATGAGCGGTATTGCCCTGAGTGACTCACTCTTTTTGAGCTATGGCTTGCTAGAAATGCTCACGTTGTCGACTTACCTCTTGGTGGGGTTTTGGTACGCTCAGCCTTTGGTCGTTACAGCTGCGCGGGATGCCTTCTTGACAAAGCGTGTGGGGGATCTTCTGTTATTGATGGGCGTTGTTGCCGTGTCAACTTATTCAGGCAGTTTAGACTTCTCATCACTAGCTGAGTGGTCTCGCACCACCGAGATATCCGGGATCCTAGCCACTCTCATTGGTCTGGCGATGATTGCAGGGCCCATTGGAAAATGCGCTCAAGTCCCTCTGCATCTGTGGTTAGACGAAGCGATGGAAGGACCGAATCCAGCCTCAATTTTGCGCAATTCAATCGTGGTGGCCTGCGGTGCGTTTGTCCTAATCAAGCTCGAACCCATTTTGGCCTTATCGCCTGTAGTCGAGGACGTGCTCATTGGCATTGGCTGTGTGACGGCTGTCGGTGGGGCTCTGGTAGCGTTGGCCCAACTGGATATTAAGCGGACATTTTCCTATTCGACGAGTTCCTACCAAGCATAACACAAAAAGGCAGTGGGGCTCCATCAGACGGAACTGGCCTTTGAGTTTTTGTTGACTCATGCTGTCGCTAAGGCCCTGCTCTTCATGGGAGTCGGATCTATCATTTTGACGACGGCAACCCAAAACTTGACTGAGTTAGGGGGGCTACGGACTCGGATGCCAGCCACTGTAGGTGCATTTCTGATCGGATCCTTGGGGATGGTGGCGCTCCTGCCCCTGGGGAGTTTCTGGTCAATGGTGTCGTTATATGAAGTGTTCAAACTGTCACAAGGGTGGTTAGCTGGCATCCTGTTAGTGGTGAGTGGATTGACAGCGTTAAACTTGACTCGAGTGTTCGGGCTTTTGTTTACAGGACCCCCAAAATTGAAAACACGGCGGGCTCCAGAGGTGCAATGGCCGATGGCAGTACCAATGGTCGTGTTGACGGTCGTGACAGCATTACTACCTCTAATGTTATGGCAATGGGGTTTGCTACCTAGCTGGACCCCTCGGATCCAGGAAGCGGCGATCGCATTAGTTCTAGCCAGTGGGGTGGGGATGGTGGTGGGAGCCACGTATTATGTCAACCCCAAGGCCCCCAAGTCATTCCGACTGCGGTGGGGGGGAATCCAGGATCTCCTTGCCTACGATTTTTATGTGAACAATCTTTATCAGATCTGTGTTGTCTATCCCTTTCGATGGGGAGCCCGCCTGGTGGAGTGGATTGACCGCTTTATTGTAGATGGGCTAGTCAATATGGTGAGCCTGATGCTGATTTTGGGCGCTGAGGGCTTGAAATATACCATTTCTGGACGGATGCAAGCTTATATCCTCACAATCATGGTAGGCCTGGCGTTAGTGACGATGCTACTGTGGCAACTCTCCTGGTTTGGTGCGGTTGTTGGCTAAAAAGTAACGAGTGTGTGAGTCTGTAACAATGTTGTGGGTGTAGTGGTCTATGCTGAGTGCTCTCATTTGGATCCCAGTTGTGGGGGCTGTGCTGATCAGCCTGTATCCGCGAGATGATAGTCAATGGATCCGTCGGATAGCGCTGCTGGTGGCAATGGTAGCCTTAGGCTTGACTGGATGGATCCTGTGGCACTTTAACCCCAATTTTGA
This sequence comes from uncultured bacterium, assembly GCA_964443615.1. Classification (GTDB taxonomy): domain Bacteria; phylum Cyanobacteriota; class Cyanobacteriia; order Thermostichales; family Thermostichaceae; genus CAYSWV01. The sequence goes on along the minus strand of CAYUEE010000036.1, from coordinate 30,072 downwards.
CCTCAATGGAGGACTTCAGTGGCGGGAACAGTTTCAGTGGTTGGAAGCCCTGAACTTGTCCTACAGCTTGGGTGTGGACGGGATTTCGCTACCCCTAGTTGTTCTCAATCAAGTCCTGGTGGTGGTAGCAATTTGGAGTAGCACAGTTCGAGAGCGGTCACGCTTGTACTACAGTCTGATCTTGATTCTAGGTAGTGGTGTGACGGGGGCTTTTCTGGCTCAGGACCTGCTATTGTTCTTCCTCTTTTTTGAGGTGGAACTGGTCCCCCTGTATTTACTGATTGCCATTTGGGGTGGGCCGCGCCGGGGGTATGCATCGACAAAGTTTCTGCTCTACACGGCATTAGCGGGTTTGCTTCTGCTGGTCGCCTTTTTTGGTATGGCTTGGGCTGGAGCCGCAACGAACTTCACCTATGAGGCAGTGCGGGCCCATAGTTTGCCAGTCGGACGACAGGTTTTGTTACTGGTTCTGGTGTTACTAGGGGTCGGAGTCAAGATTCCGATTGTGCCTCTGCATACCTGGTTACCCGATGCGCACGTGGAGGCGTCGACACCCGTGTCTGTGCTGCTGGCTGGCATTTTGCTCAAGCTAGGGACTTACAGCCTGTTGCGATTTGGCGTGGATTTGTTGCCGGAGGCCTGGTCAGTGGTGGCGCCCTGGGTAGCAGCACTAGCTGTGATTAATGTCTTGTACGGATCCTTTAATGCCCTAGCTCAAGAAGACATGAAAAAGATAGTGGCCTATGGCTCTGTGGCCCACATGGGCTATGTGCTGCTGGCTCTGGCGGCGGGGACACCCTTGAGTGTGGCCGGATCCGTGTTTCAGATGGTCAGCCACGGGTTAATCTCAGCTCTGTTGTTTCTATTAGTTGGAGCCGTCTACGCCAATACGGGCACGCGAAACCTGAGTCAGTTGCAAGGATTGTTGAGTCCAGAGCGAGGGTTGCCATTGGTGGGCAGCTTAATGATCTTAGGCGTCATGGCTAGTGCTGGAACACCGGGAATGGTAGGATTCATCGCCGAGTTTGTCGTGTTTCGGAGTAGTTTTCCAGTCTTCCCCATCCAGACATTGTTGTGCATGGTAGGGACTGGGTTAACGGCAGCCTACTTTCTACTGTTGGTGAACCGAGCGTTTTTTGGGCGGTTATCGGCGCGGGTGGAAAATATGCCTCGACGGCGGTTGGTAGAACAGATCCCAGCAGTGGTCTTGGCGGTCATTATTGTGATGTTTGGGATTCAGCCGAATTGGGTTGCGCGGTGGAGTGAAGCGGCAGCCGCTCATCTCATCGAAACTCGTTATCCAACAGTTAAAGTAGTCGCAACCGGTTCTACGCCAGACTCTCTGGTGGCTAAATCTTAGCGGCTACAATCTGCACGACAGCACTGTTGCCTTGATGGTACTTGCCTTCGTTGACCACACGTTCAATCTCCTGGCCTATCAAAATCGTTAACCCCTCAAGTTCCTGCTGGAGATCTGCAAGAGACATCAGCATCTCAGCCATGTGAGACGGCGGTCCCCCTATTCCCTCCATCTCAAGGTGCCGTTTCGTGTAGGCCTCCAAGATAAACAGACCGCCTGGCTTCAACCCCTGTTCAACCTGATGATGGATCCGATGCCGAAGGGGGGGAGGTGTGTGAGCAAAAATTGAAACGATCCCATCCCAGCTTGCCGGTTCAATCATAAATTGAGCTAGATCAGCTTGGATAGTTTCAATTTGAACCCCTGATTGAGCGGCTAGCTCCTGGGCTTTAGTTAAGCCAACAGCAGATTGATCAACAGCAGTAACGGTAAATCCCAACGCTGCTAGGTAGGTCGCGTTTCGCCCCTGTCCTTCAGCTAAACAAAGCACTCGTCCTTTGGGGAGCCGATGCGCTTCTGCGGCTAAAAAGTCGTTGGGCTCAATTCCGTAGACGTAGTCTGTATCGCTATAGCGGTCATCCCAAAATGCTGTCGTCATGACTTATCCTTTTACCGCTTAACTCATACACCTTACCGCTTAACCCATGCACCTTACCGCTTAACCCATACACCGTCCCGTTATCCCACAAGGATCCTGACCTAGCCCCCCATGATGGAGTACATCGACACGGGAGGTGGGGTAACCGCATCTTGGCGGGTGGTATGATCCCCCTCTATCCGAGTCTCTGTACAGAAGGTCGCTGTGCTGAAGCCACCAAACCATTTCACCGTACTGGTTCGCACGCGCACACCAGGGGTCGGAAACCAGAAGCGCTCGTAAGCGGTCATCGTCTCGTAATCGGTGGAGAGCACTAGACCATTGTCGCCATCCATCTCAAACCGACCCACAACAGGAGCCGATTCGACATATCCACGCTCCCGCAGCAGACGACCGTAACGCTGGGTCTCATCATCCGGTACTAGCACCATTACTGTGGATCCTGAGTGCTTCTCGCCTTCTTTATCCCAAGCCATGGATCCATCCCAGCTGACCAACGCCCCACTCATTGCCAAGGTCGGATCCACCTGATGAAACTCACATAATTCTTTGACCTTAGGATCCTCAGCTGGCAGGCTCTTGACTTGGATGTAGGAATCCCCGGTTTCGGAGCGTCGGAAGGCGAGGTGATGAGTTGTCCGTTGTGACACCCACTGACCATCACACTGTTCAAAAAACTCTTTAGCGTCCATAACACCTGAACCTTGCAAAGCTTTTTCAGCTTATCATTCTTCTTACTTCTTAAATGGAAGACCTCTGAGTCAGTAGGTTTGATGAGCTTGTGTTTAATCCGCTCAGATTACTTAGCTCCCAAATTCTCTGGCGACTACTTTATCTGCATCCTCCATGTTTTCGGAACGGTGGCGGAATCAACGAATTTCTCCCCATCGGATCCGGTTGTCTCCAAGCCTTCTGCGCTATCACCCTGGACAGGATCCATCTGGATAGGGATGCAGATGGGGTCGATCTGGGAGGGAGAAACAGTCCCTGCGGGAGTAGTCATTCTCAACGGATCTCAACGGATCCTGGGTGTCAAATCAGGTGATCAGGATCAAAAAAACAAGCTGAAGCTTCATCTGAGCCACAGCTTGACACATTACGATCATGAGACCTTCAACGGTAGCTAGAGTTAGGGTTCTACGCTAATGTCACACTGGCCACTTTGCCACCCATCCGATCAATCTGCTGCAGCGTGCGAGAGAGTTGATCGTAAGGTACCAAGAACTCACGGCTAATCCGGCGCACCTTCGGATACCGAGGCAGGTTCATGCCAGACACTTCAATCCGATAAATCCGATCCCCTTGCACCGCATTACCAAACGCCTTTATTGGAGCTGTCCCTTGTGGGGAAGGACGATAGCCCCAGCCAGCTGTTGACCCTGATTGAGCCACCACAGCCGAAGCCATGTTCATACCTAATTCACCGGCTAGACGAGGAGCCCCTTTCTCCAATTGAGACCGGTCGCTGCTGGCATACCCTCGGTACAACCGAAACATGCGCGTGAAGCCAACGGTTTTCTGACCCACTTGCGTGGTGAATCGGTAGTAGGGCACGATTGATTCACCGAAGGTATCAATGTACTCAGCTGAGTCGATATAGGAGTCGATGTCTGCGTCGTAGCCCTTCTCGTTGTAGAGATCCAAATGCATGATGATCTCAGATTCATCGTAAGGCGCCCGACCTAAGAGATGTTTGTAGTTCAACTCAATGACGCGAGTTTGAAAATTGGGGTAGAAAAACTTCTCTTTGTACAGATCTGACTTGGCGACCGCCCGCACGAATTCACGGACAGACAAATCCCCCCGTGCCAGTAGAGATTCAGCACTAGTCAATCGCTCAGTGGGCATGATGTAATCGTTGCCCAATACTTGACGATACACGGCTTGAATCACGACGTCAGCATCTTCTTTGCTCCAGTCAGGCCGGAGCTCCACAGGACTCACGTCTGCGTACGCGGCGGTCCCTAAGCTGGGCGCTGCTGTTGTAATAGCCACTAATTGTCCTCCTTAAAATGGAAGGTCATCAATACGGATCCGAATACTCAATCTAGACATTCAGTCTGGGACTCAATCTAGAGCTCAGTCTGGACATTTAGCCTGGAGTACAGGGATCCTAGGCAGGTGAAAGACTCATCACCTGATAACCACGTCGATTAAGTTGCTGGAGCGTTGCACTCAGCCGCTCATAGGGCACCAGTTGCTCTGTAATGGCCTGGCGAATGAGGGAGGCTGAACCTGGCTTCTGAGTGAGGCGCAACCGATAGACATCGGCTCGGTCCGAGGACGTGGATCCACTCAAGGCTTGACCTACCTCAGCATTCCGCACTGGAGTCGCCATATTGCGAGCGAGATCGAAGGATAGCTGGGCCTTACCGGCTCGGCTTCGATCGCTGCTGGCATACCCCCGATAGAGTTGAAACATGCGGGTGAACCCGACTGTTTTCTGACCCACTTGACTGGTGAAACCTCGATAGTAGGGGACAACAGCCGAGCCAAACATCTCTTGATACTCACGGGAGTCGATGTAGGCGTTAATCTCAGCGGTATACCCCTGCTGTGTGTAGAGATCAACGTGATAGGCAATCTCGGCTTCATCGTAAGGGGCACGGCCCAGCAGGTGTTTATAGTTCAGTTCAATAAACCGCACCTGATAGGTGGAATGAAAGAACTTCTGCCGGTAGGTCTCAGATAAGGCCAACGACCGCACAAAATCTTGAACGGTGATTTCCCCTCGATGCAACAATGACTCCGCACTCGTAAGCCGCTCACCCGGCATCAAATGATCATTGCCAAACACTTGACGATAAGCAGCATGAATCACCGCATTGATCTGTTCATCGCTCGCGCCAGGACGTAACTCCACAGGAGCGGTATCGATGAAGGGTTCAACCCCTAAAACAGTTTTCATTAATGTTACGGACATCTTAAAGGTCCCTCCTAGTCAACTCGTCCTACTTAAAAACGGTAGACAGTTTAAGGAAAGGATCCTCAGCTCAATCCTGAGGTTAAAGGATCCTGGTTCAACTGCCCACCGTTTCAACTGTATTGGGACTAGCTTAGAGCGTTGATCACATAGTCAATGTAGGAGTTTGCTTCTACCGCAGGATCCCCAGTCAAGCCATGGTTAGCCTTGATGTAGGACAGCGCCTCAATGTACCAAGCGGGAGAAAGCTGGAACGTGCGGTGGATATCCGCTAAGCCAGCAATCAGATACTCATCCAAAGGACCTGTGCTACCTGCAACTAAGCAGTAAGTGATGATGCGGAGGTAGTAGCCAATATCCCGCAAGCACTTAGCTTGACCCGTGGGAGTAGACGCATAGTTAGGACCTTGCATCTGCTTGGTGAACGCAAACTTACGGTAGACCGCATCAGCCGCACCTTCAGTTAAAGCATCAGCTTTTTTAGTCAATGCATTAGCCGCTTCTAGGCTAGCAGCCGCCTGGCGGAAACGACCAAATGCAGTTTGAATCTCAGAGCTACTGAGGTAACGACTCTGAGAATCAGCGGTTGCAACTGCCTCTACTAAGGGAGTTTTCATGAGTGAAATGCCTTTGAATAACGAATGTTCAACACAGTCATTTTTGATCGCTAGACTAGTTTTGATCGCTAGACCAGTTTTGATCATTAGACCTCAGTGCTTACTCTGATGGAAACATGTTGAAAACAAGTCATCCCCACCAGTGACTAAGCACATTTGAAGTCATTAAAAGAGTATGTCTAGACCGAATTGGCATCCGACCGAATCAGGATCCAATTAATGTATCTAGATGATGATGTCCTAGCCTACTGCCGCAGCGGCACGGTCAAAGTAGTTGCCTAACTCAGTCATTAAAGAGCTGCAATCGCCCTGAGTGATGCTTTCTTTGTTGTTAGCGATCGCAATGGCAGCATCTTTCATTTTACGAACGCCTTCAGCAACGGATGCACCAGGAACACCGAGGGCAACGTAGGTTTCGCGGAGACCATTTAAGCAACGATCATCTAGAACGCTGCTATCGCCAGCGAACATGGCATAGGTGACATAGCGCAGAATAAAGTCCATATCACGCAAACAGGCAGACATCCGACGGCTAGTGTAAGCATTGCCACCTGGACGGATCAGCTGAGGTTGTTCAGCAAACAAAGCCCGCGCAGCATCAGCAATGATTGTGGAGGAATTGCTAGTGATGCGGTTTACCACATCCATGCGCTTATTGCTTTCAGCAACGATATTGCGCAGGGCAGAAAACTGATCGTCAGTCAGGTAAGCACCACGAGTGTCAGCTTGGGCTACAACCTTGGTGAACACGTCAAGCATTCAGGTATCTCCTATGTTGAAATGTGATTGCACAACCGGATCCTCCACCATGGAAATAGTCCCAAAAGCATGGAAATAGTCCCAAAAGCATGGAAATAGTCCCAAAAGCAGAGTAATCACGTGCTAAAAGAAGGGTCGATCAAAATGACGACACACTTCCCAAAAGGGTTTTAATGCTCAATATTGAAATGACCTGACCCCTGAACTCGATAACGTACCCCAATCAGCTACTTCTCAGCAGCTCATCAAGGTGAACCGTTTATCCAATACAATAGGATCAAGCGGCTTTCGAACATCTTCATTTAACTGGGTTACTTGTGCAGATCGTGTGCAGAGAAACTGAGATGATGTAAACATCCGTTAAGTCTTGAAACAGGATATGAAAGCTGTGATGATATCCCGTGTGAATGGGGTCTTGGACCCAGCTGACAACAGGATCCTAGCGATTGTGAGGAAATGGTCTGGGGCTGCTGTGCGAACAAGCGTCTCAATTATGAGAGATAGCACCTCAGACCGCTCACAGAGAGTTAATAGTCAATGGCAGTAAGCTCAACTTTTAGCGTTCTTCAGTGCCTCCTAGCCAGGATTGAGGCCACAAGTTTTTCAAGAGAAAGCTATCATTAAACTATTGATATTGGTGGTAAATATCTAAAACTTCATCCCGGCCTCGATCAAACGCGGCGACAATATCGGGGTCAAAATGACTACCGTTGCTCTTGTCGATTAGTTCAAAAATATCTTGTAGATCCCATGCTTCCTTGTAGGGTCTCCGACTGGCCAGAGCATCAAAGACATCCGCAAGTGCAACAATCCGGCCTTCAATAGGGATATCGGATCCTTTGAGGCCATAGGGATAACCGGATCCGTCAAACTTTTCATGATGACTCAGGGCAATCAGCGCACTCTTTTTCATCAGTAGAGCCTCCGACTGACCCAGAATCTGAGCCCCAATCTCGGGATGACGTTGCATAATAGCCCGCTCTTCTGGGGTGAACTTGCCTGGCTTGAGCAAAATGGCATCAGGGATCCCAATTTTACCGACATCGTGCATGGGACTGGCATAGAGAATCAACTCCTGATCTTCAGCCGAAAACCCTGAGTGCTTGGCGATGATCCGGGAGTAATTGCTCATCCGCTTGAGGTGAGAAGAGGTGTCGGTATCCCGATATTCAGCAGCAGCAGAGAGACATAAAATGGCTTCGATGTAGGCGGATTTCAATTCCTGACGTAGAACCACATTCTGATAGGCAACCGCCGCCTGGGATGCTAAAGCTTCGGCGACGCTAACATCGAACGGGGAGAAGGGAACACACCAAGGACGGACATCATACAAATGGTCTGCTCGACTCGGGGCATCGTTGTGAAGCCGGTTCAACAGTTGCAGAGCGCCCAAAATTTGCCCAGACGGATCCTGCATAGGGATGGTGAGCATTGAGCAGGTACGATAGCCTGTCTGCTGATCAATACGAGCGTTGAAACTGTAGGGGAGGTTACTCGGCAGGTCATAAGCATTTTTGAGATTGACTGACTCCCCCGTTAGGACAACGTAACCAGCAATACTTCTCTCATCCAGTGACAGCGATAGATCTTGCAAGGCTTGTGTATTACTGACAAAAAATCGTAGCCGCTCTCCTTCACGGATATAAATCGTACCGACATCACAGTTTGTTAATTCTTTGGCTTTCTGAACAATCAGGCTCAGTAATTTTTCGAGATTAGATTCAGATGATAAAGCATTGCCTACCTCAATTAACCGCTGGGCTAGCCGAACCGCGTCCCAATTTGGATGCGTTAGTATCTGCTCCATAAGAGTGTCCTACACTTAGCATGAATGGTGTCATTGAGAGGGATCCAGAGACACCGGTTACTGGCGAATACGATAGGAGTTCTTGCCTACTCCCAGGGATAAAGTGAACGTAAGAGCAGGATTGAGTTAGCTCGGGATCCTGGCCTGACCTCAACTGACCGATGTGGCCCAGTTAACCTTACAAGAAGAATTCATTGAGTTTAACCCACGACATGCCAAGCCTGCCCCTGCGGTAAAGCGCTGAGTCAATGTCAGGATTTTTGCGGTAGACGGACTTATCGAATACTAGTATATTTTGTAACGTACCTGCTGAAAAAGAGTATGGCTAGCGTCATTTTTAGGGCCCTTGATGTCTTAGTCCGGACCATGGGTCTGGTAGGGTTGATTATTGTGTTCCGTTATGGCCTGTTGGTTGGGACCAGCCCGGAACATCAAGAGGCCTTCCAGCATTGGGTTAAGGAGCTGCAGGCTCAGGTCGAGCGCAACGATGACTGAGGATCTCATCTAAATGCCCGAGACACTAGCTCAACTCGGTGAGGCTGGGGTGCTGCGTCTGGTGCAGAGCTTCTGCTCAACGGATCCGTTGGGAGATGATGCAGCACTGTTGGTCTGGCCAGAGGGTCAGTTAGTGGTAACAACCGATGCTCTGGTGGATGAGGTTCATTTCAGTGATGCGACAACACCTCCCCACTCTGTAGGAGGACGGGCCGCGGCAGCGAATCTCTCCGATTTGGCGGCGATGGGGGCAACCCCTGTGGCACTGGTGGTGAGTTTGGGATTACCGCCCTCGACTCCTGTAGCCTGGCTCCATCACCTTTACGAAGGCCTCGTGATGTGCTGCCAGCCTTGGCAGGTGAAGATTGTGGGTGGGGATGTCTGTCGAGCCCAACAGCGATTTATCTCAATCACAGCGTTCGGACGCGTTGAGCTGGGGCAAGGGATCCTACGCAGTTCCGCTCAGCCGGGAGATAGTCTCCTGGTCACAGGTGTCCATGGCAGTTCACGTGCTGGATTGGAGTTACTGCTGCATCCGGAGTGCCCCTCCATCAACTATTCTAAGGCGATGGATCCCAGGGCTACGGATCCTAGAGCTACGGATCCTAGAGCTACGGATCCTAAAGCTACGGATCCTAAAGCTACGGATCCTAAAGCTATGGATCCTAGGGCTATGGATCCTAGGGCTAGAGATCGACTGATTCAAGCTCACCAATACCCTCAACCTCGCTTTGATGTGGTTGCGACTCTGCGAAAATTACAGATTCCGAGGGTCAGTGGCATGGATACCAGCGATGGCTTGGCGGATGCTCTGCTTCAGGTGTGTCGGATGAGTCAAGTGAAGGCAGTTGTGGATCCTGAGCGAATTCCCATCGATCCAGCGCTCCAACACCACTTTCCCGAACGATCTCTAGAGTGGGCCTTGTTTGGGGGTGAGGATTTTGAACTACTACTAAGTATGCCATCTGCAGCAGCAGAACAGGTTATAAGCCATATCCCCACTGCTGTGATCATTGGTCATATTGAGGCTGGTCTGGACGGGGGGGTTGAACTGCAGGGATATGGATCCTTGGATGCTCAGAAAACCTTTCAACACTTCTACATCTCAGATGATGAGGTATCAGATCCATCCGACTAGGGGATCCGTGTGAGTCACCAGCAGCACCGGATCCTTAAGGGTTAGTCGCATAAATTTAGGGAGAACAATCTAGAGCAAGCCTAGGTCAGAGAGATCCAGTCTTTGGGATGGTGTAAAACATCGTACAACTTGGACTCCCAGGTATTAGGCTCAGGTTGATAGCTGTATTGCCAGCGAACCAGAGGGGGTAATGACATCAAAATCGATTCGGTGCGCCCTTTTGTTTGGAGCCCGAAGATAGTCCCTCGGTCGTAAACTAGGTTGAACTCTACATAACGACCTCGGCGATAGAGTTGAAACTGCCGTTCTTGATCTCCCCACTCCATAGGTTGGCGCTTTTCCACAATGGGGACATAAGCCGGTAAGAAAGCGTGCCCACAGGATTCGACAAACCTGAATAATTGCTCCCACGTGCGAGATTCAGCTGTCTGACCCAGAACATCGGCACGGCTAGCCAGGTCCTCGGTGGAAGTGGCGGTAGTCCCAGTAGGTCGATACAAGGATCCGGCTTGGTGGTCCTGGTAATCGAAAAAGATCCCGCCTACCCCTCGACACTCATCCCGATGGGGGAGGAAAAAGTAGCGATCGCACCAGATTTTGAAAACTGGGTAATAGTTGGGATGGTGGCTATCACATGCTGCTTTTAAGGTTTGATGAAAATGAACAGCATCTTCATCAAAGAGATAGTAAGGAGTAAGATCAATACCGCCTCCAAACCACCAGACGGGGCCAGCTTCAAAGTAGCGGTAATTCAAATGCACAGTTGGAACATAGGGACTACGGGGATGTAACACCATCGAGGTCCCCGTCGCATAGAACGAATGACCTGCCGCTTCAGGGCGTTGCTTCAAGATTGAAGGGGGGAGATGGGTACCGAAGACTTCTGAGAAATTAACGCCGCCTTGTTCAAACACTCGACCCGCCTGTATCACTCGTGAGCGTCCGCCACCACCCTCATCCCGGATCCAACTGTCTTCCTGAAAATGAGCTTCCCCATCCAGTGTCTCCAGTCCTGTACAAATGGAATCTTGGAGGTGCTGCATGAACTGGCTTACTGTTTCGCGGCTAGTAGAGGGTGGAGGTAAAACGTCAGTCATTCGAAGTTCTCTTGGTGGAGGTTGACTAAGATCTAAATATTGGGAGGTGGCTAGATCCCTTTGGATCTTAGGTGGGAACCGCTTCTAGTGGCCGGAGTTTAGCCCATTTGTTACGTTCTTCCAAAAAACTTTCGCAACCGACAACATCCCACTCCATCTCTGTGCCGTGGTTACGAATGTTGACATTAATTTGCGGATTCACGGGTATGTAGTCAGGGATCGCGGTGAGGTGGTCTTGTTGATGCTGTGTTTCGACTTCGTGATAGGTGATGCAGTGATCGACATAGTGGCAATGGATACAGATGCACATAGGAGCTCCTGCCTCGAACAGTCCTTGTGTTATAGCAATCTGAGGATGAGATGACGACTCAACAGGGCACTCTTGGAGCCCTTGAGCAAGCCCAAAGCTCTTAAGCAAGTCTAGAGGTAGAACCTAGTCTGCTCTTTAACGGGTTTTCAAGGATCCTTAGAGCAGCATGGGATTGTGATCATGGACAGAATCGTGATTAAGGACAGAACGACTTCTGACACCCACAGGTTGACTCCTACCGGAGGTTTTCTGTTATACCTATTATGACGTCTTCATGAGGATTTAGCTGGAATAGTTGCGCCTGCTCCACTCTGGCTCTACAAAGGATCCTGTTACATCTTGTTGGGTGTTAAGGAGTGATGAACTCATGATGTCGAAGCGAATCTGTTATCTACCGGGGCTGGTGCTCGTTCTACTTATCGGTAGCTGCTCCGATGAGACCACGACTATTCTGGCAACGATGCCCGAGGCTACTAGTACGCCAATGGCTAGTATGCCAACGCCGACGGCAACACCGTTACCCCCGCCAACGAGTACTCCTGCACCCCTACCAACCCCTTCACCAGCAGAGTCCCCAACTGATACTGCCACATTGCTCTCTGCCTTCCCTGAGCTTTCACTAGCAGGTGAGATTCGGATTAGTGTTGAGGATCCTAACTTCTCTGTTTTTGACTTTACTGTGCCTGGAGATCCTGTGATCGTGACGTTCATGCTCGTGTCACGGGACGATCAGTTTTCACGCTACCAGGTGACGGATCCTGGCTCCTTCAACGTTGATTTAGCCGGCAATAGTACCCTCCACATTCCGGGCATTAACCAAACCTGCGTCATTGTAGAATCCCTGGCCTTTGGGCCGCAGGAAATTAATCGAGCGCGCACGTGCTAGGGTTTTGCTCTATACCCCTGTTGAGTAGGTTCAATCTTTTGGACATCTTTTGGATAGCTGTTGATGCTTGCGAATTCGGACGATAGTCGCCTGCCCGCTTTACCTGAGGATTTGCCGGATCCTGTCCCCCCTGTGCGCTGGCTATTTCTGACAGGATTGACGGCGGCTGTGACGGTGGCCGCGATTGTGCTGCGAGCTCACCTAGTCGGTATTGTGGCGGCCTTTGGGGTGTTGAGTCTGGCTATATGGCAGCTCGCCCCGGGTTTAATCCAAGCCGCCCTGCAGTCATCTTGGATTAAACGGTGGCCTCAGATTACAGCATGGCTGACCCTAGGGTTTGGATCCATTGGGCTATTCCTTGCCTCTGACGTGTTAGATAACTTACTACTATGGACACAACAGTTAGGCTGGGATGCCATCGGTGCTTTGGGGGATGTGTTTGGGGCAGCAGGACAGATTCTGATTGCACTACTCGCGGCTTACATCGCATGGCGTCAGTACGTCATTTCACTGGAATTGACGACGCAGCAAAATATTATTACCCAGCAGCAGACAATTGATGCCTATTTTGAAGGGATCTCAGCGTTAGTCTTGGATCCTCAGGGCCAGCTGGAAGATTGGCCGCTAGAACGAGCGATTGCAGAAGGGCGGACAGCCGCAATTTTGACTGGACTGGATCCGGTGGGTAAGGCCAAGATCTTGAGATTTCTGTCTACAGCTAACCTTTTAAGTCCACTGCGGCGGGATAATCATCTGGGACGACCGATCTTGGACGGTGAGGGGGGCTATCAACGGGATCGTATCCATGGGATCCGAGTGGTTAATTTACGTTCGTTCCTGGATGAGGCGGATTTGCAGGGGACTAATCTGCGGGGTGTGGATTTCAGTGGTATCAGCATGGAGGGGGCCAATTTAAGTCGCTGCCGGCTGAGCTACGCCAATTTTTCTGGGACCGATTTGAGACGGGCTATCTTGCGAGACACAACTTTATTTCAAGCTACGTTCTGCGCCGGCTCTGTGCAAACAGCAACTCCGGCAGAACGAGGCTGCTTACCCGATTTCAAAACTGGGCTGTACACCGGATCCTTAGTTCAAGGCTGTAACTTCTCGGGAGCCCAGCGTCTATCTGATGAGCAACGCTACTATATTTGTGCATGGGGAGGATCCAAGACTCGGGCTACGATACCTGGAGGATGTGAGGGAATTCCGGATCGAACCCCTCAAACAGGGGGACGAACAGAGTGAAGCTCTAGTGCTCACACAATGACTTGCTCACAATAGTTGAAGTTTAGGGTGTATCAGTTGACTTGATTTTAGGTTTAAGGTTGTGGCAACACTAGTTCTCTGAGGTCAACAGTCATGGCTCCGGATACTCCAGCTCATTCTCTTGATATTGAAGGATATCCCCTCTCTAAACGTTACGACCCGGAATGGGTTAGACAGCATGAAATGGGGCCAAATGTTTTATGGTTAACGGAATTTTTGACCCAAATGATGGATGTGTTGCCGGGAATGCGCGTCCTCGATTTAGGATGTGGGAAAGCCCTGAGTTCAATCTTTTTGGCCACTGAGTTCAAGGCCCAGGTTTGGGCTACAGACTTATGGATTACGGCAACGGATAATTTTGCCCGCATTCGAGACGCGAATCAGGATAATTGTGTGTTTCCGATTCAGGCCGAGGCTCGGTCACTGCCTTTTGCTCAGGCTTTTTTCGATCGTATTATAAGTGTCGATAGTTTTCATTACTTTGGCTCAGACATTCACTATCTAGAGTTTTATCTGTTACCTCTACTCAAACCAGGTGGACAGATTGGAGTAGTCATCCCAGCATCTCCACAAACCATTCCGGATCCCTGGCCGACTCACTTAGGATCCGATTGGTACTGGTTACGCTCTATGGCTTGGTGGCAGGATCAATGGCAGAGACATCCTCAGCTAGAGACTGTTCAAACCCAAATGATCCCTAAAAGCTGGGAGCTGTGGGTACGATGGAATGATTTTATTTTCTCTGGAGAGCTTATCAATGAGCATAATTCAGATCAAGAGCGGCAACAGATTTTAGCTGATCAAGGGCAGTACTTGGGCTTTTTAAGCATGGTTGCAACTAAAACAACTCAGCGACAAGAGCTGTGAGATTGATATGTCTAGATTTTAAGGATCCTAAAGCCTTCAAAATTAGACATCTTTCAAGGCTAGACATCATAGTGTCAGATGATATGAGAACTGTATAGCTATCTAGCATTAGCGTAGAGAATGCTGTTGTAGAACAACGGTACTCACTTGGTTGGGACAACGATATGTAGCAATCGGACTTCAATTGCGAGAGGCTCTCCATCAGCAGCGCAATACTTTCTGACAGCAGAAGGTGTGCTCGTCAGGATTACTCATGGCCGCTTAGTTTACCTCATCCTGGTGATTTAGATAGGTCCAGATGTTAGCAGTCTATCAGGGCTCTGGTTCTCAACCGGTTGAAAAAACTAGCTGATGATTTGATTAGACCTGAAAAGTATGTAGCGGTCAACACAAAAATGATCAAGAGGCTGAGTACGATGGCTATGTATTGGAGTTTCGATTCTATAGATTGGCTCAAATGTTTTAGCCATCATCTTGAACAGAATCAAATAGTGTACTCCCTAGGTCTGTAAGGATACCATCATGCCTGAAGTGACTCTGCCCGCCCACAAGCCGGGTGATGTGTTCGTTGATTATGAAGAAAAGGTGTTTCCTGATGTGAAGGCGGATCCGGGCGAGAAAGCTCTGATTACCTTCCATACTGTAGCTTTTGAAGGATCCATTGGTCTTGTCAATCTGTTGACGGCGACTCGGATCCTACGCAAAGGCTTTGAAACCTCAATTCTGCTTTATGGTCCCGGCGTCACCCTTGGCCTGCAACGGGGCTTCCCAAAAATTGGGGATGAAGCTTTCCCAGGCCATCAAGCCATGAATAATCAAATCATCAAGTTCATGGAAGAAGGAGGTAAGGTTTATGCCTGCCGCTTTGCTCTTCAAGGGCTTTACGGCCATGGTGAGCCCTCCCTAATTCCAGGGATCCGTCCTATCAATCCCCTTGATGTACTCGATATCATTCTGGTGCATCGCAAGGAAGGGGCATTCATCTTAGATACCTGGACATTGTAGCAGCTGGACTTTCTAGACACTGGCAATTGAATATTGTCGCAATTGAATATCGTAGAAATTGAACACTGAATGGATCCATAACCATGGACTACACCCGCACCATCCGTGCTGCTGCTGCCCAAATTAGTCCGGTTCTGTTCAGCCGGGAAGGTACGCTGGAAAAAGTGGTACAGACCCTAGATCAGGCTGCCACTGATGGGGTGCAATTAATTGTCTTTCCAGAGACACTGGTTCCCTACTATCCCTACTTTTCGTTTGTGCAGCCACCAGTCCTGATGGGGCATGAGCACATGAGGTTGTATGAAGAAGCTGTGACTGTTCCGGGGCCAACGGTGTCGGCGGTATCTCAAGCGGCTCAGCGAGCTGGGATGGTTGTTGTGTTGGGGGTTAATGAGCGGGATGGAGGCTCTCTCTACAACACGCAGCTGGTGTTCGATGCTGATGGGAGGGTACTACTCAAGCGTCGCAAAATTACGCCTACCTATCATGAGCGGATGGTATGGGGACAGGGTAATGGATCCGGATTAAGAGTGGTTGAGAGTTCTGTGGGTCGAGTGGGCTGTTTGGCTTGCTGGGAGCACTATAATCCATTGGCTCGCTTTAGTTTGATGGCTCAACATGAGCAAATCCATTGTGCTCAGTTTCCCGGCTCAATGGTAGGTCAGATCTTTGCCGATCAGATTGAGGTAACGTTGCGCCATCATGCCTTAGAGTCTGGGTGCTTTGTGGTCAATGCCACCAGCTGGCTGTCACCAGAGCAAGTACAGCAGATTACGACAGATGACCGTCTACAGAGGGCCTTGGTGGGAGGCTGTAACACTGCCATCATCGGACCAGAAGGGACTCATTTGTGTACGCCAGTAACAGAGGGCGAGGGTCTAGCGATTGCGGATCTTGATTTCTCTCTGATCACTAAGCGTAAGCGCATGATGGATTCGGTCGGTCATTACGCCCGCCCAGATCTCTTGCAACTCATGGTTAACCGGGATCCTACCCCTGTTATGACAGTTCACTCGTCTGCTGATGGATCCTTACCGACTGAGCCGATGGATCCTTTGCCCGACGTCACTCAAATCCTTTATTCGTCAACGAACTTCCATGATCAATGAGTCTCTACTGATCAAACAACGTCTGATTACCGATTTGCAATCTCGGGGGCTGCAACTAGGGGAGTATCAGGCTGGTGTGTCTGCCCGTAAAGGTGGTGCAGGGCCATCAGACCACAAGGCTGTGACAATTGATGGGACAACGGTAATGGTGCCAGTACTGACTGGATTAGCTAGTCGCTCACCCTACCATGTTTCTGGAGAAGAGTTGGAGGCCACGTTAATCCAAGCTGATCAACCTATCGGATCAGTGAGTTTTCCAAATCCCCCCCGGTTCTATCAGTTGTCAACAGCGGATGGGCTCCCGTACTGGAAAATTGCCTTACTGCATAGCCGAGATGTGCTAGCAACTACTGTGCAACAAACTTGTATTCGCTACACGGATCCGTCTTCGGCTTGTCAGTTCTGTGCAATTGGTCAGTCACTGGATAGCGAGAGAACGTTAGTCCGCAAAACTCCTGCTCAATTGGCAGAAGTCGCTGAGGCAGCTGTTCGTCTGGACCAGGTGCAGCAGATGGTTATGACGACAGGAACACCTAATACACCTGATCGTGGGGCTGCTTACCTAGCCGAGTGTACAAAAGCGGTTAAGGCGCGAGTCGATCTACCCATTCAGGTGCAGTGTGAGCCGCCTGAAGACTATGCATGGTTCGAGTACCTGCAATCTGCTGGTGTTGACAGTCTGGGAATGCATTTAGAAGCCGTGACCCCTGAGGTGCGAGCGCAAGTCATGCCAGGAAAAGCCTCAGTGTCAGTAGAAACCTATTTTAAGGCTTTCGAAGCAGCTATTGAAGTGTTCGGCTGGGGACAAGTGAGTACGTATATCCTGGCAGGGTTGGGAGATTCAACCGGATCCATTCTGCAGGTTTGCGAGCGATTGGTTCAGATCGGTGTTTATCCCTTCGTTGTTCCTTTTGTGCCTATTTCTGGAACACCTTTGGCACATCATCCGGCACCTGATAGTGACTTCATGTTCGAGCTGTATCAGGGAGTAGGTCAGCTACTAAACCAGTCAGGGATCCGATCAGCTGATGTGAAGGCTGGCTGTGCCAAGTGTGGAGCCTGTTCAGGGCTATCTACATTTGAATCTATATCATGAGTCTGTACTGTGAGAGAGAGGTTAGATCAAGATCCTGATGATGATTCATGCATTGTGGCCCAGCTATCAGTTTAAATTAGCGAGTACAGTCGATGAGATCAACGCCTACTTCGCATTACGTTGCCACATCTTTTGTCAGGAACAAGACCTGTTTGTAACTCATGATGTGGATGAGTACGATGACTATGCTTACCCGATTGTTGCAGTGGATCCTACTGCTGAAGTGCTGGCAGGAGTTGTGGGTATAGTCCGAATTTATGAGAGTCAGCAGCGGTACTGGTTTGGCGGTAGGCTAGGGGTACACCCGCAGTATCGGCGACAGGGAAGTGTGGGCAAAGGTTTAATCTATAAAGCTGTAACAACAGCCCATGGCTGGGGGTGTGATCAATTTCGAGCTACAGTGCAGATGCAAAATGTCCGATTCTTCCGGCGCTTACACTGGACTTCTTTGCAGCAAATTGAAATTTGTCAACGACCGCACCATCTGATGGAAGCCAATTTGGACCATTACCCACCTATCTTCGATGGATCCCAAGGATCCTTTCCCATCCGATTCGCTTGGCCCCAGGTGTCTTAGATGTTAGCCGATTTAGTTGCCCGGCTGCGTCAGTCAGTGGGGATTGTGCAGAAGCAGTCAATCCAGTCAGTGGCTCAGTCATTACATCAAGATCCGTTACTAACGGTAGCTGGGATCAAGCTGGGCGATGATTGTGCTGCGATTCCTCAAGAGGATGGTTATCTATTGCTTGCTGCTGAAGGACTATGGCCTCAGTTAGTAGAGATGGATCCTTGGTTCGCTGGGTGGTGTGCTGTGATGGTGAATGTCAGTGATATTTATGCGATGGGAGGGCAACCATTAGCGATTGTGGATGTGATGTGGAGCCAGTCTGAGGAGCGCTGTCGAGACATCTGGCAGGGGATGAAGGCAGCGGCACAGGCTTATAAAGTTCCAATTGTAGGAGGGCATACTAACACCTACAGCCCCTTCATGGCCTTAGCCGTCGCCATTCTAGGACAGGCCCAGTCATTAATCACCAGTGATGCGGCAGAACCTGGAAATGTGCTAGCTATGATTGTTGACTTGGCAGGGACTCGTCATCCGTTATATCCTTTTTGGAATGCAGCAACGACTGCGGATCCTGAAGTGTTACGACGGAAGTTAAACTTGTTGCCAGAGTTGGCTGGTTTAGGGTTGTGTCGAGCGGGTAAAGACATCAGTATGGGAGGAGTAATTGGGACTGCCTTGATGCTATTAGAAACATCAGGGTATGGAGCTATTTTAGACTTAGAGGCGATCTACTGTCCGTCAACGTTCACGTTAGAGGAGTGGTTATGTGCGTTTCCCAGTTTTGGGTTTCTGTTAAGCATTGAACCCGGGTCCGTCTCCTCAATTCAATCCCGGTGCCAAGCATTAGAATTGGACTGTCGTGTGATTGGATCCGTGACTTCAACGCGAGATATCGTGTTACAAAATCAACATGAATCTTGTCTGTTCTGGGATTTGACGACTGAAGCGTTAACTGGATTTGCCCCTCTATCCTATGCGAATTGCTCTACTAACCTACTCTACTAAACCCCGAGGCAGCGTTGTCCATAGCTTGGAATTGGCTAATGCTCTACACCATCAGGGGGTTGCAGTTTGCCTTTTGGCGCTGGATAAAGATGGATTGGGATTCGAACGTACAGTTGACTGTAATCTGACCCTTGTCCCAGCTCAATCAATCAGAGCTTCAGTTGGAGAGGTTGTTCAACAACGGATCCAGGACTACCTCAATTTTTTAAAGTGTGACCCACCTCGTTTTGATGTTTACCACGCGCAAGATTGCATCAGTGCCAACGCGTTAATTTTAGCTCGGCAGCAAGGATATATTCCTGCCCAGGCAAGGATCCTACGAACTGTCCACCATATTGATGCGTTTACGGATCCGTATCTGCAACTATGTCAGGAGCGGTCGATTCAGGATCCTGATCGCTGTTTAGTGGTTAGTAAGCACTGGCAACTTGAGTTGAAACGACAGTACGGCATTGAGGCTCCAATTGTGCCCAATGGTGTCGATATCCAACGGTTTTCTCCTCACCTAGACGGGTCTGAAACAGCCCTCCAAGATCGATTGGGATTGCATGGAGCACCACTATTTTTAACGGTGGGTGGAGTGGCAAAACGCAAAAATTCTATTCGATTAGTTCAAGCTTTCACTAAAATACTTCAGCATCATCCTCAATCTCAGCTGGTGATTGCGGGGGGGGTTACGGTGTTTGACTACAAAGCCTATCAAGATGAGTTCTCTAAGGTTGTGCAAGGGCTAGGGACAGGATCCTTAATTCTAGCTGGAGTGGTAACGGATCAGGATCTTCCCTTGCTGTACCGATGTGCGGACGCATTTGTATTTCCGTCACTGAAAGAAGGGTGGGGTCTGGTGGTCATGGAAGCGATTGCATCTGGATTGCCTGTTCTAACTTCAAATCAGGTTCCTTTCACGGAATTTCTAACCTCTGAGCAGGCGGTATTAGTAAACCCATTATCTGTTGAAGCCATTGCAACTGGGATGGAGGCACTGTTAAAAACAAATTCATCTCAGGTGGAGGCTAGTCAACGGATCCTGTCACAGTACTCATGGGCACAGTCGGCTCGGATCCATATTCAGCTCTACAGACAGATGTGAGGGACGGATCCTAATCTAGAAGTCGGAGTAGGATTAACAGGATGTTTTGCAGATGGAGTGTCGTGTGACCACGCTGACCCTAGCCGCGCCCACCTCTGAGGCTTGGGTAGATCAGGCCATAGCCAACATGGATCAGATCCTAGTTGACCACGCGAATTGCGAGAAAAAGGCGGCTGGAAATGCCCTTAGCTTGCTATTTCGCTATCCGTCCAATGGGATCCTGGCCAACGCTTTATCTCCCCTAGCTCGGGAGGAACTCCTGCATTTTGAGAAAGTCCAACGCCATATCGAACGGCTCGGCATTAAGGTGAAGCACCTGCCAGCTCCTCCCTACGGCAGCCAACTGACTCAACACATCCGCAAACAGGAACCCCACTATTTACTGGATTCTCTGCTTGTCGCTGCTATCATCGAAGCCCGCAGTCATGAACGTCTTGGTCTCCTCGGGATCCATTGTTTAGAAGCCGAATTACGAGCCTTTTACCAGTGGTTAGCAGATGCTGAGGAACGCCACCTAGAACTCTATATCGACTTAGCCCACCATCATTTTCCCGCCGATGAAGTTAACACTCGCCTGCAGGTTCTTCTCACCCTTGAAGCTCAAATCCTTTCCACCCTGCACCCTAAACCTCGTATTCATAGCTAACGTCTGCACTATTGACTGCATCACTGATTAGGGATCCGTACTATGAAAATTTGCATTGTTGGGGCTGGAGCGGTTGGAGGTTATGTTGGGTCACTGCTGGGATTTCACCACCATGAGATCACTTTTATTGCTCGGGGAGCCCATCTTGAGGCTATTCAAACCCAAGGTCTTAAACTTGTTGCCAAAGATGGCGCCGCACAGACCTTCCGTCCGACCCAAGCCACCGATGATCTGACTAAAGCAGGATCCCATGATCTCGTTATTGTCGCTGTCAAGGGTCACCACCTCCCTGATCTCGCGCCTAAACTCCCCTCCCTCTGCCATTCAACTACTCAGATCCTCATGGCGCAGAACGGGATCCCTTGGTGGCATTTTTACCGATTTGCAGGTCCTCTCCAGGGCGAATTCCTGCAGACTACGGATCCTAACGGCCTTATTGCCAAACACATCAATTTGGATCAGGTGCTGGGCTGTGTGGTCTACATTGCGGCTGGGATCCTGTCTCCGGGGGTCATCCGGCATGGGGGCTATCGACGCTACATTATCGGTGAATTGGATGGATCCGACTCCCCTCGATTACAAGCCTTACATTCAACCCTGACCACCGCTGGTGTGTTGACTGAATCCACTGCCTCCATTCGAACCGAAATCTGGGCCAAACTGTTGGGGAACATTGCCATCAACACTCTCGGGGCCCTAACTCGTGCCACTCAGGTTGAAGTGTGTATGTATCCTCCCACACGTGAGTTGACGTTCACACTCATGCGAGAAACCCAATCAATCGCCCACCACTTGGGTATTACCTTCCCTTTTTCGCTAGAAGAACGTATGGAGAAAGCCGCTCGCGTTGGTCACCATAAAACGTCAATGTTGCAGGATGTGGAAAATGGCCGTCCTTTAGAAATTGATGCCATCCTCGGATCCGTGGTGGAAATGGGTCAACGTCTGGGAATTCGAACGCCACATCTCGATACAATCTATGCTGCGCTCCAGTTATTGAACACAATTATTACTCGCTAGGATCCTATGCCGCCGCTCAAACTGCTGCATCCCTTGATGGGAAGTAATCTTGCCACCTTACTGACCGTTTTGAAACGTAATGGCGGCGTTTCCCGATCACAATGGCCTTCTGTCGCTCTTTTTTTGGGGTCTGCCCTCGCCCGCACTCCCTTCTCTGCCATTGAACATCTCTGGGTCCACCGCGCTCTACGGCACCTGCCGCCAATGCCAGCTCCCCTTTTCATCGTGGGTCATTGGCGTAGTGGAACGACATTTCTTTACAACATACTCAGCCGAGCTCCCCACTTCAACACCATTAAACCCCTCGCCACCGGCCTACCTTGGGACTTTCTGCTGCTAGCTGAGCTGTTCAAACCCCTGCTAATCAAGGCCCTCCCGGATCATCGCTTTATTGATCGAGTCCCTGTGAAACCGGATTCCCCGCAAGAAGATGAGATTGGCTTAGCGAGTATGCAGAGTCTCTCGTTCTACCACGGCCTCTACTTTCCACAACATTTCACAGAAAACTTCAATGCTGGGATCTTCTTAGACACTTGCTCCCCGGCTCAGATCCAGCAGTGGCAACGGATCCTTGTTTACTTTCTCCAAAAACACTATATTCAACATCCTAACCAGCAGCTCTTAGTGAAGAATCCGGTCTATACAGCCCGCATTAAACAGTTGCGATCCATCTGGCCCAATGCCAAATTCATTCACATTTACCGCAACCCCTACATCATCTTCCACTCTATGCGTAATTTCTATCGAGCTTTATTCAAAGAACTTGCCCTACAACCCTACAATGCAGTCGATATTGATACCATCATTCTGGATGCGTACCCCAGGATCCTGACAGCTCTTCAGACAGACTCTGCTGAGCTACCTACTAGCGATTTCGTTGAACTCTCATTTGAAGCCCTAGAACAGGATCCATTAACTCAACTCCAGTACATTTACAGCACTTTGAACCTAGGAGATTATGACAATGCTCGCCCTGCCTTTGAGGTCTATCTGCAGTCCCAGCCACCGTATCGCAAAAATCAATATGCCTTTGCTGCTGCTGATATCGAACTAGTGCGAACGCATTGGGAACCCTTGCTCCGGGGCTATGATCCCCCTTTAGAACCAGAACCATGGCCAGAGCAGGTATCCGAAGCGAGACACGAGAAAAATGTCTACTAGTAAGGTTGCCCCCGCTGTCGCTAACAGAGTTCGGATCAAGATCCGTTCGCGCTTAGACCGATGTACAGGATCCGTTGGGAGATGTAGAAATTTGAGCAGACGCATAATGGGGTTCAGGTAAAGGCTAGAATGATCGTAGCAAATGGAACCCAAGGATCCTTCATTAGGATGGTTCAGCGGGATGAGACCTGATAGCCTCTCGTTCCAAAACGCGCCAGCACCGGTACTGAAACCCTTTCTGGGTGGTCCGAATAAGTTTCTGAGTGGTCCGAATGACTTTTTGAGTGGTCCGAATGACTTTTTGAGCGGTCCGAAGGGTAGACTACTTCCCATTAATCTCAACCAAAAAGCCAGCCCAATGTCTCCACTATAGGATGACCTGAGCCGACTGATTTACTGATCGAGAACTAAAATCGAGGACTAAAACAGAGGAGAACTTAAGCCACCCAGCAAGACTGAACTTATACGCTCAACTGGCCATGGCCGAAGGTAACGTTGAAAGCACGGCACCAAATGACAACAGATTGGTACTCACTCAAGTTCACATCGGCAGGAATTTCGTAGCGCTGGGAGCCGTTGAATCGCTGGATGCGACCAAGGTTCACAAACTCGCTGGAGTCATAACTGCTGGGTGTTGATTGTCTGTGCAGCAGGACGAAAACATCGGGACCCCTGCCTGTGGTGAAATTGTCACCGAGCTCTAGATATCGCTTGCCATTCTCTTCCACAATCTGAACGCTACCCGCTGTAGTTTTGGCATCACTCACCAACGTCGACGTTGAACCCACTTCAGCTGCAGTGGCTGGGGCTATCCACTGGCTCCCGATACCAATTACTGGGGTTAATGTTACTAAGGCAGCTAATCCGAGTATGGATACTACGGTTTGACCTTTCAGTAAACTATTCATCAGTAGACTCCTTACTTATTAAGAACAGTTAAGAACACCTTCTCTGTAGACCTCAGATCTTTCACCACCTCGTGATCCCCCAAGGATCCTGTGTTTCGAGCCAGTGAAGATTGAATTCATCTGTCTACAGTTCTTATATAATCAGTTCAACCTGAGAGTGGATTGATTACAATCTTGAACTCACCTGAGACACTCTGAGAATCACCTCAGCCCTGTTAAGTTTCATGAGGCCCTTGCTGTAGATCTGATCTGTACCGGATCCTAGGTATGAGACGATAACAGCGACGTGTGAAGGGGTAGAGAGCGTGATTATTGCTCAGTGGCTTGGTGCCTTATTTTTTGGGGTCTTACTGGTTATCCTCTGGCAGCTCAGACAGTTAATCCTTGTGATCTTCGGGGCAATTGTCCTTTCGGTGGCTCTAGACACCTTATCTAGGATCCCGCAGCGGTACGGTTATCGACGCGGTTCCTCCCTCGTGATGACCATCCTGACGGTCAACGTTATGTTGGTGATCCTGCTGTTGATCGTCGTTCCTCCGTTGTACGAACAGTTCAATGAGTTATTCAAGCTTTTAACAGGGATCCTCGTCAATGCTGAACCGGAGGATTTCACGAACTGGTTTGAAGGGGTCCGAGAATGGCTCAATCGTCTCCCCCTTCCCCTAGCCGAACCCCTCGACCTCTCTACCGACACAGACCCGACCTCCCCACCGCCTCAGTTACGTGTAGGGTTACCCACCGTCGATAATCTCCTGCCACAACTGACCAATCAAGTGCTGACGGTCATCGGCCAATCCTTTAATCTAGTTTCCTCATCCCTTACCATTCTGATTAATCTCTTCCTTCTGGCGATCTTGACACTCTTACTCCTTGTTGATCCTCCGTCCTATGTCAACGCATTCATCATTATCTTCCCGGCCTTCTATCGGGAACGGATCCGTTATATCCTGACTCGCTGTGAAGAGACCCTTAGGAGTTGGTTGATTGGGATCCTCATAACTAGCACCTTTGTCACAGTGATGAGTGGTATCGCTCTGTTTATCCTGCAAATCCCCCTAGTATTAGCTAATGCTGTTCTTGCGGGCCTGTTCAACTTCATCCCTAACATTGGACCCACTTTGAGTGTTGTCGCCCCGATGGTGGTTGTCCTAGCCGTCCCAGATGTCGCCCCTTGGAAAGCGGCTTGGATTTTGGTGTTGTATGTGGGTATCCAGCAACTAGAAACCTATGCTGTCACTCCCTATGTCATGTCACGGCAAGTGTCATTACTACCGGGTTTAACCCTCCTGGCCCAAGTCGCCTTTGCCACTTTTTTCGGGATCCTAGGTCTCCTGTTGGCGGTGCCTCTCGCGGCTGTTCTACAAGTTTGGGTCCAGGAAGTCCTAATTCATGATGTCTTGGATCCGTGGCGAGCCCCACCGCCGCTGTTGGAGAAATCACCTCACCTCCATCTGTCAGTGATAGAGGATCCTGAACAATGAAGTTTGTTGAATGAAGTGTATCAGTCTGTAAAAAAAACGAATCTTTCAGATCAGAGGCTTCTATAGTGAGCATGTGGGTCGCACACCAACCCCTGCCTAAGTCTGTAGATGGTGAGGTCTTAGGAGCGCTCACACCTCGAACAATCAAACCTGATCTGACAGACCCGACTAGCATGATCTGAACCGTCAGACCTGACTAGCTCGATCTCAACAGTGCAGATCTGACACTTGCTCCTGAACTATCAACCGAAATAATCTTATGTTAATTTCAACTGTTTCCCAGTCCTCTGGTCGACTCGATTTGAAGGTCCCCTTAATCACGCGATTTGAAAACCTGGTGGTGGCTGTCGATGGTTCTACTTCACCCGAACGAATGGCGGCCTCTTTGATGAAACTGCCCCTCTTTTCTGCTGCCAACGTGACTCTGCTCCATGCTGTACCCCCACAAATTTCAGCTGAACAAATGAAAGCGGAGTGGGCCAAAGGCCAGCAGATCCTAGCAGATGCCCTTAAGGTCTTAGCTCTCCGCCCTGGCATGAGTGTCACCACAGAACTGCTGGAAGGGGATCCCAAGATGGTGGTCTGTAACTACGCTGCCCGGAAAAGTAGTCCTTTAGTCATCATGGGGTCTAAGGCTCGTAGCCGCATTGCAGCCATCCTCCAAAACTCGGTGAGCCAGTACGCCTTTCAAGTGGCTTCTTGTCCGATGGTCTTGGTCAAAGAGGACTGTTATGTCAAACAACCGAGCCGCGTGATGGTGGCATTAAAAGATACGCCAGCCTCTCGTCGAGCCTTTGATTTGGCTGTAGACATGGTGAAGGGCATTCAAGGAGGGCGTCTCTACGTTGGCCGTATTCAACCCAAGGCAATGGCTCCGACTGAAGATCCTATCCTTACTGAAGCTCTTCAAGAGTTGAAACGAGCTAATGTACCCTATCAGATTATTACGGCGGTAGGAGATCCAGGTATTGAACTGTGCCAACTGGCTGACCAACAGGGGATCGATTTCATGGTGATGGGTTCTCCAGACCGCCGTCCGTCTGTGGCACGGAACCTCCCTGATCTTGATCGCCTCCTCGGTAAGTCCACCTCAGACTATGTCAGAGTTCATACGAACTGCCCAGTCCTGATGGTGCGCTCTGAGTTCGACCAAGAGTAGATGACCGGATCCATTAAACCCATAGGTTAATCGATACATTTAGGATCCATCAGCTCGGATCTATCGGCTCGGATCCCATAGTACTCAGGGTAGGACTATGGGATCCTTAGCATCTAAGGGTATATAGGAGTATCCACGACTCATCTATACTGCTGAAGCGGGTGCTATTGGAGTTTCACCATAGGTCCGTGTGGGCGCTTCAAACCCACAAGAGGTGCCGTCGGTATGCACTACTTTGTCTTCCCAGGGAAGGCGGTAACACTCATTCACGAGATCTTTCATGTAGGTGTAGGGGCAGTCTTGAGCTCCCCCGCTAACAGCTACATACCCTCGATGGCCAAATTGATAGATATTGTTTTCAACACCCCAATGAATCCGAGCTTCTCGTACCAGATCCGGTCGTACTTCAGACGTAATAATTTCGTCTGGGCGGCTACCCCCAGTCACCAGCGGGACGCCATCGAAGTTGACAATCATACCCTCACCCATTGAGTCAAACGTGCCATCGCTACCACACATGCACACCGAAGCTGTCACGATCAAATTGCAAAATGCATTGGCCTGATTCGTAATCTGCCAAGAATGGCGAATTGGGGCGGTATACCCTGCCGTCCGAATCATAATTTCAGCTCCTTTATAAGCGCATTCCCGAGCCATTTCAGGGAACATGCCATCGTGACAAATGATGAGGGCTAATGTACTACCATTGGGACCTTCACAGACTGGGATCCCTAAATTACCAGGCTCCCACGGCTCTACCGGGACCCAAGGGTGGAGTTTGCGGTAGTACAGCTTCAACCCTCCTTGATCATCGATAATGATGCCGCTGTTATAGGGATTGCCGTGTGGGTTGAACTCCATAATTGAGAAGCAACCCCAAATTTGATGAGTGCGACAGGCTGCTTGGAACGCCGCGACTTCAGGCCCCTCTAACCGGCACATAATATCGGGGTTCATATCCATCGACAGGCCATGCAAGCTGTACTCCGGAAACACCACTAGATCCATTGAGGGCATGTTACGGCGGGCCTTCCCCACCATCTCGCAGATCCGTTCCGTTTGGGCCGCCAGCTCATCAGGTGTCACCACAGTCGGAAGTTGCAGCTGCACCATCCCCAAAACCACGCCGTTGGGTGATTTATTCAGGCCTCCTAATCCACTCATATCCTGCTCTCCGTTTGATTGGATGGATCCTGTTGTACCGAATTCAGTTCAGCAGGACGGTATCGACGACCACGGTCCTGAGAGAGGGGCGACTGGCTACTTCCGTGAAGCCACGGCAGAAATTAAAAACAAATGTGACAGCCACCACAGACAAAACTGTGTTTTTGAGTACAATTAACTTCACAGAGTGTTATTTGTCAGCTAAGCTATAGGTGCTTAGCCGTTTAATGATCTGTGAGGCTAACGGTAGCAAATGATGGCAGTCTTTTCACTGCCCTGCTTAATATGGATGTTTAGAGGATGTTCAGAATCGGTTCGCCGATTAAGGTAGTGTAAGTAATATGGTTTTATCTTACGAGCCTCATCTCCCCCGTCTGGTTATGGAAGTTTCTAGCCAAGTTAATTCCAAAGGCATCCCTATCTCAGTAATTCAGCTCCCGGCTGGACGCCTAAATGCAGCAAATTCCCAGCAGGTATCCCAGGATCTAACGGAGCAACTCAAGGACCTCCAGCTATTCCAGATGCTCGGGGAGTCCCCTAGTACAATTGTGTTAGATCTAAGCTTGTTATCTTTTGTTGACAGTATTGGTATCGGGGTTTTAATTACGTTTGCAAAGCGCTGTGCCAAGATTGGGTGGACCTTGAAGCTTAGTGGTCTACGACCCCAAGCAAAGGCCGCCTTTGAAATCTTGGAGCTGGGTAAACTCTTTCAGTTCTATAATTCTGTGGAAGACGCTATTGAATCAGTGGCAACAGCGGATAGCCACTAGATAGTCACTTAAAACCCTGCTGCAAACATTATTCCCCCAGACAGGGTGCCTGAGGGAGCGAAGTGACTTCTATGGAAACAACAGGCCTAACTCAACTAGCCCTAGCGGATAGAGCTCTTGATGGTAAAGGACTGGGTATTCACTTGCCGGTAGGGAACAGAGTCCAGACTGATATTGAAGGGTGACACCCGCTGAGGCAAAACCTCTTTAGGATTGATTCCCCGCACCATATTGAGATAGTTCAACGGATCCCCAGCTACCACTGTACCTTCCTGAGGACGAATGCGACGCTTAACTACCCGACGGACAATCTGCGGGAAGCCCAAGATGCTGCGGTAGTACTCGTTGTACCGAGGCGATTTGATATTGAAGGGTAGCTCACCACTGTCGCGAGTAGGTAGCACCCGACGACGTTGATAGGGAACGGTGTCTAGGCCAAAGTTTTCGAGATATTCGGCACTGTTGAGGATCTCATCCGCGAAGCCTTGGATCCCTTTAGTGGCTACAACAATAGACCAAGCAATTTTCTCACGCTCGTTGTAAACATCCCGACCCAAAACTCGTTGAACAACTTGCTCTACAAAACGGTAGTTGCTGTTTTTGATGTAAAAGCTGTTGTAGAAAGTCTTGGAGAGCAACAGACCTCGGATGAAATCCCGCACGGTAATTTGACCATTACGCAGCTGAGACTCAAGGAAGGGCTCGCGGTCCCAAGCAAACGCATAGAAAAACATTTGGCGGTAAGCTGACTCAATAATCTGATCCATGTCAGCTAAGTCACGCATCGTTTGGGCATTTCGCTCAGCGGGTTGATCGTCATTGGGCACTTCGTACCCTGGAACACGACTGTTCTGAGTCGTTGGCACATACTCCAGCAAAGGAAGGCTCATGGTGTTGTCTCCAAATTGCTATCACTAGTTGCTAACAAAGGTGTTTTAAAGTCCACTGGCTCTTCGCGGATCCTTAATAAGAGGGCTCCACACAGAATCCTTAAATAGGGCCTAGGGTTTTGTAGGGTAGTAGCCATCGCTCAGACAACCCAAGGGTCCATGCAACCGCCTCAGCACCCACTAGCACTACAACCCAAACGGCACTCCATCTTGCGATAGAGCTCACTTAAGCATCGTTAACCCAACATTTGTTAACCCAACATTAGGAAAAGCAGGACTTATTCAAGAGTTAGCTTAGGAGAGTTTGGTAGTTTGTTATCTTCCCCGACACAATCTGTAATGTCTCTCAGTTTGGAATTAGACAATAATCTAAACTGCCGGATCCGATACTGGTGATTCGGCAGACCCTAAGGAGGATCCCTTAGCCGTAAGGGAGAGCTCAATCCCCGTTTCACCCAGCTGAGATACCTCTACTTCAACATCTCGACCAAAAAAGCCGCTCATCTTCTTGGTGCGACTCTCTTGCCATGTTTCAAAGGACACTGCAGGTGACTCAAATCTCAGCACTAAAGTGTAGCGCCCCTCTCGTATCGTTTCGCGATACCCCGTGATCTTAGGTAGATCAGCTTCGGTTGGCCCTCGCAATCCTAGAAATTCTAGGGCATCTTCCAGGTGAGCATTGGCCCCGTAACTGTACTTGGTAATGTCGGCACGAACTTGATTTTGGATCTCAGTCGCTTGCGTTTCACGCGCCTCAATGACAGAGTCGCTAGCACCTTCCAAGGGAGGCACGGGCTTCAGTTCAACAGCCTTCATTGTAGCCCCCCCCAAGAGCAATGCGATCCCTCCAAACATGACCGCTATATTTAGTGTAGGG
>CAYUEE010000035.1:7824-36242 GCA_964443615.1 uncultured bacterium | reverse complement strand
GGTACAGCCCCGGGCTCGGGGGTGGGGCGAAAAGATAATTGCATTACGAGTTTTAAGGGCAATGAGGGCCTTAAAGATGGCTGTTGAGGTAGGATTCGTAACCGGAATAATTCCAGCTAAGATGCCAACGGGTTCAGCAATTCTCTCAAGCCCAAAGCTGTCATCTTTTTCAATGACCCCACAGGTTTTTTCATGTTTATATTTGTTATAGATATACTCTGATGCAAAATGATTCTTGATAACTTTGTCTTCAACAATGCCCATGCCAGTGTCCTGCACCGCCTGCTTAGCCAGAGGGATCCGTTGTGCGTTAGCAGCCAGAGCAGCTTGATGAAATATGTGATCAACTTGGTCTTGTGAGAATGCTGCGTACTGAGATTGAGCTGTTTTAACTCGTTGAATCAGACATTCTAGTCCCTCTAAATTAGTTGTGCGCATGACTACCTCCAAAACAGAATAGGGTAAATGGCGTCGAAAGAGGCGTGGTCGAATTCAGGATGGTCAGGCAACGGCTAGACCTTGGTCCTTAAAGATTTGAATGATGTGGTCAACCTGCTCATGAGTAGGCGGTTGGGTGCTGGATAATTCATAGGGCAGACCCAAGTGTTCCCATTTGTACTCCCCCATCTTGTGGAAAGGTAGAACTTCAACCTTTTCAACGGTGGGGAGGGTACCGACAAACTCTGCTAACTCCTGAACATTATGGTCTGGATCCGTCAAACCAGGTACAAAGACAAAACGGATCCAGGTAGGCATCTGAATCTGTGCCAGATGGTGGGCAAAAAGAAGGGTTGGGGTCAGAGAAACACGCGTGACTTGCCGGTAAATCTCAGGATCATAGGATTTGATATCTAACAACACTAGGTCTGTATGCTCTAGGACAGGTCTGGCAGCTTCCAGCGCACTGTATCCTGACGTATCCAAAGCGGTATGCAAGCCGAGCTCGTGACACCGACGAAAGATGTCAGCGACAAACTCGGGCTGCATTAGGGGTTCTCCCCCGCTGACCGTGACTCCTCCTCGGCGCAAGTAGCTAGTGTATTTTGCAACCTCTGCGATCAACTCTTCAACTGTAACCTCTCGCCCTTGGTCAGCCTCCCGGCAGTCAGGATTGTGGCAGTAAAGACACCGCAATGGGCAGCCCTGAGTGAAGATGACAAACCGTATGCCGGGTCCATCAACCGTGCCACAGGTCTCGAAAGAATGGATCCGTCCTTTAGGAGATGATAATGGTTGCATAACAAGGATCCTGTTGAAAAGCCTGCTCAAGATGTTCAACTAGCTCATGTCCAATTAGCTGACGATGGACTAGCCCACCACTAAGGGGCTTATGAGCCTAGCAACGTTCATGGAAGGTCCGATTGATGACGTCTAACTGTTGTTCACGCGTGAGCTTGATGAAGTTAACGGCATATCCCGAGACTCGAATCGTAAGTTGCGGATACAGTTCGGGATGATCGATAGCATCCAATAAAGTCTCCCGGTTAAGGACATTGACATTCAAATGGAAGCCACCGTCGTGAACATAGCCATCCAACAAGGCCGTCAGGTTTTGAACCTGATCGTCAGGGGTCCGGCCCAATGCGTTTGGCACAATGGAGAAGGTATTTGAGATGCCATCTTGGGCGTCAGTGTAAGGTTGCTTGGCAACAGAGGCTAGAGATGCCACTGCTCCACAACTATCCCGACCATGCATGGGGTTAGCTCCGGGTGCAAAGGGCTGACCGGCTTGGCGACCATCTGGAGTAGACCCAGTCTTCTTGCCGTACACAACATTTGAGGTGATTGTCAAGATCGATTGCGTTGGGACAGCATCACGGTAAGTCTTATGCTTACGGAGTTCAGCCATGAAGCTTTGAATCAATTGAACCGCAAGCTGATCAGCACGGTCGTCATTGTTGCCATACTTCGGATAGTCACCATCAATGACATAGTTGACGGCTAGCCCTTGCTCATTGCGTTCAACTCGCACCCGAGCATGCCTAATCGCTGAAAGGGAATCAGCCACCACCGAAAGTCCAGCCATCCCGAAGGCCATAGTTCGGAACACATCTCGATCGTGAAGTGCCATGGCAATCCGCTCATAGCAGTACTTATCATGCATGTAGTGGATAATGTTCATGGCGCTGACGTAGGTTTTTGCCAGCCAAGCCATCATCTGCTGCAATCGCGGCCACACCTCGTCATAGTCTAGTACGTTCGCCTTGATCGGAGCATATGCTGGAGCGATCTGTTCCCCTGAACATTCATCGATACCACCATTGATGGCGTAAAGAAGACACTTAGCTAAGTTAACCCGTGCACCAAAGAACTGCATCTGTTTGCCAATTCGCATCGCAGACACGCAGCAGGCAATGCCGTAATCGTCACCCCAGTAAGGCCGCATCAAGTCATCATTTTCGTACTGAATGGAACTGGTTTGAATCGACACTTGAGCACAGTAACGCTTGAAAGCTTCAGGGAGTCGTTCTGACCACAGGACAGTCAAGTTAGGTTCAGGCGCAGGCCCCAGGTTTGTGAGGGTATGCAGGATCCTGAAACTTGTACGAGTTACCAAGGCACGACCATCTATCCCCATACCGCCAATGCATTCTGTAACCCAAGTTGGATCCCCGCTAAAAAGCTCGTTGTAGGCCGGAGCTCGTAGGAACCGAACCATCCTTAACTTCATAACGAAATGATCGATTATCTCTTGGGCTTCTGATTCGGTGAGAGTGCCACGCTTCAAATCTCGCTCAATGAAGATATCGAGGAAGGTAGAAACCCGTCCCAGGGACATGGCCGCCCCATTTTGCTCTTTCACCGCAGCTAAATAACCGAAGTAAACCCATTGCACAGCGGCGCGCGAGGTTTGAGCCGGCAGACTAATATCACAATCGTAACCTGCGGCCATCTCCTTCAACTCGCCCAAGGCCCTAATTTGTTCCGAGAGTTCTTCCCGCAATCGAATCGTGGATTCATCCATGCTATCCACGTCTAAACTCTGTTTCTGGGCTTGCTTATCGGCTATCAACCGATCCACGCCGTAAAGAGCAATACGTCGATAGTCACCGATGATACGACCACGACCGTAAGCATCTGGCAACCCCGTGATAATGCCAGACCGCCGACACCGCCTAATTTCGTCAGTGTAAGCATCAAAGACTCCATCATTGTGGGTTTTGCGATACTGAGTAAAAATCTCTTTAGTTCGTGGATCTAGTTCGTACCCGTAGGCATGTAGAGATGACTCAACAACACGGATCCCGCCAAAGGGCATGATAGCCCGCTTCAATGGCTTATCGGTTTGTAAACCAACCACTTGTTCAAGAGAACGATCAATATATCCTGGCGCATGACTGACCACACCTGAGGGGGTTGAGGTATCAGCATCAAGAACCCCTTTCTCCCGTTCTTGGGCCATTAGGTCGGTCACGGCATGCCAGAGCTGTTGAGTTTGCTCAGTTACCGCTGTCAAGAAGGAGGAATCTCCTGTGTAAGGGCTGTAGTTGCGCTGAATAAAGTCTCGAACATCAATAGATTGTTGCCATAGTCCACCAACAAAACCGTCATCCGTCCCTACTTGTGCAAGGTATTGCTGAGGACGGGTTACAACTTCAGAAATCATTTCAAGGCTCCTAGCATTTAGCTATTAACTGACGAGCTTGACCTTGCAAAGAGACCCTAAAAATAATGATTCAGGTCAGTACAGACTCTTAAACCCATTATTTTGATCACACTAACTCCCCTCAGATGATAGATTGCATAAATCGCATAATCTAAATTGCATCACCTGATAACAGGAAGGACCAGATTACATTACAGAGGGAGACTGAATCTATAGTCATTATTTTGCACTGCATCTAGCTCCGTCTGGTCTTATTCTAGTTCAATCTTTGTTCTCAATCAGCCCCTCTCAGAAGCCTTAATATCTTTTTCAGAAGCATTGGATCGTAGTGACAAAGTTTTACAATTCCTGACTAGGATCCAATAGGAAGACCATTTTTTGAGGATGGAATCAGAAAGTAGGTCATTTTTGTATCATCAGCTTCAATACACACCTTGGCGATAACCTCTATATCTTAAGATTCAACTCAACACATGTCAGTTTCTTGGGCGTCTTTTGTCGCCATAGCAAGGATCCTTAACCGTGACCCAAGGATCCTAAGTCGATGGGAGCTCAAGGATCGTGCTTAATCTTGAAAGAAGAACTCTTGTTAACTTATTTAAAGTCTATTGATGCCACAGGCTAATTAGATATTGTTCCTTCAGTTTTTCTTCCAAACTGTTAAGGCTGATGGTAGAGGAGCCTTTCTGTATCGAAACTTACTTATCGAAACCTACTTGAGGATCCGTGACTTGAAGCTACAGAAGGTTGATTTGACTTGCGGTCAGGGAAGCTTGGCGGCGAGGTAAGCCTACCCGAGCTATACACAGAGCCTATCTCGACAGATGTTTCTCTGCACTCCGAAACAAAAGACCGCTCAGCAGTAAGTGAAAAATCAATCCAATGCCGGCGTGAGTCCCAAAGGATCCGTGGTCCCAAAGAATCCAAAAGGATTGTGCGGTCCAGTAGGTGGGAATCAAACCTAAGATGACTTCCCAGTGAGCATTAGTAAAATAACCCACTAAAGGCCCTAGAACAAATAATCCAAATCCTTTGGCGACTGCAAGACCTTCTACCTTGTTAGAGGCAATCGTGAGTAGAAGTAGCCCAATAATAGGGGAGAGTAGACTCGCTACTAAACTGATAGGCACCAGAGATAAGAGCTGATGGAATGGGAACAGTCCAGTTAGAGGCATACAAATTAGGATATACAATGTGCCTATTAAGCTGGCAGACAGGATCCTATAAAGCATATACTGTTGTAGAGATAATGGGGTCACCCGTAGCGCTGTCAACGTTTGGCTATCACGCTCATCTAGCAACAGAAACCCCATTAGGGATCCCATTAATATGGGGATATTTATCAAAAAGAGTAAACTCAAAACTAGTCCATAATAAAGGGTTAAATCAAAATTATACGTATCCCCTAGCCATTGGGTTAAGGAAGGGATCAGTAAACGCACAGAAATCACCAGTAGCCAAGGGGTCAGGATAACGCCTAGTAAGAGTGAGTCGCGTTGAATACTTTTGAGATCATTGAGACTGAGAATAGATAGGATCCGAATCATTTAGCGCCTCCCAACTACATGATAGTCAAATGATCGGCGAGCCACTAACGTCAGGAAAATAGCCCAAATAAGTCCCGAGAGTAAAGCGTAAATGAGCTGCCAGAGTTCAATAGGCTCGTAGGATCCTTGAAGAAGGAGGAGGGATCCTTGGGTAGGGAGAAGGTAGAATAGAGGATCCTGCCACCAACCAAAGTAATGGATCATAGGTAGGTAAAGAGTAATGACATAAATTTGGGAGGGAATGAGATAAGTGCTGAGGGAAGAGAATGGAGTAACCGCAATGAAGCCCAGCAGTAAGGAGATAATAGATGTTGAGAGAGTGCCTGCTATAGCAAAGCCAAGATTGAGATCTGCTGAAGGGCTTAAGATAATCAATAAGAAGGATATAATGAGGGCCAGGGTCGTCAAGGTGATCAATTTGGAGGCTAGGTAGTCTAAAAATCGGAGCGGAGTAACGATCAAGGCAAAAATTGTGCGTTCATCTTTCTCAAATAGGATCATCCCTGCTATGAAGTAAAATCCAATAATGGCTAGATCTAAGAAGATAACAACTGGAACAGCACGAGATAGCACAGTTGTGGGCAGGGTTCTGAGAACGGCAAGCCAGACTAGTAATGTAAATCCACCTGCGTAGAAAAAGCCGTAGCGTTGCTGCATCAATAGATCGAGTTTTAGGATAGCTACGAGTTGCCTCATCGTAATGATCTCCCAGTGATAGTAATGAAGACATCTTCTAGTGTGGATTCTTCACTGTGAATAGTTTCAATTCGATGGGATTGCAAGAGGTTGAGGAAGGCTTGATTGTAACCTAAGGTATCTAACTCGAAGGTCTGATGCTGTGTGGATCCGGCCTCACCATAGTCGACTCGGACTTGACGGGATCCGTATTGCAGTTTCAGAGAGCGAGGCGAGTCTATGGCTGCAATCTGACCATCTACAATGAAGGCCACCTGATCGCATAGCGCGTCAGCAACAGTCATGTCATGAGTGGTTAGAAAGAGGGTCCGTCCCTGCGCTTTCAAGTCTAAAATCAGGTCACGGATTTGACGTGCATTCCCAGGATCCAATCCCGATGTGGGCTCATCTAGAAAAATGATTTCAGGTTCATTAATCAAGGCTCGGGCAAAGGTGAGTCTCATCTGCATTCCCTTCGAAAACTGAGAAACTTTCCGGTCAGCGTCTTGTCCTAATCCAACTAAGTTGAGTAGGTGCCTAGGATCTTGTGTTGCCCCAGCATACAAGGATCTAAAAAAGGCTAGATTTTCTAAAGCTGTCAACTTTTGATAATGATTAGGTAATTCAAACGAGACCCCTATATGGTTGTAGTAATCCGTCTCCCATTCCGTCAGCTCACGACCCAAGATACGGATGGATCCGTGATAACCACTCAGAAGCTTAATCAGTACTTTTTGGGTTGTACTCTTCCCTGCTCCACTCGGCCCTAGAAAACCAAAGATAGTTCCCTGGTAAATCGAAAAACTAATATCTCGAACAGCTGGTTTATCTCTACGGGGATAGGTAAAGGACACGTTTTGAACATCAATAATGGCAGACATGGCAGGATCCATAGAGATCGCATCACACGTGTAGATCCTATCCCTCGACCCCATTCGATGGGTACGGATCCTTGCCCTTGATCTCACAATAGATATCTAACCTGACTAGCCTAAAGACCCCAAACACCTTTGACAATCTAGGATCCTGGGCTCAACACCCCAGACTTAATTCAACAAAGTCGAGGAATCTCACCTCAAAAGGTCGGTTTCTGAGACTGAACTTTCGAAGAACGGTCAGTATTGTAGTAAGTAATCAAACGTTTAAGCCATCTTTAGTCCAGTTGCTAGAAGCAAGACTCATTCATCACACTCACTACAGTTAGTCAGGAGTGAACCCATGACATCAACTCGTTACTTTAGCCCTGCTCGTAGTTTACATAAGGACCTCGATCGGATGCTCACTCTCGTTACTCAACCTGCTTCAACCATGCGTAACCGTTCTACCACCACCACCACTGCTCCCGCTCTTCAAGTGTGGGAAACTAGCGATCACTACACGGTTAAGGCCTTAATCCCCGGTGCTGACCGCGATAGCTTGTCAATTGAAGCCTCTCCAAAAGGGTTAGCCCTCTCCGGTAAAGTGATTCTTTCCAACCCTGAAGCCACACTTCGCTACAGTGAATTTCAGTCTGCAGACTTCAGCCGCACCATCACTCTGCCGACACCCGTGAAGGTTGATGAGGTTGCTGCTAGCTATATTGACGGTATCCTGTCCGTTACATTGCCCAAAGCTGAAGTAAACCGTGTTGTGAAAGTACAATTGCCAACTAAGCCTAACCCTGCCACCGTTACTGAAGCAGGAACTCAGCCTGAAGTTCAAGCCGCTTAAGATTCATGGTCAACGGATCCATTGAGATTGACATGAAGTCTGAACAACTGATGATGGCTATCTTGAGGATCGTTGTCGCAATAGGGGGGACAAATCGCTTTCATCGTAGATGTCCCCCACTAACTCTTCTAACAAATCTTCGAGTGTTAGCAAGCCTGTCGTCCCCCCAAATTCGTCTACGACGATAACCATATGCTGACGGGATCTCAACATATCTTTCAATAGCGAGCTCACTTTTTTCGTCTCAGGAATGAAGGTTGGAGCTGACATGGCACGGGTGACCAATGTGTTGCCATCCGCATTAATCGCTCGTAGAGCTTGCTTAAGATGGATAGTCCCAACGATTTGATCCTTCGACTCACCCTGGACTGGGATCCTAGAATACCCTGTAGCTAGACAGAGGTCTACCACATCCTGCAGGTGCTTTTCAAATCCAATGGTCTCCATTTTGACCCTAGGCTTGGCCACATCTCGCGCCGTCTTCTGGTCAAGCGACAGAGCCCCTCGGAACAGCCGTCGCTTCTGCCAGTCCAATAACCCTCGTCGGCCTAGCACATCTACCAATAGCTCCAAATCACGTAGGGAAGCACCGGATGTTAAAGGTGTCAATTGAAGGAGAGTGAAAACATGCTGAACAAACCACTCAAACGCCACAATAAAGGGTGCTAAAGCCACTGACAGCCAGTAGATGGGTGTGACCACCCATGTGAACACTGCCAACGGATTACTAACTGCCAGAGACTTCGGTGTCACTTCACTTACGATCAGAACTAAAATGGTCGTCGGAACCGTAGCCACCAATCCCCCGATATCAGGTCCGACCAGTTGAATAAAAATAGTTGTGGTTAAAGCCGCGATCCCAATGTTGACGAAATTATTGCTGAGCAGCAGGGTGGTGATGAACCGAGAGCGCTGACTCAACACTAATCGGTAAATCTTATTAGGATCCCCTCTCTCCTCGATCAGCGACTGCAATCTCAAATCATCCATCGCCGTGATAGCCGTCTCAGCCCCTGAGAACATGCCACTGAGAACTAGGAGCACGGCCACAATCAAACTTTGACCAATCATAGTGTCGACACTCTCCGCACCCGCCGATCACACACTCGGTCAGTCATGACTTGATGTCTCATCAACGATACCCATCTCGACTCTGTTGCCTCAGGATCCTGTTACATTCTCAATCATCTGCCTGACTGCGCTTAATCCGCGGCTGGAGTATGGACTCTGACGGTCAGCAATGGCCCAAGTATAAGCTAGATTCCCGAGAGTACCTACAGAAGCCATGCAATGCAATAATACGATGTGATGTTCGTGACACTTGGATCCGATTAGACCACTATGACACCCCCTACCTATACAGTTACAACCATTTCCGGAGATGGCATCGGACCCGAGATTATGGCGGTCGCGACCCAAGTAATGGATGCAGTCGCCAGCCAGTTCAACTTCAATCTCGTCTGGAAACCTGCACTAGCAGGGGGAATCGCGATCGAGCAAACGGGCCAGCCTCTCCCGCCTGAAACACTAGAGCAATGCCTAGCGAGTGACTCCGTTTACCTCGCAGCAGTTGGAGACTTTCGCTACGATACACTGCCGAGTAACCAACGACCTGAACGAGCCTTATTGGGTTTACGGGAGGGGTTGAAATTATTCGCGAACCTTCGTCCTGTCACCATTTTCCCAGAGCTTGTAGAAGCCTCTTCCCTAAAACATGAGGTGGTTGAGGGGATCGATTTAATGGTGGTGCGTGAACTCACCGGCGGCATTTATTTTGGTAAACCCAAAGGTATTTTCGAGGAGTCTGATGGATCTCAACGTGCTGCCAACACAATGGCGTACTCCGCTAATGAAGTGGATCGCATTGCTAAAGTCGCCTTGGATTTAGCGCAAAAACGCAGCAATAAAGTTTGTTCCGTGGACAAGGCTAATGTGCTTGATGTCTCCCAACTGTGGCGACAACGGGTAACAACGGTGGCTCAGGAGTATCCCAACGTCGAACTCTCTCACATGTACGTGGACAATGCAGCAATGCAGTTAATCCGCTGGCCCAAGCAATTCGATGTCATCCTTACAGGCAACTTATTTGGTGATATTCTCTCGGACGAAGCAGCAATGCTAACCGGCTCCATCGGCATGCTCCCGTCAGCATCCCTGGGAGCCTCAGGTCCTGGCGTATATGAACCCGTCCATGGCTCTGCCCCAGATATTGCCGGTCAAGACAAGGCGAACCCCATTGCTCAGATCCTTTCAGGGGCCATGATGTTGAGATACTCGCTCGAGCAGCCCGATGCAGCAACGAAGTTGGAGGATGCTGTTCAGGAGGTCTTAGCTCAGGGCTATCGCACCGGTGACATTCTGTCTGCGGGAATGACTCCAGTGGGATGTAAGGAAATGGGAGACCGGATCCTGGCAGCGTTGTCGAGTTAATCTAGCGGATGCTAAGATTATCAAGCGATTAAGGATGGCGGGCGTAGCCAAGTGGTTAAGGCAGAGGATTGTGGTTCCTCCATTCGTGGGTTCGAGTCCCATCGTCCGCCCTTGCAACTTCAACACAGTGGACTTTAGAGTACAGTTGCCACCAGCTTCGAGGGCTACCCATGTTTAGTCTAGCCATTTTTAATGTCGCTAGTGGACTAAGGGTTGACTGTCTGGAGGGGTGTTGAATTGGAAAGATATTGCATACCCAAAAGGAATTGAATAAATCAAAAGGAATTGAACAGACTAAAGGGAACTAGACGGGAAGAAGGATCCTGAGGTTCACCAGTATAGATTGAATTTGAATGGGTAATGGCACCAAGAGGGTTTAGGTATGTAAATTAGCCCCCTGAACCTCAGCCCATAAGTATTCTTGAGCCTGGGTACAGCTCTCTAATCTAGCCGGAACCCCAGTTTAGATGCTTTTTTCGCTGAATTGGGCCCGCTGGCATGATTGAACCGGATTTCCCCATCGGAATAGACCGTGTAACGATGCTGCATAGCTCGCCCGTAAATAGTCATGCCGTGCAGATTGGTCAAGTCTCGCCGCTCGGTCAAGTGACGCAAAATTGGCGCAAAGTCATCATAATACTTATTAATAAAATGTTGACCTTCCAATCCTTGCAGTTTGGTAAAAGCATGATGATCTGTAATGTATACTCCGCCAGAGCGTTCGGGAGGCGACGGTAGGACATTCACGGCATCTCGAGCTCGCAACCACTCCCCTAGCATGACATCCCGCAACCGCACTCGACGCAACCAGTTCTGACCCAATTGAGGAATTAGCTCTTTCCAGTAGTAACTCAGCTGAGCCAACGACCAGTGCTCAGGCTCCTGGGGGTACGTCAACCAACTAGCAAACACTGACTCAATTACACCGTCAAACTGGATAGCCAAACTCCCCTTAGCAAAACCCGCTCCTAGTACAACACCAGGTCGATCCTGGAGCGTTTCGTGTAAGCAAAAGATTCGATCCCCCCGCTTGAAAGCCCTTTCGGAGAGAACAATATCTTTCAAAATCACAGGTCGATTGCAACACAGAATCATAGTTCCATCCTTCAAAATGACGAGACTTTGATCTATCAGCTCAGACAAAATACAATTGCTTTGCAGCTTCTAGCCTTCAGCTGTCTGATCTACATCCAGCACCTGAAAGCCAGAGAGTTAACCGGGGTAAACTTACATAGGAAGACACCTTTGATGCCTTGCCTGACAGACCATCTATCCAACAAATGATTTAGGGAAGGATCCTCTAGTAGTACCCAAAAATTGATTTTGCTACGAAACCGAATCTATCCCAGCATCACTGACTCCTAGAACCGTCTGAGTACCGAATTAGGCTGCAGATAATAATTTGAAGAGATACGTAGATTCTCCATTGTCAAAAGTTCATATTCATGGTGCTTCATGAAAACTTTATACGATCTAGTCATGAACCTCTGATCGACGCAATCCCACTCAATCTCCACTCTCCACTCGAGCTAAGCCCCGCAATAATAGTGTGTATGGTGATTGGACCATGGAGACAGATTAGCCATGGGGCATAAGTGTTCTGTGGTTTTACCAGGATCCTGTTGATGGTTTTCTATACTCGTTTAAGTTGCTCTACCTCATTTCCTCCCCATGGCACCTGTTCTGACTATCAGGATCCTACTGCTCGTAGCCGCTATTACACTGGGCGCCTGTACCGGAAACCTGAGACCCCAACTAAACACTGAGGCTCGATTATCTGAGGCGCGGTTCTCCCCCAGACCTGAGCCCACTCCTTTAGTAGTAGAATCCTCTCCTCACTTAACTGGGCGGATCCGAGTGGCAATAGACCCCAGTGTTGGTGAGGCTTATCTGTTTGCAGATCCAGAGACAGAGTCATATCAGGGGTTTGAATGGGATATTCTAGTAGCCATTGCTGAAGAATTAACAGTTGACCTTCAGCCCGTTTACATACCCTGGGAGCAACAACTCGCGGCCTTACATAACCAGCAGGTGGACATTGTCTTTGGGGCCAGAACAGCTTCAGGACTGGAATCCCTCCATTTTCTGGCCACACAGCCCTACTATCAGAGTCCTCAACGATTCGTTGTCCGTACTGATCAAGCCGATCTACCACAACACCTGTCAGATTTACTTGGACAGAAGGTGGGTCTTGTAGTAAATAGTACTGGGGCAGCTTTGCTAGAGACCTATAACCAAAGTCGAGGGAATCCCATCCGACTGTTTGCTACGAGCAACCCGGACCGACTGCTTGAGCAATTGGTTTCTGGGAAATTGGATGTCATCCTGCTGGACCAACCACTGGTGGCGCAAGCCCTACGGCACGGCCAAGAGGTCAAGCTTTCAGGTGCTCCACTCTTTCCTACCGCGTTAGTTGGAGTCGTTTCGGCTCGACATCCGGATCTACAGCAGGCTCTCAACCAAGCACTTGTCACCTTGAACCAAACTGGTAAACTAAGACGAATTCTGGAGGAATGGCTACTATGGGAGACTTCCCCATCATCAACCGAGGACTAGCGGCCCACGAGCCCGATCACTATGCCATTCTAGGTGTCCCCCTCACTGCTGAAGCGAAAGAAATTAGTGACCGCTACAAGCAGGTGGCTAAAGCACTGCGAGTCGGTTTTGTGGGTAATACGTCTGAAGCCAAGCTGGCCCAAGACATCTTTGCCAAGCTAGTTGGTCCTGCTAAGGATATCCTCACGAAAGACCGCGATAAAATTGAGTATGATGCGGTTCTACAGCTTAGGGCCCGCCGTCTACTTGATAATCCCCCCGAAGGTCTATGGCCGATGTCTGATGCAGTGGCCTCCTTTCGGCATTCAGCTACTTGGGAAACCGATTATCAGAATGCGGTCGCGGCGGTAGCCGGTCTGCAATACAGTGAATTGGATCAAATTGGCGATCGAATTGAACAAATTAGCGAGCTCAATTTAGCCTACCTACTGCTGAAAAGTGGGGGTTCCTCAACTAAACCGCAGCCGGCCCCTGCAGCAGCTTCCGCGCCAGTTCCTGTGCAGGCAGCAGTCCAGACTCCTGCTCCAGCACCGACTCCAGTCCCGTCTCGCCGTTCTGTCACAGATGCTGAAACACGCTTCAATCAAGCCCTAACTATGATTGAGAACAAGCAGTACGATGCGGCAATTCAGTTCCTCACCGTAGCGATTGAACAGGATCCGGGTGATGCTCGATTCTATGTCCAACGGGGCATTGCTCATCTGCGGAAGAGGAATAGTCGGGCTCGCGCACGCATTGACTTTCAAAAAGCGGCGCAACTCGAGCCTAGCAATGAGGAGGCCAAAAAGTACCTTAAAAGGATGGCGCAGGAAGACGCTCCGACGAAAGGAGCCCCATCTAGCCCAGCAAAGACCACATCTTCAACTCCCAATAGCAAAAAGGGCGATACCAGCGGTGGCGGGCTCTTTGGTCGCTTATTCAAGAAGAAGTCGTGACATAGACTCCGGGAAGCTGGCTTAGCTATACTCCTAACTTGTAACCTCTGTGCTTGCTACTCTCATGGCCGATCCGACACCTGCTGCACCGTCGCTAGCGTCCCAGTACAACCCCTTTGAGACCGAACCTCGTTGGCAACAGTTCTGGGAGGAGCGGGGCTTCTATGTGGCGAATCCAGCGCAACCCGGTGAGGCGTTTAGCATGGTGCTGCCTCCCCCCAACGTGACGGGAAACCTACACATGGGTCATGCCTTCACATTCACGTTGCCCGATGTGGTCACGCGCTATAAACGAATGAAAGGGTACAACGTGCTTTGGGTGCCGGGTACAGATCATGCGTCCATTGCCGTCCATACAATTCTCGAAAAGCAGCTCCGTCTGGAAGGCAAAACTCGCTACGATTTAGGGCGGGACGCATTTTTGAAGCGAGCCTGGACCTGGAAAGAACAGTCACACGGCACGATCACAAGCCAGCTCCGACGCATGGGCTTTTCTCTAGATTGGAGTCGAGAACGGTTCACACTGGACGAGGGCCTGAGTCGCTCTGTCATTGAAGCGTTTGTGCAACTGCATCAAGCGGGCCTGATCTATCGAGGTGAATATCTCGTTAACTGGTGCCCCGCTAGTCTGTCGGCAGTGTCCGATATTGAGGTAGATGAAAAAGAGGTTCAAGGACACCTCTGGCATCTGCGATATCCGCTGGACCAGGATCCGTCGCAATACCTCATCGTTGCCACCACCCGTCCCGAGACGATGCTGGGTGACACCGCTGTAGCTGTAAATCCGGACGATGCCCGCTACAAGACTCTGATTGGACAATCGATCCGCTTACCTATTCAAGATCGGCTCATCCCAATTATTGGAGATAGTTATGTGGATCCTGAGTTTGGGTCGGGATGTGTCA
Organism: uncultured bacterium; assembly: GCA_964443615.1. Lineage (GTDB taxonomy): Bacteria > Cyanobacteriota > Cyanobacteriia > Thermostichales > Thermostichaceae > CAYSWV01. Next base: position 21,877 of record CAYUEE010000035.1, on the reverse strand, counting down.
AAATTACTCCAGCTCATGACCATAATGATTTTGAAGTTGGTAAGCGGCACAATTTGCCCTTCATCAACGTGATGAACAGGGATGGATCTATCAATGAGAACGGATCTCCGTTTACAGGTTCAGATCGTTTTGAAGCACGGAAGCTCGTCGTAAACTGGTTCAAAGAGCATGACCTGCTAGAGAAAATTGAAGACTACACCCACAACGTGCCCCATAGTGATCGAGGTGGCGTTCCCGTTGAACCGTTGCTATCCATTCAATGGTTTTGTGATGTGAATGGCATGGCTAAAACTTGTTTGGAACGAGAGCAGCAGGACACGTCTCCGAAATTCATACCCGAACGTTGGGCTAAGGTCTATACAGGGTGGCTCGAAAAGATCAGACCCTGGTGTATCTCCAGACAATTGTGGTGGGGTCACCAAATCCCTGCTTGGTATCCCCTCGACGATGGCAAACTCCCCACCAATCCGCAACATTTCATCGTGGCACGGACCGAGGCAGAGGCCTATGAGCAAGCTCGCCAAACCTATGGACCTGAGGTACAGCTGCAACAGGATCCAGATGTGCTTGATACCTGGTTCTCGTCTGGGCTATGGCCCTTCTCTACCCTGGGGTGGCCGCACAACACACCCGAACTGCAGCGCTATTACCCCAACGTCCTAATGTCCACTGGCTTTGACATCATCTTTTTCTGGGTAGCCCGGATGACCATGATGGCGAGTCAGTTAACAGGGTCCATGCCGTTCCAAGATGTCTACATCAATGGCTTGGTACGGGATGAAAATGGGGCCAAAATGTCGAAGACTAAGGGAAATGGAATCGATCCTATAGAGCTATTAGATAAGTATGGCACCGATGCGCTCCGCTATGCCCTGGTGAAGGAAGTGGTCGGCGCTGGCCAAGATATTCGCCTCACCTACGATCGTAAGACGGGTGAGTCCTCGTCAGTGGAAGTTGCTCGCAACTTTGCGAATAAGATCTGGAATGCGTCTCGCTTTGTGTTGATGAATCTGAACGGGCAAACACCGGCTCAACTGGGGACACCAGATCCTCAAGCCTTGGAGTTGAGTGATCGATGGATCCTGTCTCGCTTGAACTCTACGACTCAGGATGTGAGCAACCATATCGAGTCCTATGGATTAGGTGAAGGAGCTCGGGCCTTGTACAGTCTCATCTGGGATGATTTCTGTGACTGGTACATCGAACTCGCTAAACCTCGCCTCCGCAGCGAAGACACCACTACAGTGATGACGGTTCGTCAGGTCTTGGCGCTGGTTCTTGAGACTATTTTGAAACTCTTACACCCTTGGATGCCTCACATCACTGAGGAAATTTGGCAAACCCTGACTCAAGCGGAGCAAACTACGTCGATTTCGGTCCAAGCCTATCCTGAGCCTGATATCAGCCAGGTTACACCAGAGTTAGAGCGATCCTTTAGCCTTCTGATCGATACAATCCGAGTAATCCGTAACTTGCGTGCTGAGGCAAACATCAAACCGAATCAAACAGTGACAGCCCTTTTGCAAAGTACAGATAGCCAGGAGCGTGAGACTCTAGACCAAGGGCAAGCCTACATCCGCGATCTGGCCAAGGTCTCCAATCTCTCAATCACAGCAGAACTTAGGGATGAACCCAAACAGGTGGCTGCTGGAGTTGTGGGTACCGTTCAGATCCTAATGCCACTAGCTGGACTGGTAGATATTGAAGCGCTGCGGGCAAAGCTGACTAAAGATATCGGTAAGATCGAAGCCGAGGCTCAAGGAATCCAAGCTCGCCTTAACAATCCCAACTTCATTGATCGGGCTCCAGCGGAGATCGTAGAGACCAGTCGCCAGCAAGTTGAGGAGTTAGGACAGCAGCAACAGATCCTGCAAGACCGTCTCGACAAGCTAGCCTAAAATCTTTGATAGTTCCGTTAATGAAAGTTTCGCTTGAGTACCTGTATCATTTCCGGTGTGACTCGTGCCATCACTGGTGGAGTCATGCCGACATTGAGCCCTGCGTGGGAGACCATCTGTTTTGCCCACAATGTGGCAAAGCCAATCGAGTGGATTCCATTGAAACATTTCGAACAGAAGCGAGAGGACATTGCCTCGACAAAACCCCCGATAGCCAGCTATGACTCGCTGACTAAGCTGAGACCAACTCCAGCCCATGTAAATCTTCAGTCAAAATATCTTGGCAGAAGACACGGTCAGTGAGGATGCTAGTCATCCATTGATAGGTATAAATTTCAAGAAACTCAGTAGGATCCGCGTCGACCGTAACGCTTTGCCCAGGGAACAGAGTACGCTCGACATGGTGCTTGCTAGTTTTCACAACTTGAACATCCGCTGACTGGTTGGTTAGGGCGTAACGTTTCATTGCAGATTGAGATGAATGGGATACAAAAATTAATGCTTTGTTCTAAAAGCTTATCATTGGTAACCGCATGATACAAGCTAGATTGCGGCAATTTAACAATAGAGAGGTCGTCAATGTGTGATTCAGACCTGCGAGCTGCCGTAGCCTCCGTCTTGGCGCAAGCTCAGCCTCCGTTACCTGAGAGTATTGTTGAGACTCTTATCAAAGTTGAGAAGCAAGCGAAGAAGGCCTCCATACGCTACTCCTTAGAGGATCTGAGTGGATCCTGGCGATTGTGCTTTGTGACTGGAACACAGAAGGCTCAGCATCGGGCCGGTATTGTCCTGGGTGCTGGCCGGTACATTCCTCAATGGTTGCAGATCTACCTCACCTACACTCAGGATCCTGAACAAGCTGATAGGGGGTTAGTCGAGAATACTGTTCAACTAGGTGCACTTCAACTGACAGTGACCGGACCCATTCGAATAGTGCCGGCCCGTTCGATTGTGGCGTTTGACTTTACTCACCTGATCTTGAAGCTGGGCCGCTTTCAACTATATGAAGGGGAGATTCGAGGGGGAGCCGAGCAAGCCCAAGCCTTTACCTGTGCTTCAATTCGAGACCAGGCGTTCTTTGCCTACTTTCAGGTGGATGACACCCTAGCAGCTGCACGAGGGCGGGGTGGTGGCCTAGCCATCTGGGGACGTTGCTAGATCTAAGTTCTAGGCTCAGGTCAAGTTAGCAGATAGCGCGAAGAGTGGATCCTTGCCTGGTAAACTGATCACCAAGTGGGGCGTGGCGCTGATCAGCCTGTGTGCTAGGTTCTCATTACCTTGAAAAACACCTTTGCATGATTCACGACCAACGCAGCGGGTTGTCAAGATGTCCGCTCTCACGTTAAGGATGTGGTTCAAGCGAAGGGCTCATTAGGGAGAGCCTACTGTAACGATTCTGTCATGACTGCTCTCATGATTGCCCTCATGATCGCCAGTGATTACTAATAGTGATTACTAATAGTAGTTATCAAAAGAATCACCGAAGGTAGGTTTTCGAAGATGGCGAGGTTGATGAGGTGATTAGAGGCTAGCCTCCCACAACCTGTTGGAATAAGCATTTGGGAGAGCGAACGTGGATAAAACTCTAGGCCTAGAGATTGTTGAGGTGGTTGAACAAGCCGCCATTGCCTCGGCCCGTTGGATGGGTAAAGGGGACAAGCATACAGCTGATCAGGTGGCAGTAGAAGCTATGCGGCAGCGGATGAACACCATCAACATGCGCGGTCGTATCGTCATTGGGGAAGGAACCCGGGATGAAGCTCCCATGCTTTACATTGGAGAAGAAGTGGGCATTTGCACTCAACCCAACGCTGAGCAGTTCTGCCGCTTGGATGAGTTGATCGAGATTGATATTGCAGTGGATCCCTGTGAGGGAACTAACCTGTGTGCAACAGGTCGCAACGGATCCATGGCCGTTCTAGCGATTTCTGAAAAGGGCGGACTGCTCAATGCCCCAGACATCTACATGCAGAAGTTGGCGGCTCCCCCTGCGGCCAAGGGTAAAGTCCACCTCGATAACCCTCCTGCCGAGAACCTCAAGATCATCGCAGAGTGTATAAACTGTGAGGTATCGGACTTAGTGGTCATTGTGATGGATCGCTCCCGCCACGAGAACTTAATTAAAGAAATCCGGGATGCTGGGGCGCGGGTTCGCCTGATCTCTGATGGTGATATTTCAGCAGCACTAGCGACGGCCTTTGAAGATTCTGGAGTTCATGCCCTTATGGGGATCGGAGCCGCTCCAGAAGGGGTGATTTCAGCAGCAGCCTTGCGGTGCTTAGGCGGTCACTTCCAAGGTCGCCTCATCTATGATGCTGAAGTAGTTAAGGCGGGGACCTATCTTCCCCCAAAAGAAGAAACCGAGAAAGAGCTGAAGGAGAAAGGCATCGAGGATCCTAGCAAGATTTTCGAATGCGAAGAGCTCGCGAGTGGTCAAGAGTTACTGTTTGCCGCAACTGGGATCACCGATGGAGATCTATTCAAGGGCGTACGCTTCTTTAGTGGTGGCCTGAGAACCCAAACATTGGTCATCTCAAGTCAATCTAAGACAGTTCGGACTGTAGAGACGATCCATATCCCTGAGCATGGGCAGGGTCACTCAGTTCGGTTACACTACTAGGCTCCAACAGTGTGTGGGCTCGCAGACTTCACTAATCGACGTATTCACTGGTCAGCATTCATTGAGCAACTTGCAAAGATTCCACTTTTGGTAGAGAACCTTGAGTGGATCGCGAAATAGAGAGGAGGGTGGGAGGGAAACTTCTGCCCTCTATTTTTACGGTTGTTTACACTTTACAGTTGTTCATACTGGAAAAGCTATCTTCCATCGCTGCGTAGACTGAGTACTAAGTTGGCTGAATATTAGTGACTGGAATGTTACGGATCCTAACGGTTATTAGAGGCTTAAACTGTAATAACTCTTCAGCAAAATCAAGCGATTCAAGGCTGATACTAGTCATATCCCTCGTATAGGCTCGTATTTGGGCTGTAGAGAAAAGGATCCTGTGCTCTGCAGTCAGTTTGGCTTGTCCAGGCGGCTTAGTTTACCTAGGTTAGGGTGGTCAAGGTGAGTAATCGAGGCTGTCGTCTTCATCTGAGCGTCGTGTGATCGATCTTTATGATCATCATATGATGGCCTCAAAAGTGAGTCAGACAGTGAGTTCGCACCAGTCAGGGTAAAAGCAGCAGATCGAGACAGCAGATCGACACAGCAGGTAGAGAAGGAGACGTTGGGAGAAACATGTCTATCGCGGTTGTAGGTTTAAGCCATCGCACGGCTCCAGTCACGATTCGGGAGCAGCTGAGTATACCAGAGGCTGAGGTGGAGGCTGCGATTACTCAGCTCTGCACATATCCGCACGTTGAGGAAGCCACCATCCTCAGTACATGCAATCGTTTGGAGGTCTACATCGTCACGCCAGACGTTGAAAGTGGTGTGCGAGAGACTATGCAGTTTTTGTCCGAGTTCAAGCAGGTCAATTTGCATAGCCTGCGGCCCCATCTGTTTATGCTCATCTATCAAGATGCAGTCATGCACTTATTACGGGTGGCAGCAGGGCTCGACAGTTTGGTTCTTGGTGAAGGGCAGATTTTGTCTCAGGTGAAGACTGCACAGCGAGTGGGGCAGGCCTGTAAAGGAATGGACAGGATCCTGAATCGTCTCTTCAAATCAGCTATCACGGCGGGTAAAAAAGTCCGGAGCGAGACAGATATCGGCACAGGTGCAATGTCAATTAGTTCAGCTGGGGTTGAGCTCGCTCTCCATGAACAAGGGACATTGGCCATGGGCAAAATTACGGTGGTTGGTGCTGGCAAGATGGCTCGGTTACTGGTTCAGCATCTGCTTGCTAAAGGTGCTGTGGATATTACTGTGGTCAACCGGTCGTTGGATCGAGCTCAAGAGATGGCGTCTAAGTTTGATCAGCCGATTACAGTTCAGCCCATGGAGCAATTGCTAAACTGCGTTGCTGAGTCCAACTTGGTGTTTACCAGCACCGGTGCAACCGAGCCGATTTTGACCCGACCTGATTTAGAGACGGTGTTACAACCGAATCAAGATTTGATGATCATTGATATCTCGGTTCCTCGAAATGTGGCAGCAGAGGTTGAGGTCATTGATGGCGTCAGGATTTTCAACGTAGATGATTTGTCCACCATTGTTGAAGAAAATCGGGCCTATCGACAAAAGTTAGCCGCAGCAGCAGAAGTGTTGCTCGAAAAAGAGATGGATGAGTTTCTAGAGTGGTGGCAGTCGCTGGAAACAGTGCCAACCATTAGTAGTCTGCGGCAGAAGGTAGAGACAATTCGAGAGCAAGAGCTCGAAAAGGCAATGTCTCGGTTAGGCCAGGATTTTGCCGAAAAGCATGTCGAGGTGATTGATGCGTTAACACGGGGCATTGTGAACAAGATTCTGCACGATCCTATGGTTCAATTGCGGGCTAAGCGTGATATCGAGGCTCGGCGGGCAGCCATGCAAACGTTACAGGATCTATTCAACTTGGATCCTTGGTTGCTGCAGGAGTAGTGATTCACAGAGCTGTAGTGGATTTGAAACAATCGAACATAAATTAGGAGGGTGCCCAAGGGGTACCCTTTTTTGGGTGAGTTGCTAAGTTGATAGAGATTATAATCGAGCAGCATTGTTAGCTTTATGTACGCCCTACTTTACTTTGTATCAACGGCCTTCTGGATATGGATGATGGTGGAATGTGTCCGGAATGAAAGGGATTCGGATCGATGGGGGTTTCTACTGTTGATCTTCTTTCTCAATGCTCCAGCTGCCCTAATCTATTTCTTCGTGCGTCACCTACCTCGGTTACAGGGTGTATCCTCCCCTAGTATCCTGAGTCGATATACCCGGAAGCAGGATCTGTGGAATGCTGAGGCTGCCGCGCGAAATATTGGTAAAGACCACCAGTATGTTGAGTTAGGTAACGTTCTGTACGACATGCGAATGTTGGATCGGGCGGCAGAGGCGTATGCCACTGCGCACGAGAAGAATTCTGAGAACACTCAAGCCTTGTGGGGGCTGGCCCAGGTTGAAATTGATCGCAAAAACTTAACTGCCGCGAAAGACCATCTAGAACTGTTGCTGAAGTTTGATCCTGAGTACAAGTTCGGAGATGCGTCAGCTGATTATGGCAAGGTCCTCTATCAACTAGAGGAATTAGAAGCAGCCAAAAGGCACTTAGATCAGCATGTTCGACGATGGACCAGTGCAGAATCACGGCTGATTTTAGCGGACATTGCGATTCAAATGGAGCAACCGGAATCCGCACGCGAGTACCTGGAAGCCTTACTAAGTGGTTTACGAGGTGGCCCTCAGTTCCACTATCGTAACAATCGCCACTTGGTACGCAAAGCTGAACGCATGTTACGTAGTTTATCTTAGTCAAGTATCCCAGCTCACTTGAAACAAGGCCAAGCAAACCCAATGACCACAACTTCAGTAAAATTAGGGATCCTAGCCTCAGGTAAAGGATCCAACCTAGTCGCTATTGCCCGAGCGATTCAAGAGGGTCATCTACAGGCAAGGATTACAGTGGTAATTTACAATGAACCAGAGGCTCAGGTACAAGAGAAAGCGGCTGAATCAGGGATCCCAGCCGTTTTGATTCATCATCGCGATTTCAAAAAGCGCGAGAATTTTGATCAAAAAGTATTAGAAACATTACAATCCTTTGAGGTCGATTGGGTGATTATGGCGGGGTGGATGCGACGAGCAACACAGGTTCTAGTAGATGGATATAGTGAACGGATCCTGAATATTCATCCGAGTTTACTACCCAGTTTTAGAGGGATCCGAGCTATTGAACAAGCATTGGACTACGGTGTAAAGATTACAGGATGTACAGTTCACTTAGTTACGCTAGGCATAGATGAAGGTCCCATTATTTGCCAAGCTGCTGTGACTGTATTGTCAGATGACACACCAGAGACTCTACATGCTCGGATTCAGGTGGAGGAGCATCGGATCCTGCCAGAGGCTATTAAATTGTGCATCAGTCAGTGAATGGCCTCTGAGCTAGGACTACATTGGATATCTCAAACTGACTTAAACTCACTTCTCATAGGCATGTAGATATCCATGATTACCAGATCAGTCCGGACCGTTGAGCAAGTTGGGTTTTGACTACCGTCTACAGCATGAATGATCTCGAACCCTACCCACCTAAGAACATCTTGGCAATCTCTCGATTCGCTAATAAATTCGCGCCAGTATCTTCAAATCGATTTTCCCCCATAGTGAGAACGTACCCTCGATGGGCCAATGCCAAGGCTTGTTTGGCATTCTGTTCCACCATTAAAACACTGATACCCAACTGGTTAATATCTTTCACAATCTTAAATATTTGCTCAATAAACAGAGGAGATAATCCTGCTGTAGGTTCGTCTAACAACAGCAGCTTAGGATCTACCATCAACGCTCGTCCCATCGCTACCATCTGCCGCTGACCACCAGACAAGGATCCTGCCGCTTGACGGCGTTTTTCGTAAAGCGGAGGAAATAGCTCGTAGATATAGTTTAGTTTGGTGGTGAAATTGTCTGTCCGAACATAGGCCCCCATTTCTAAGTTTTCTTGAACGGAGAGCGAGGGGAAAACATTATTCGTTTGAGGGACAAAACAGAGGCCTGCCTTGACCCGCTGATCGGTACGGAGATGGGTAATATCTTGACCATCCAGATGAATGATACCTTCACGAATACTGACTAAGCCAAACAGCGACTTCAACACCGTTGATTTACCTGCACCATTAGGACCAATGATAGCCACAATTTCTTGAGGGTTTACAGTTACATTGATCCCTTTGAGAATATCTACGCCCTGATAGCCACCATAAACAGACCGCATCTGCAGCAGACTCATGGTCGGGATCCTCCAGAGGTTTCAACAGGGATGTTACCGAGATAGGCTGATTGAACCTCAGGATCTTGCCGAATTTCAGTCATGACACCTTGTGTCAGCACAGTGCCTTGTGACATTACAACGACATGATCACACAACTGCGTAACCAAGTCCAAATCATGTTCAATAATGCAAAAGGTACATCCGCGTTCACGATTCAAATATTGAATAAATTCAGACAGTTGAGCTAGCAAAGTCCGATTCACGCCTGCTGCTGGTTCATCTAACAAAATTACCTTGGCATCAGTCATCATGGTACGACCCAGTTCCAAGAGCTTTTTTTGACCACCTGATAGATTCGCTGCTAATTCATTGCGAGCATGGGATAAGTTCAGGTGTTCCAGCACCTCTTCAGCTTGATGACGGATCCGTCGTTCCTGGCGTTGCACGTGTATCCATCGTAACCAGGAGGCGATGAGGTGCTCTCCAAGTTGAGCAGGAGGCACCACCATCAGATTTTCCAAAACAGTCATCCGACCAAATTCACGCGGAATCTGGAAAGTGCGGACTAATCCTAGATGGAATAGTTGATGAGAGGGGAGGCCTGTGATGTCGTTACCCTCTAGCCGGATCCGGCCACTCGTGGGTTTGATGAATCCTGCCATCATATTGAAAAGAGTGGTCTTACCCGCTCCATTAGGTCCAATTAGGCCTGTAATCTGCCCACGTTCCAGCCGAAAGGAGCAGTTGTCAACCGCCCGGATGCCGCCGAAATGCTTGGAGAGCTTGTCGATATCGATCACAGTACAACCCTAACGCTAAAGTCTTCCCCAACCTACTGACAACCTATTGATAATCGTATGAGAAGGATAGCAATTGATTTCACCCCCGAATTGTATCCCGTAATCCATTCCTCTCCTAGATATCCTACTGACAGCTCCGATACTGTGGATGACAACACACCCATTCGTCAGTCAATTTGCTTTGAATAATTGAGCTTCAATCACGTCCGTACTCAGATACACGAGTAGCAGGCTCAGGATCCACTGAGGGAGCTGTCGGGTCGGGCTCGGGGATTGGAGTCGATTCTGGCGTAGGTTCAGGGGTAGGGTCTCCCACAGGATCCTCAGGTTCAGGGATCGATGCTGTCTCAGGGATCCGCAGTTCCACCGTCGTATCCAGTGTTGAAGCAGGGGAGCCATCAGAGCTAGGCGTACTGGAAGGAGGATCTAGTTCAACATAGCTTGCCAGGGGACTAGCCTCCTGCCAGCGACTGCCAACCTCTTCGGCCATCTGTGTCACTTGAATCTGATACAGTTGGGCTACCTCAGATGAGTTGAGATCATTGATTTCTGTAGCGGACCGACTGGCTTCAGCGAGCACATCAACCTGCAAGTTACCCTCAGGATCCAAACGCCACAGCTCTAGGCGACTTCGAGATTTCAACTCTATCTCTGTGGGAGATGACGGACGACTGAGAACATCCACACGACTAATGACAATGGACTCTAGCCCCAGATAGTCAAAGAATTCACTGACCGCTTCTGGTCGGCGACGATCCCATTCAAACAGCTCGTACAGAGGGTGACCTACTTTTTTGAGTACAGGTCGTAATCTCCGATTGTCCAAGGGGACAACATCATCACGACGCGGCACCAATCCCTGTCTGACCGCTTCTGTGGCCAATCGTTGCCCTAACTCTTGTGTATGATCCAACCCTCCCACGCCCAAGACTCCCAGGCGAGTGCGGGGTTGTTTCACAAGTGGTGTCTCTAAGACCACATCTACGGGCGTCGTAAAGCCATCTTGAATCCAAATCGAGGTCACCAGCCGCTCATACTCGGGATGTGAGATGATCAGCTGCCACTGACCCTCTGTGATCGTACTCAGTTCAAAGCCTCCCCTCGCATCCGTCATAAATAAAGGATCCCCACCCTCTTCAGGATCCTCTCCCTGGTCAAGAGTGTCTCCATCGTCAGGATTCTTGACCGGCATCAGTTGAATTTCTGCAGCTGAAACAGGTTGTCCTAGTTCATTAAACACTTGGCCGATGATACGACCTGCATCACTATTAGAATCTCCCTCTACATGGGTAGAGCTGGCAGGATCCTGGACAGTCAAAGGCTGGGGATCTGTAGGTTGTGGGTTTGTAGGTTGTGGGTTTGTAGGTTGTGGGTTTGTAGGTTGTGGGTCTGTAGGTTGTGGGTCTGTAGGTTGAGAGGTTGATGGCTGAATCGGTGATGGAATAGGAGCTTGAATTGCCGTTTGCGGTGTTGGTTTACTAACTGGATCTAGTTCAGCGTCAGGCAGCGTAGGTTGTAGCGATTCTGGGGATGGCTCAGGGGTTGCCTCATAAGGTGACAAGTTAGATAGAGATTCTTCAACTGGAAATGGAGTCGGGGGCGACGGGGTCGGTTCGGGTGAAGTTTGAGCCCAGCTCACAGATGGAAGTAGGATCCCAGACAGGCTGAGTAAAAGCCAGAGGATCCTTTCCAACTTAAAGATCTTAAGCATGAGTTGAACTCCCCCAGTGGGATAACAACGCGTAATCAGTCTCATGGTTAGCTTCCCTCCTCTGAGCTTGGAGCGGCTTCTAATTGCAGGCCATTGGGTTGAAGCTCTGTAGGCTCTGGAGCCAGTTCAGGGGGCACTTCGATATTGAATGGATCTGTAGACTGCCACTGTTCAACGAAAGTAGGGACCATGTTGCGGGCTTGCAACCGAAAGAGTCCTGCTGCCGCGTCTTCAAACATCGGTTGGCCCCCGACATCATCACGACCATAGGCTTCGTAGTACTGAGCTTGGTCACCAGGCCGGTCTTGGTACAGGTCCACCACCACCACTAGCCCACGGCTCCGTAACTGATTGGGGGTGAAATTGGGAATCTGAACAGGCACCACAGGCGCGAAAAATCGTACGGCAGTATTGAGCAAGGCATTTCCCCGCCGGCTGTATTCTCGAGAGGCTTGTACTTGCGTGAGCAGAATGTAGCGCAGTCCTAGTGTGTTGCCGATAACTTGAAGTTTCGCCAGATCATCGGTGTAGCGTTCATCGCGATCGAGCAGGGTCAGGTTCTCCGTTAAAGGAGCTAACTCTTCAAACTCTTCACTGGGTCCTAACGGCCCATCTAGGAGAAGAACGTTTCGCCCGGGTAGAAGCTCTTCTAACGCGGGCTTTATATGATTGGCCAATACATCTGAAAAAGAGGGGGCATCCGGGAGCAAACCAATGCCTGTGGCCTCACCATCGGGCACACCAGGTGGTAGCCGGATTGATTGAGTGGACACGAAGCCAGCCCGAACCTGTACCTGCGTTGAAGTCGGCGGAAAATTCGGCACTGTCACATCCAATAAGTGAATCCCTTCTGGCAATTGGGTCACCAAAAAAGTTCCATCCTCTTGTAGGGGGAGCTGGATCCCTGCAAACGTGGGTGTCGAGGCCACTTGTACTGTTCCACTGGACACCGGGTTACCAGCAATATCTACCACCTGACCCGCAATCGCACCACTCCCTTGCGGTGGGTCTACTGCTTTTCGCACAATTTGCAGCGGCGCGCGGCCAAAACTGAACCATTGCAACTGTGGCACTCCAGCTTCCACCACCAAGATCCCTTGCTCCGACTCAGAGGGCAAGGTGTGGATCCCGGTGGGTTGCGTACCAATGTCGTAAGTGTCCTCTAATCGAGACATCGTGAGGTTGACAAGTTGTAATCGATCACTGTCACGAGAGGTAACGTAGGCAAAATCTCCTCCAGGAGATAGCGCTACCCGAGTAGGCCGCCATTCCAATCCAATGCGGCGCACTTCTTGTCCATTACTGGCCAAATCAATCACGGAGAGATCCTGGCTTCCAGAGTTGAGCACTACGAGCTGCTGCTGCACAGGATCCAATGCCATATCTTCAGGTGTCCCTCCACTTCGCCATCGGGCCAACAGTTCGCCATTGTCGGGATTTACCACCAACAGACTCAACGGATCCTCTTCCCCCAACGATACGAACAACCGCCGCTCCTGTTCGTCATAGGCTATCGCTAGTGGGGAGCCGGGCAGAGGCAGATTGCGGGCCTCCGGTTGATCCAAACCAATCACCGCCACACTTTGAGCTGAGGGCATGGTGGCAAACACCCGACGAGCGGCCACATCAACAGCTAGATCGAAGACACCACCAGGTAGGCCATAGGCTTGAATCAATTCTCCCGTTTCTAGATCCAGCACCACCACGCCCGGAGCATTCGGGCCCGACGCGTAGACCAGTGATTGTTCAGGATCCATCTTGACGACACCAGGCGCAAACCCAACAGGGACTTGCCATAGCCGTTCCTGTGAGGTCAAATTCACAAGTTCAACCACTTGGTCCTCTAACAATCCAACCGCAACAAGCTGGTCGTCCCCAGCCACGATGACATCGATCCGATCCGCACCACTGGTCAAAGGAACCGCTGTAATCGGTGTCGGTTCACTCAATGACGTGTCGGACTCCGAGAATAAATCGAGGGGGATCTCTGGATCTTCAAATGGGATGATCCCAGCTAGGGATCCATTCAAGTCAGTGACAACATACCCAGAATAGATCTCAGGTCTAGCTTGGAGCTCAAAGGGAATCTTGTCTGGATCCACCACAATCAAGGGTGTCGGAGCAGGGGTGGGTTCAGGCATATCAGTTTCATCAGCAATCTCATCCCCTGGTGAAGGATCTGGGGTTGTAGAGTTGGGTGAGGGGGTAACCTCAATGCTGGCTCCAGGATCCTGATTAGGTAAACCCTGATTAGATTGGTCCTGAGCAGACGAATCTGGATTAGAGGGATCCTGGTCAGGGGGATTCTGGTCAGAGAGATCCTGGTCAGACGGGTCCTGAGCCAGATCAGCCTGAGCTAAATCAAAAAACGGGAGGGCTTGAGCCGGAGGGCTCGACAGCGCCAGGGTAAGAACGAATAGAAACGATGGACTAGGGATTCTCATGGAATCTCTATCTGGGTGAGTGAGTGAATTAAGCGTGACAGAAGGCTAATGCCAACCTGATTTAGGATAACGGATCCTCCTGAGTGATGGCTTTACTTTCGGATTACCTCAAGGGGGGGAAAGTGTTAAGGATCCTGTCGCTAATCCTCCTATTGAATCTCATGGGATTGGACAGCACTCCTTTAGTGCGGGTCAGAAGTGAGGGTCAGAGGGACAGAAACCAACCTCAGTCAACTTACTGCTATCTGCCCCACTCATGATGGCTTGGGCTTGGGCTTTAGAGATTTCTCTGCAGTTTGTGCCTAACGGATCTTTTGTGCCTAACGGATCTTTTGTGCCTAACGGATCT
>CAYUEE010000035.1:0-7724 GCA_964443615.1 uncultured bacterium | reverse complement strand
GTTTGTGCCTAACGGATCTTTTGTGCCTAACGGATCTTTTGTGCCTAACGGATCTAAGTCAAGGAGGTTGCGAACTTGGTGCCACCGGGTTATTGACCAGTGCTGGATCCGATGGGACCAGTGGGTTAAGGCCGTAGACTCTGCCACTGGGAGTTTACCAGGGACTCAATAGGATCTTTAGATTGGGCTGAACAGGCAGCAGAGACCTGGCCACATAATCGGATCCGTTTGCTTGAACTTTGACCGACAGAAATGGATCTCAATCTTGATGCATAGGATCTGTTGCTAATTTCGTAACCCCACTTGATTGAGCGGTTTCGGTTGAAACACTTCTCGAAGCGTGGGTGAGGTCCTATCAATCACAACCAAGGCCTTGTCATCAGTTAAACTCAGGGCCGCTGGGTGATCAAACTGAGCTTGGGCAACAGGGCCATTCCGAAATCCAGGTTGGCCAGTACCCGCAAAGGTTATGACCTGCTGAGTGGTGAGGGATAGCTGACGGATCCGATGGTTATCCTGGTCCGCTAGCCAGATCATGTCGTCCGGCGTAATCGTTAACATGGACGGTCGATCAAATTGGGCCTCAGCAAAGGATCCATCTCGAAATCCAGACTCTCCGCCTGTAACGGTATTGACCTGACCCGTAATTGAAATGTGGCGCAGGCTATGATTCCCTTGATCAATCACCCAGAGCCGCCCCTGATTGTCAAAATCCAGCGCGACTGGCGTATCCAACTGAGCCAGGATCCCTACCCCATCTTCAAACCCAGCCCGACCGGAGCCTGCAAATGTCACCACGAGGCCCTCTGGCGTAATGCGGCGAATCCGATGGTTCCCTGCATCCGCAACATAGATGAGGCCATCAACTCCCACAGCTAGCCCTGCTGGATCCCGAAAGCGAGCATCAGCCGCAGGTCCGTCGGCATAGCCGGGATTCCCTCGACCCGCCACTGTAGAGACGGATCCTTCAGTATCAATGCGGCGGATCGCATGGTTTCCCTGGTCCACCACCAGTAAGGATCCATCCCGATCAAACGCCAGAGCTACCGGCGTATCGAATTCTGCAAGGAGCGTCTCAGCGTCTTGAAATCCAGCCTCTCCAGAGCCAGCCATGATGGTGAGCTCACCGTCTGTGTTCAACATCAGGATTTGATGGCGAGCACTATCAGCAATATAGAGGGATCCTGAATCATCCACGATCACGGCACTGGGCGATTCTAGTTCAATTGGGTTTGAAGGATTCGGCTGAATATCGATCGGTTGAACCTGCCACTTGGGTTCCTGGGTGATGAGGGTGGAAACGGTACTGCTAGAAGTCGTGGGGGATAACCAAGTCACATCTAAGTTCCCTAAGCCCAAGCCATCAGCAGTCTCAACCGCAAGGGTGCTGGTTTCCAAGGCGAGAGTAGCAGGGGGTTGGACCGTCAATTCTGTAGCCGTTTGGTTTAGGATGGGAGCTGTCAGTTGTTGGCGAGGTGCGTCTGTGGGTTGGCTAATCGGCGGGATGGTGAACAGAACTTGCGTAACTTGGTCAAGTGTCTCGCCAGTAAGAATGAGCGTTTCGAGAGGAAGAGGTTGCTGAACGGTATGGCCTTCAGTTGTGGGGACGGGTCCTCCTCTAACTTGCACACTCTTCAGTAGGGGAACATCAAGGGATAACAGTTCAAGAGCCGCTACCGCAGGATCCTCACCGTCCTCAGGGGCAAGGTCAAACGTTAAGTCTCCGGCAGCAAGGGTGTGAGGACCAGAGAACGCAGTAGCAGTCAGTTCAGCAACGGATCCGGCAGGAATGTCAGCAAACGTGAAAGTCGCTGGTTGATCAAAGCGGAGACGGGCTGTGGCAGTTTCGCGGTAGTCTCCAACGGCAAGGCTGACATCAATGCCTTCAATGCCGGGCCACTCACCGTCTGGGGAAATCCACCGAGCGACGTCTGGACCGGGAAGCTGGGCAACTAGGTCTCCGTCTAACAGGCGGACAAAGAGAGCCAGTTCCTGACCCGTTAGATTAAGTTGGCTTCGGAGTGAGGAGTTAAGAACTAATGGAGTTGATGTCGCAACAGGGGGGGCCGGTGTCGCCGCAGAGTTACCGTCCAGACTCAGGTTGGGAGGAATCGGCAAGGATCCGGTCGCGGTTGGCAAGGAGCCACAAGCGGTGAGTGCCATTAGCACCCCGCTCATCCCTAGGAATAGCCGTCGATCTCTGGATCTGGCCATTGTGACCCCTGACATTAGTACCTCTTTATCATACCCGTACTGTATTCCCTCTTGAAAGAGATAGCTAATTGTGCTCGGGGACACCTAGGGCCGTTAGATGGGGTAGAGAGGAGCCCACCAAGTGGAACTCAAGTACTTTACAGAACGGAATCGGACTCTCACAGATGGACCTATTCAATCCCTGCCAACCCATCTCTGATTAAGCCGTTACCGGATCCGCCACAAACGAGCGCACAAGAGATAAGTAAGCATCCGGATCCTCCAACATTGGGAAGTGACCGACTCTGGGCATGATGACGTGATGGATCCGTTCATTGAGTCCAACGGCTTGGAGCGCTAAACGAGGGGGAATGATCTGGTCCTTTTCTCCGGAAATCAGGAGGGTGGGAATGGCGAGATTGGAGAAGGCTTGGGGCATCGATTGACTGGCTTGGAGACTGACAGCCGTTTCAATGGTGGCACGGACGGTGGTGGCTTCAGCGAGAAGGTAGTCTTCAAAGATATTGCGGCTGAGGTGGCTAGGAATAGATTGGTGGAGAAAGCGAAGCATGAAGAAGCGATCGACAGTAGGGATCCGTTGCAGCCAGCGAGGACGGTAAGAGGTCACAAATCCACCAATTTGGTGAAAGAGAGTGAATGTTAGTCTGTTGTACTTGAAGATGCCACTACAGGTGAGGATAAGACGCTCAATGCGAGGGTTGGTGAGGCTGGCAGCGAGAAGTCCGACTGTGGCACCGAGCGAATGGGCATTGATGATGACATGGTTGAGGTCGAGCGTTTCAATCAGTTCAATGAGATCGGTAGCAAAGGCTTCCATTGCATACTTGGGATTGCGGATCCCGTCTGAGCTGGGGGGGAGGCTGTGAGAGCGTCCGAAGCCGCGCATATCATAAAGGAGACAGTCGCAGAAATCCGTGAGAGACTGGGCCACAGGTTCCCAGGAGCGTGTGGAGCCACCCCAACCGTGGACAAAGAGCATGATGGGCTTGGATCCGCTGGGGCCATCGGGGGTGCTGCAGACCCATTGGATGTAGTGGGGGACACCGGCAATATCGATGAAGGTCATACTCGTGTTCCTAGTTTCAATCAGGTTCAAATTGGGTTCAAATCTGGGGTGATGATGTGGGTTGAGGCAGAGTTGACGGCTCCAGTGCAGTGTACCATTTTAGGCTAGCTGACTGGCTGAAGAGTAGGATCCTGACCATGAGAGGGATTGAGAAGTCTATGGTGGATAACGAAATGTCGGGGACTCGTTTGGCGGCGTTGCGGGTTGCTGTGGTGCATGAGTGGCTAATGACGTATGCCGGGTCCGCGCAGGAAGTGGACCAGATTCTACATAAATTCCCCCACGCGGATGTGTTTATTTTTTTGGATTCCCTACCGCATCCTGCGCGGGGCATGTTGGGGGGGAGGTCGGTGACTACATCATTCTTACAAGGGTTTCCGGGGGTAAAGCAGCAATATCGGTTGTATTTACCATTGATGCCGTTGGCGATTGAGCAGCTAGATGTGTCAGCGTATGATGTTGTAATTTCCAGTTCGACGGCGACAGCAAAGGGAGTATTGACGGGACCCGATCAGTTGCATGTGTGTTACTGTCATACACCGATGCGGTATGCGTGGGATTTGCAGCATCAATATTTAAGCGAGATGAGGCGGGGCCGATGGCTGGCCCGAGGGATCCTTCATTACATGCGGTTGTGGGATAGCCGTACGGGACATGGAGTGAATCAGTTTGTGGCTAATTCGCGGTTTGTCGGGAGACGGATCCGTAAGACCTATGGATGTGATTCGGTGGTGATTTATCCGCCTGTGCGAGTCCATTTGTTTGAAGCAAGGGAAGAGAGAGACACCTTTTACGTAACGGTATCGAGGTTTGTGCCGTATAAGAAGATGGATCTCATTATTGAAGCCTTTAACCAGAGGCCAGAGAGGACATTGATTGTCATTGGAACGGGGCCAGGGTTCCAGGAATTAGCCGAGCGAGCCGGATCCAATGTGACATTACTGGGGTTTCAACCATTTGAGGTGGTGAAGGATCATTTAGAGCGAGCTCGAGCGTTTGTGTTTGCGGCGCAGGAGGATTTTGGCATTGTGACAGTGGAGGCACAGGCGGCTGGCGCTCCAGTGATTGCGTATGGGCGAGGGGGGTCAACCGAAACGGTAGTTCATGGAGAAACAGGGATCCTATTTCCAGAGCAGTCGGTGTCGAGTTTGAAAGCGGCAGTGGATGAATTTGAATCAGGCCAGTACAGGTTTGAGACCCAACGGATCCGTGAGAACGCCAATCGGTTCAGTATCCCCCGGTTTCGAGAGGCGTTTTTACAGCTGATGGAGAGGGAATGGATCCGGTTTGAGGAGAAATACTGAATAGATACTGCTCTTGAATTCCAGATTTTACGCCTATGAAAGTCCTCCTCTTCAACTTTGACCTTCAAGGTGATTTGAATCGAGCATTGGGACTACCAGGTCCTACAGAATATAAGCCCTTTGTGGACGTAATGGCAGCACTTTCCGATGCAACAGATGGGCTTGGAGAAATAGACTACAGTCAGCTTGTTAGAACCCGTAGATTTGATGTCAGGACAGGTTTACTTAGCCCCAGCCAGGAACTTTCTCTTGATGTTATTCCAGGTGATAAGTCTATGCTTTTTATCGAGAGAAGGAAAGGTAGAGGCCAGGAAGCCACTATAAACGATAGCTCTCTACTTCTACTTTTCAGCCAACCTTTTTTCAAGCAGTATGACTATATCTTCATTGATGCTTCACCCTCTTGGACCGGGATGGGGAGACCTGCCGCATGTGCTGCTGATGCTATCGTTCTACCCGTTGATACTGATAGCTTCTCACTAGAAGCAGCTAAACGAGTTATTTCAGAGCTTCTCTACCCTGATGATTTTCTCGCTGAGGGGATGACGCCACCGGTTGTGGAAGGTTGTATCGTTAATCCCAAAGCATCGACTAATGAGGCACTAGACAGAATCCAAAAAACGTGTCAGGGAAGCTCTCCAGCCTATCTATTCAGATATCACCGTCTTGACTCTGGGTAATTATGCAGATATGCCAGGTTCAGCTAATGATGGAACACCAGTGGTTTTCCGTCGACCAAATTCAAAGTCATCGAAACAGTTTAAACTGATTGTTGACTGCATTTACTGACTGGGTGGGAGGTTGAATTAGATATGCCTGTACTGCAAGATGGTGAATTGATTGTTACGGCTCTTAAAAATATTCATCCGGATCCTCCCATCACGGAGCAGGAAGCCCAATCCGCCTCTCAACTCGCGCCAGCCCTCCGTGAGATCGGTCGAAACTGGATCCCGATACTCGTGCTCGAACGTCAGCTCAATGATTACCTGTTAGTTGAAGGGCGTGTGATTTACGAAGCTTGTCGCCAAGCCGAATTTAAGCGGGCTCACTGCATTCAGGTTGATCGAGCAGCGGTGGGATTAACCGAGCACCTCCAATCATTGGAGCCTGCTGCAGACGGATCCTCCCAAACCGTAGATATTCTCCCGCTCCAAAAACGAGTTGAAACCATTGAGCAAACCCTATCCAGACTCGAAGTCTCCATCACTCAAACCATTCAGTATCTACTCCCCGCCCAGGAAGAACTGGCCATCAACGTGGAAGACCAACAGAGCCTTTTAGCTAAGCTACCTTGGGTATCCGGTTTGGGGGAGAAGTATGCCTCTGAAGTTGTTGAAGACATCATGAAGTATCGACCGTTTGCTTCAGAACTTGAACTGAGGCGAGAGGTCCGGCACATTGGTTTTATCTTCACTGGGCTAAAGCAGCAATTCAAACTGAGTTTTCGGCTTTCATAAGCCTGTGCTAAGGCTCCGGTCACTTATCTGCTTAGGGTCACCACCCTTCCATCGCCAGTTGTCAAGGGATCCAGTACTATCGAGTGGAGTTCGCCCGATGGCCCGACCGTGCGTCTGCTGGCGATGAGTTCTAATCGACCTTGATCCTGAGTGTTTCCCATGAGTATCCTCCTCAATCAAGCCTTGATCCCCACCGACACGGGCTATACCTCCGTCAGACTCCAGTTTGAGGGCCAGCACATCACCGCCATTGACTCCGAGCTTCCCACCCCAGACAACGCTACCGTCATCGAATGTCAGAATCAACTGGTCCTCCCCGGCTGTGTCAACGCTCACACTCACTCCAACGGCATTTGGCAACGGGGCACCCTGCCGCTCCTCCCCCTCGAACTATGGCTTCAACAATTGGCACCTCCCCTTAGCCTGGAACAGGTCTACCTCAGCGCTCAAGTCACCGCCATTGAGATCCTGTTATCTGGGGGGACCACCGTTGTCGATCATCTCCCCGTCATCCCCGGACAAGAACTCGACACCCTTGCAGCAGCCGACCGCGCCTACCGTGAAATTGGGATCCGGGCCTTCCTCGCTCCTCTCCTCGCAGATCAAGGGGGTGCCGATCCTCGGGCTGGCGATACTCAAGAGCTGCTAGCCTTCCTCGCTACTGCCGTTCAGCAATTCCACCGCCCTGAAGAAGGGATCCATATCATGGTTGCCCCCACTGGCCTCCACGCCTGCACTCGTGAGCTATGGGAAGGCTGCCTCGACCTCAGTCAAACCCACACTCTCTGCCGCCACACCCATTTACTCGAAACGAAGCATCAACAACACTACGCCCAAGAAACCTTTGGCTGTAGCGCCGTCGAATACCTTGATCAACTCGGCTACCTGGGTGCCACCACCTCTCTGGCTCACTGCATCTGGTTGACAGATAGTGACATTGACCGCTTGGCCCGCTCAGGATCCACCGTTGTCCATAATCCCATCAGTAATCTCCGCCTTGGGGCCGGAATTGCTCCCATTTTGAAATATCTCGCAAATGACATCAACGTCGCCATTGGCACAGACGGCAGTGCTAGCAATGACTCTCAGGATCTCCTCCATGCCATCAAGCTAGCCTGTATCCTCCACACAGTCCGCGAGCCTGACTATCAATACTGGCCCACTGCTCGCCAAGCTCTTCATCTAGCCACAGTTGGCGGTGCCAAAGGGATCGATCTTGCTGACAAACTCGGATCCCTCACCCCCGGATCCTATGCCGATGCGGTCCTGTACGATCACACCTGTTTTGCCATGATGCCTATGACGGATCCAATTGGACTCGTTATCTTAGGCCGCCCCACTCAAGCGATTAGTGATGTCTGGGTTAGTGGCCGGCACGTTGTGGCGGGTGGAGAGATTCTAGGAGCCGACGTTGCTGCGTTGAAACAGGCAATCAAGACAGCTTTGACCTAGTCGCTATCTGGATCCTGTTAGTCCACAGGGTGTTTATCAACCGCCCAGCCCAGCCCTAGAATTTGGCTAGAGCCACTAGATACATAGCAATCAAACTTTAACGGTGAGACTGCCAAAGCTCCCTCACAATGGGGCAACGGATCCGACTAGCTTCTTATTGATCGCTCCGAGCTGCACACAGGATCCCTGATGCTACTCATTGATCGCTCCGAGCTGCACACAGGATCCCGT
>CAYUEE010000034.1:0-36756 GCA_964443615.1 uncultured bacterium | reverse complement strand
TCCGAATCCAGGGGCTGTCACAATGCAAGTATTCTCTGTTCAAGAACAGGGAGATCAACTAGTGCTCAATGTCGCGATTCAAAACAACACGGCTGAGGTGGTACGGTTCCTCTACAGCTTTATGCGTGTAACCGATGACAAAGGACGTCCGCTACAGGTGTCTACCCAAGGCCTCCCCGGTGATGTCCCTGCGAATGGCCAGGTCTATCAGGGGAGCGTCAGAGTTCCTGTTGCCAGTTTGCGGGGGGCCCGATCTTTATCTTTGAGCCTTTCAGACTATCCTAGCAAGACCCATCAGTTGACAATCAATGGGATCCCAGTGCCTCGCTAGGGATTAATGTACATCTATTCTGGCAGGAGCCATCATGGATACCCCTCTTGAAGTGTTTTCTGTTCACAACTGATATTCCTTTTGCATGAAAGGCGCAAAGAGCAGTGTAGTCGTCGATAGGGAATATGAAAGTTGTGTCTCTGCCGGTTGCTTCCCTTGGATTGGTTATTCGCCCTAACGCTCTTTGTGCCCTGAATGAAGTGAACTGGAGCTGGGCAGCTATAATCTGCTTCACTCCAGGACTGCTCAGGCTAGGATGCTAAGCTTCACTAGGCACTTCATCGATCACAACGACTTCATACCGTTGCAACCCGTGGGGAATCGAGAACTTGTGGTTAACATTACGGACCCCTCCCACTTCCAAGGTCTCACCAATGGCACTGTTCGGTAAGGATCCGAGATATTTCTCTACACCAGAACGATAAACTACTTTGAGCGGTGTCCCTTGAGGAAACGGAACTTGCTCAATCTCATAATCGAAGAGTGCCTTTTCGGTCATATTGATCACAATGTGTCGATAGAGACTCGTTGCTGGGTCCCAGTATTCAAAGGCAATAACCTTATTAACATCGTCCAACCATTTTTCATTGTGATGGTGTTGGTTATACCAAGCATGGAATGGGCTGTGGGCAATCAATGACCGGAAGTCCACCACCGCTCGATGCAACCCTGCAATGCCTGGATTGCTCAAGTTTTGCCATTGAACGGCCCCATTAGTTTCTAAGTTACCTCCTTGCAAGGTGAAGACCTGAGCTGCATCAATGTAGTAACTGCCTGCACTCAGTTTCAAGGCCGTGAACGTCATCAGTTTACCTTCTGAGTGTTCCGGTCCGGTTGCTAAGCCTTCCACCGGGTATGTGCCATGAATATCATCTGGATCCCGTATATTGTTGATATCATCTGGACGCCAGCCATGAACATCGAGCCATCGCCAAGGATTACGTAAGTACTCCGCAACATTGAACAGCGAATACTCATTGGGGTTTTTGCGAGCAATCTTTGATAGACGAGCATTGAAGTCATCAGTGTAGCCCACAGCTAACCCAGATCCTCGGTTTCCGTAACCTAGGGTGTAAGCGGGTGAAATGACTCGGTTATCAAAGAGCTTGTACATCTCTCCAATAATTTCAAATGATGGATCCCGTAGCGTCATCGCCCACGCCAATTCCCTGATGAAGGACTCGCCTCCAGGTTCCCAGCTCACTCCATCGACGTTATCCATCCGGACGCCTTCATAGCCCTCATAGAAGAACTTGATCAGGGCCTCTTTCATCAACAATTGAAAACCAGGGTTATCGAATTTGGGTCGCAAGGTTCCCCATTCAGTTTGACGATCTGACAAAAAGCCCTGACCGGCTAGCCCCATCAACACCTCAGGATAGAACGTGCCACCGACATAGGGTTGAGCATTGTGGGCAAACACGAAGTCAACGACCGCTGTCAATCCGGCTTGGTTGAAGGCTTGCAACATTTGCCGGTATTCACTCGGTGTTCCCTGATCAGACTGCCCGGCCGTCATATACTGTCGAATCAGATACCAGTAGCGCCAATCCGGAATCATTTCAGTGGGTTGACGTTGGTCCGCATGAGTTTCGGTAGCCACGTTGGGGTAGAACTGAACGGCGTTGTAGCCTTCTCCCGCAATATGCTCTGCAACGTTGCACTCGGAGACAAACTTATAGGTCTCATTCACGAAGACGGATCCGGGCCTACCGTAGAACTTGGAGTGGGGATTGGAGCAAGTGAAATTGGCAATATAGGTTGTCAGATCAGTGGTGAGGGAGACATAGGCGGTTTCACCGATATTTTGCCGATAGGGTAAGGTCACAGGAGACGGGGATTCCTGATCTAGAGCATTGGGAGGGAACCAGAACACCGATAAGGGCATGATCTGCTGATCACCTAGGGGGCGCAGTGGATTCTCCCGGTCAGTATTTTGAATAAATCGATGGTAGAACACCGGTGTTGAGATCAGATTAGAGGCCGGATCCGTAACTAAGTAGTGAGACCCACCTGGAGCTCCCCGTACAAGGGCATAGTACTGTAAGTGATACCCTTCAGGATCTGTTGGTGGCGGTAGGATCAACGTTCGAATGTACGGATTATCAGGATCTACCTCGAACTTGTAGTCCTCATCAGGATAGACCCAGTTATTGAAATCTCCGGTGATCCATACGTCCGTCTGCGGATCATCAGCCACAGTTCGGACAATCACCCGACCATCTTTGAGCAGGTACTGACCTAATTGGGGAATGACATTAAGCAGATCAGGATGACGCTTGAGTCCTAGATTAACGGCTAGGGTGCGGCGACGGTCATGAAAGCCAGGAGAAAGGAGAATATCTGGGCGAGGCTTAGGTTGGTAGAGCGGTTGATAGTTAACAATATCGGGTCGATGGTGAGCTAGGATCGCTGACTGTTCAAAACTAACCGCTGTTTGGTTTTGAAGAGAAGTGACATAGGCCGTAAACTCTGGATTGACAACCGTCGATGCCCAGGCTGGGGTCAGAACACTGTCTAAACTCCCGAGGAGACAGACTCTCATCGCCAGAACCAAGCTCAGAGCCGTTAGATTTAGGGATCCTAAACTCAGTTGATAGTGTCGACAGTAGCCTTGAACTAGGCGCAAGGGTGCGAGAGCAAGGGCAGCGAGACGCGAGAGAACAGTCAGCATTGTGGAAAAAATCTTACAAAACAGTAGTGTGGGGCCACGTACAATAAATAGTACAGGAATAGGGGATCTCTACCCGATAAATGCCCGAGATCTACCCTGAATCTGTGCATGGATCCCTTATGGTGCAGATGGGGACAAGACGCTCCATTGAACTTCAAATATAACTCGACTTATGCTTTCTATTGGTAAACACTCTACTCTTGAGGTCTGTGCGACCCTAGCCTTTGACTGGGTTGAATTACGGGTGCGCTAAGTCTCTGGACTCATCCTGCTGAGATAAGGTGCTCCCTTCCGATTTATGACTCGGATTTATGACTCGGATTCAACCGGTCTATGTGAGAACCAGCGCTGCATCCAAGTATCAACTATCGGGATCCGGAGCGATTCGGGTTGGGAGTCGGACAATGGTTCCAATGATGACCGAGCCTCAGCAGGAATATCCCCATCCGGGAGCCAACGGACCAGTGGTAAAGGCAACAGAGTGGAGAGGTTTGTGATCAAGACGAGAAGCCACAAGTTTGTGAAATTAGTTTCTGTCACCCCTAGTAGATGCGTCAGCACAGCACCCAACTCACGTGAGAAAAAGCTCCCTAAATGGGCAACTGACATCAATAATGCAAAGAACGCAGCTTCAACGCCGGGAGGGCACAAGCGCGCCGCCATAACTAAGAAGGGCATGAAGGTTAGTTCCCCAGCCACCGTGAGAATCACATCATCACCAAGGGCAAACCACTGATCATCAATACCTAAGGTGCGATTAGCATGAGTTACTAATAGCAACGCAGTCATCCCCAGGATCCCAGAGGCCAAGGTGCCCCAGAAAAACAACTTCCGAAAGGAGATATTTCTTAGAAATGTTTGGAAAATAAACACTCCTATCAGGGCAGCCACACTCGTTGCCAAACGCACCCGACCCAAAAACTCAGGATGAAAGCCGAGATCGTTGGTGATGAAGTAGAAAAAAGCAGATTCAGCTCGGGGGGTCGCCATCCATAACAGCAGAAAGGCAGTGGGCCAGAAAATTACTTTGCGGGTCAAGGCTCGGTACACCTGAGCGATCTGTAGCTTCACGGTTTGGACGGACAACAACTCCGTTACCGGTTGCTCGTCAATTAACCAAGCCGTGCCGGCAACTAACAGGGGAAATGTGGCTGTAATGGCAAAGACAACTCGGACACTGAAGTATTCCAGGAGGAAACCACTCAAATAGGCCGTCAGGATCCCTCCGGCTGCAGAGACTCCCCAGCACAAGGATTGCAAGGATCCTGCCTCTCCTTGGGATTCGTGACGGGCTCGACTGACCACTAATGAGTCAATAATGACGTCACTGATGACGACAGACAGAGAACTCAAGGTTGCCATGGTGCCCGCTAGCCAAGCCGAGTGGACAATTGTTGCCATGGCCAGCCACGTCAGGCTTCCCAGGATCCCGGCGAAGATAAGATAAGGGCGGCGGCGATAGCCCAGAATTGGAAACCCATCTGACAGGAAACCAAACAGCGGCTTCACCATCCAGGGCACCATCACAATTCCTGTTAAGGCAGAGACTTCAGCCGGACTGAGACCCAGGTCGTCTTTGAGAAGGAAACTGACAGCTAATCGAGATAACCCCAGGATCCCTTGCACAAAGTACACGAGCAAGATCGCAACCAATTCTGGCGTCAGTTTACGGCCCAGAAGGATCCGGCGCAGGGGGCTAGCTTCCGTAGTTTCTGTTGTCTCTGAGTCAGAAGTCGTAACAGTCATTACAATCCTGTTAAGAAGCGTTAATAATCCTGTTATAGCAGAGAAGCTTGACTAAGCTCGTCAGGTTGTCTAGCGCTATTAATTTCCGCCAGCCACCCGGTGTTGTTTTGATGTATGCTGGGCAGCTTCAGAATCAGATTGAGGTCTGGGTCAACAGGATCCTGACTAAGCTCAAAATTCAAGGTTGCAGCTGCTGAATTTTTCAAGAGTAAGGCCTGTGAGCTCAGCCCTCTGACCCTAAGGGATCCTTTGTGCGCCAGACTGAGTGTGCGCCAGACTGAGTGTGCGCTAGACTGAGTGTGCAGCAGAGTGAGCAACTAGAAGGATCCTGTCACTGTACCCGTGATAACCAACACATCGCCGTTATCACCCGATCCATCAGGACTAGCGGTCTCTTCAAAGGGCTGATTGAATTGAAATCGACCACAAATGATGTTGGGATCTGGGGGACACACTTGTCCATCAGGTTGGGGAATGCCCGTGACAAAGGGCGGACGGCTCGATAAGGTGCCTTGACCGGGGCTGATGCTGGTAGCGGCTTGAGTTTGGCGACCTCCCACTTGATCAATCACGAGGGTGGCATCCGTTCGCAACTGGTTGCTGGAGACGTCTTGCAAATTCAGGACACCGGAAAAACGAGGATCTGCTGTAGCCACTAAACCATCGAGAAGAGACTGGTCTGAAGTCAGTTGAAAGCCTTGCAGATTGGATTGATTGGGGGCGTTAATGCCCTCTGTTGTCCCTCGCAACGTGAACAAACGTTGGGTTGACCCTAGGATCCCGGCGATGGTCACTGTTGAGTCGGAAAATGAGAGCTCATCCTCACACTGAGCGCGGCGGAAGTTGAGTTCACGGCTTTCAAAGTAGTTGATCCGGTACAGCTCATCAAAGTTAGACGGACTAATTTGCAAACGCAGGATCCCATTGCTGTCTTGACTGATGCTGAGGCGTTGGTCTGCCAGTGTAATACTATTAGGCAAAGTGGTTCCCAACGTGGTGGCTGGGGCGAGGATCCCTTGATTGATAAATTTGGTTAGGCCTAGCTCCTGGTTCACCAGCAAAACGGGTGCTCTACCACCGACAAAGAAGGGCGTCGTTCCACAGAATGCGGTTGTAATGCCGTTGGAGGGGAAAGCAGTGGATCCGGGGCCAGTGAAATCAGTGGAAAGGGCACGAGGACCCGAGGCAGGACCGAAACCGACAACGCCTGTAGACGCGGTTTGGCCTAGAAGGAATGTGTCCGCTGTGAATGTGACTCGATCTAGGGTGAGCGTACCCGAGAATCCAGGATCCGGGGTTGATGTCGTGCAGGTGGTGTCAGTAGCTAACGTCTGACCGAACCGAGTTCGCCACCCTTTCACCCGGGTACATACAGAGCCAATGCCAGGAATCGTGAGCTCAGTGAGTCCCGTCATCGAGACACTAGCTGAGGCCGGATCCCAGAAGCCAACACGGTAGGACGTGGTGCCAGGGGGCGAGAAGATCCGTTTGGAGAAAGTGGCTGTACCGTTGAGGCCTCTAATTCGGAGTGTTGTGGCGGGAAAGTCTGCCTGGGCGATCTCAATCATCAGGTCTCCCGCTGTCACTGTAGGCAAAGGGGAGGAGAGGGTGATTTGATCGGGATCTGTGGCCATGAGGGTGACTGAGGGACTTCCTGGTGCCACTGTGGGCGATGCGTCTAGGGCAATAGAGGTAACGTGACTACCGCAGGCACTGAGTAAACTGACACCCAAAAGACTGATGGAGGATAACCATGGAGCTAAACGCATAATTCACCTCGATAGATGGCAGTAAACGGACTGACCGCGCGCAGTTGAGCGGAGGATCCAACCCTTATTCGAGACTCAACCCCCTGTAAATCATGTACCCTGCCATAAAAATCAGCAAGCCACGGAAAAGGATCCCAACGACCTGTTCTGGCAACTTGACTAACACACGTGCCCCCACCTGAGCCCCAACAAAGGTTCCTAATCCCAAGGCAATGCCAGCTCCCCAGAGAACGTTACCCGCTAAGGCGTGACGAGTCACAGCAGACGTGGCAATCAAGACAATCGCACCTAAACTCACCCGCACTGCATCTTTAATTTCCGTACCTAGAAACACCATTTGGAGCGGCACCATAATCACACCACCGCCCACACCAAAGAGCCCCGCTAGTATTCCTGCAGAAAGCCCAATCGCTTGAGTTTGCAGGACTCGTTGTTCCATCTCACGGCGGACCGTCTCTGTGTATCGGGACCAAGCCTCTGCAGAATCATCACGTTCACCAGAAGCATCGTTCGGGGGGGCCTCAGTTGAAGGTAGATCTGTCGGTTGAGGATCGAGGGCAGGGAGAGGATCCGGCACAACTGGTGTGGCAGCTGATTGAGGGTGTTGCGGCTGGTCTTGGTGTTGATCTTGGTGTTGATCTTGGCGTTGATCTTGGTGGTGATCTTGGTGGTGAACTAATGATTTTTTGAGATTAACGAGGTAAATCGCCAGCAGTTGTAGACCAGCGAAGCTGAATAAGAGTAGACGGGGCGGGAGTTGGGTAGCCACAGTCACACCGAGTTCAGTCGTCAACATGGCCGGGAACGCTAGCAACAGGACGTCCGAAAGGCGCAACTGATTCATCCGCCAATTCTGATATGACCCCGCCGTTGATCCCAACAGGATCCCCACCAAGCTTGTGGCCACGGCTTGCACAGGTGTTGCTCCCCACACGTTGAGGATAGGCACCATTAACAATCCACCGCCAATCCCCAGCAATGCTGCTAACACCCCGGTGATCGTCCCGACAAAGAGCAATCCCACCAACGCCGGATCCAAAAAATCTAATCCCGCTATACCCGCCATACTAATCTCCGTGATGAACCCGGATGATGATACTCCACCGTTGGCGTTAGTGATGCTGTGGGGACTACCCTGGGCGAGCTCTGAGCCGGGTAATGTGGGCGATGCCATCAGTGACAGACCAAGAGACATCAAAGTGACTAATGTGCATATGCCACTCTTGACCAGGGGATCCGTCTTTACCGCGTTCGTAGGCTGGCCTCGGATCCTGAGCGAGAGTCTCTTCGATCAGAGGCTGCAGTGTGGGATGGTTGGCAAGGCTAGCAAGGGCGTCAGGATCCCAAGTAACTGGCAAAGAGGGAGTTAGCGGCGCGGCCCAGGCACTAGTAGCGTGAGGGATAGCGTCAGCGTAGGGGACATAAGGTTTGATATCGAGGACGGGGGTCCCATCGAGAAAGTCACCGCCCGTAATATGAACCTGGATCTCGCGTTTGCCCATTTCAATGTGGGTCAGTTGGACGGTGCTGAGACCAATGGGATTAGGGCGATTGGGGCTGCGAGTGGCGTAGACTCCCATCGTTTTTTTACCCCCAAGACGTGGAGGTTGAACGAGAGGTTTGAAAGTACGGAAGGGCTGGTTATGAAAGAGAAAGATGACCCAAATGTGGGAAAACTGATCGAGTCCACGCAGAGCCAGTTTAGTAGATTCGGATGTAGGGAAGACAATGGCGGCGTAGGCCGAAGGTACTAGGCCTGGCTGACGAGGGATCCCAAACCGCTCAGGGTAGCAGGAGCGAATGGTGGCGATAGGGTTAAGTAAGAGAGTCATCGGAGGGACGAGCTTCGAGTTGATCAAGCTTGCGATCAATGAGACTGCGAATGTTGTGTAACAGGTAGAGATCTTCGCGACCGAGGCGGGCTAATCCTTTAATAATGTAACTGGTGTAGCGATCAGCAAGGCCTAATCGGTTCAATAAGCGCAGACAGGATCCTTTCAAACTGGCGTACTGCTCAGGGGGCATCTGTTGACTATTCAGACGCTGATCTTTGATTTGAACCTGGGTTTGATCGTCTGAGAGCACGAACCCGTAGATCATTACAGCCTGAGCCAAGTTCAACGAGGGGGATAAGACGGCCTGAGGGATCGTGGCTACCAAATCACAGACTTCAATATCGTGCCGAGTCAATCCGGCTCGTTCTCCTCCAAACACCAGTGCCATTCGATGTAGTGTATCCCCTTTCTCCTTCAACAACTCAGGCAATTCTCGGACTGAAAAATAGTGATGCTTAACCAATCGGTGACGGGCTGTGGTGGCACAAGCAAGGTCAACATCCCCTAATGCATCTGACAATGTGTCGTAAACCTGAGCAGCTTCCAAAACCTGTTGGGATCCGTGTGCCAGAGCTTTCGCCAGTCCACTGAGGTGATGGGCTTTGGGTCGGACTAATCGGAGCTCTTGGTAACCCATCGTGTACATGGCACGGGCAGCGGACCCGATATTTTGCTCTTCTTCGGAATCAACCAGGATGAAAATGGTCTGCATCAGAGTGACAAGGTAGCTGAGCACTACAGATAATAATACCCTCAGCCCGCTCAAACCTCTTGGCCAGAAGCCATGCCAGACTTTAATTGTGAGACTACACACGTTTCCCTACGGTGGTCCTACGGCTCCGACTAGCCTGAATTGGCTCAGTAAAATGGATTTCATTAATGCACATCAACTATCCAGGCAATGATAATTGAAGGAAGTCGGCAGGTATCGCCTCCTAAGTCAGGATCCGATCCAAACGCTCCGGTGACTCCAAGCTTAAGGATCCTTTTGCAGGCTTAGGTGGGAAGTGCCGTAGGTCAATTAGATAAATTGTCACTGGCCCGTCCTCTTGGTCTAGGATGGCAATGTAATCTGAAATCTGCCACGGATCCGTCTCTCGATACAATGCTGGGATCGGTTGAATTGTAGTCAGTGGAATCTCCATCAAATAGGGAATTTCAGCAACAGGAATACCGAATAGAGGACCTGTCGTAGATTGGAACAAAACCAGAAAAGGAATCGTGGCGGAAGGGACTGAGGCTAATCGATTGAGATCCACGAGGGTGACCGTCTGGCCTTCCCATAGCATCAACCCATAACCCTCTTCATTGATATCGAGAGCTGATGGGGTTTGGATGATTCGACGGATACAGTTTTGAGGTAAAGCAACTTCACGATGACCTAGCTTGAAGACCACGATGGGCAATTGAGTATCAGGCGCAACAGGTCGCGATGGTTTTTTCATCTTGATCTCCTACAGGATCTCCTACTATCTGATAGTCTAATTCGCATCAACAGGTCTTACGATAGGACTGTCTCCAGTGTCGATAATAATTCCTGCTGCTGAAATGGCTTAGTGAGATAGGCCGAAGCGCCTAATTCCATCGCTAGTTGCTTGTGTTTTTGGCTACTGCGAGAGGTTAGCATTACTACTGGAATTGATGCTAAGTCAGAATTTTGATGTCTGTAATTGAGGAATTCATAGCCATTCATATAGGGCATTTCAATGTCACACAGAATTAGCTGAACGTCTGCCTGATCCTGTGACTGCTTGGTTAAGATCTCAACCGCCTGTTGTCCATGCGCCGCCGACAGAACTTCATATCCCATATGCTGCAATGTTTGCACTAGCGTTTGCCGAACAGTGAGTGAGTCTTCAACAACCATCACTGTTTGACGTGACGTGTTCGCATCGTTTGACTTGAGCACTGAAACCGACAAGGATCCGGATGACTCACCCGTACCCAGCGCTACAGTCTTTGTTTCCATACTCTGAGTTGAGGAGGATCCTTGAGCATAGCCGTATAACATCTGATTTAAAAGCTCATACCCATCCAAAACTAGCGCCATTCGACCATCACCTAGAGGACTGCACCCGCACACGAAAGGTGGCACAGGAAATAAAGGATCCAAATTCTTGATCACTAGTTCCTGTTCTCCCAACAATTGGTCTACTTCGAGTGCCAGATAGTCGTCATCCGACTGTAAAATCACCAGAGGTTTAATTAGAGGGGCAGACGATTTCGGTTGGGACCAAGGATAGGAGTATGTCACCAGGTCAGATAAACTTTGGACTGCGAGCAATTGCTCTTTCTGCCCCCGTTGCCAGTGGAACAGTCGCCGACCTTGTTGCCAAGATATATCATCGGATTTCGGAAAAACCATCTGGACAATGTTGTCGGACAGGAACGCAAATGACCGGTGTTGATCCTGACACAACAGAAGCTTGGTAATTGTCAAGCTCAAGGGTATTTCTAAGCTAAAGGTAGTCCCTCGTCGTGGCATTGAACTAATCCGAATGGATCCTTTCAACTCCTGCAACTGTGACCGCACCACATCCAGACCTACACCTCGACCCGACAAGTCACTGACGCTGGACTTAGTGGAAAAACCGGGTTCAAAGATGACATCCAATAGCTCCCGAGAGGACATCCGACCAGTCTGCTCTTCCGAATAAAGACCCCGTTGAACCGCTTTAGCTCGGATCCCATCATAATCGATTCCTCGGCCATCATCTTGAACTTCAAGGAGTAGACGGTTGCCATGTTGTTGAGCTCGTACTTGAATCATAGCTTGCTCTGATTTGCCTTGGCTCCGCCGGTCCTTCGGTTCTTCAATGCCATGATCGAAGGCATTCCGCAGCAAATGCAGTAGGGGATTGTACAACTTTTCGACAATTGACTTGTCCACTAGCACATCGGATCCTTGAAAAGACAGCGTTACCTGCTTCTGATAAGCGGCCCTCAATTGCTGAATCATCTGCTCAAATCGCCCAAACAAGTCAGCTAGGGGAATCAGGCGAGCTGCCATCAAGGTGTCTCGGGTCTGACTCAGGATCCGTCGCTGTTTTTCAACTGTCAAGTTAGCCTGCTGGCTGTGTGAACTGATCACATCGGCTAATTCATTCAAAATCACACTGTCATCCAAGAGTGATTGAATCATCAGCTGCCATTCTGAATATTGATCTAGTTCAATGTCTTCGAAGGCTGTCTGGGAAAAAGCAAACCTCAACGCTTTTAGTGCAGAGGATCCGTTCGTCACTGTAGCAGTAGCTGCCGAGAGTGCGCTGGGCGATTGCTCTGCCCAGTCCCACAATTCATAGAGTTGTTGTCGGAACTTCTCTAAACGCTGGCGGAGTTCCTTGGCAGCCTGGTGTAGGGTTTGATGCTGATCGACTTGATGATTCTGGGTTGTCAGTAAATCTCCCAGCTGATGATGCAATCGGTCAAGCTTTTCAACTTCAACTCTGACAAGATCCTGGGTAGGTTTAGCCGGTTGTTTAGTGAGGGGTCGGGTCTCTAGGGGGTTGGCGGCCACTTCGATCTTTAAATAGGGCTTCAAAGCTGCTAGATCGGACGCAGACAAGGATCCCAGTATACTCATGTTATTAGCTTCAAGAGACTCGTGATCGACCACAGATTCAACAGCCACAGACGGAGAGTCTTCAAGCGGGTCCTGGTTGACCGTCAGGGGCTGAGTTTTCTCTGTAACCTCAACCTCCTCAAGATCTAGATCCCTAACAGCCGGAACATCCCAAACCTCATCGAGAAGAGTCACTTCAGCGTTTGGATCACTCACTATTGGATCACTTACTAATGGTGAACTCGTTTGAGTCAGCCACTGCGTTAAGAAAAGATCCTGCGGATCCCAACCTGGTTCGGATCCGGATAGGTCTGCACTGCGGTGAGACTGGAGATCCGCTAAGGCAAGCTGGGCAATCACACCAGCCTGGCTGAAGTCTGAGTTTAACCCTTCCAGCAACGATTGCAAAATCACTGACAACCGGCTTAGTCCCAGAGGTCGGGCCAGTTGCTCAAGCAGCTCAAGGCTCTTAATGATGCTAGTTTGATCAAGTTCAGCCAGGCTCAGGGATCCATCTTGAAGCCTATGCAGGTGACTAAGCAGCTGCCTCACCAGATCCACACAGGAAGAGTCTAGTAATTCGTCTCCAGTAGGGGAGCTCAGCGCTATTGAGTCGTTCCATAAGGTTGTCAACCCCTGGTCTTCAAAGCCCAAGTCTAGGAATTCAGGTTCTGGTTCTTCAGTCGGTTGACTCTCGGACTCCAACTCTAAATTGAGGACCTCTGACCCGTTAGAACTCTCCCAAACCTCAGAGTCGTGGACTCCCCAGACAGCCTCTAATGACGGATCCGAACTAATCTCAGTATTCCCCCAAACCTCATCGAGAAGAGTCCTCTCCTGAGCAGGTTCTGCCATCCGCAACTCAGGCAATACCGTTCCACCAACTGTTCGGTCTCCAGCCAGCACGTCAGATTGAGCCGCTCGAAAGTTTGCTAAAGCTGCCTTGGCAACTGTCATCACCTCTTCAGGTCGGGTTTCCAAGTTCTGCAGCACGGCCTCAGAAATGGCTTGCAATCCTGGCAAGTTTAATGACTCCGCTAACCCAATCATCACCTCGCATTGCGACTGCAGGATCCGTCTCAACTCTGCGACCGAAGAGTTTTGGGTCTCTACCGCAGCAATGTCTTCGGCTAAGGCCGACAACCGCTCTTCAACTCCTGTTTCAAAGATGGATTGAACAATGTCGAACCCAAGTTCTGCAGAAGTCGGTAGAGCGGTCTCATACTCCTCACTGGATCCGAGTTGGAACGAGAGTTGGTCAAACACCGCTTGAGAGTGCTGTAACAGCTCTGCTTCATCAAGGGTTTGGTGACTTACCGCCGCTGAAACTGCAACCCGTAGGCAATCGACAGCCTGATAGAGTAAACTCTCCGCTGTAGTATCCAGCACCAAATCCGGTTGATACAGCACTCGGAAGGTATCTTCCAACGAATGCGCTACTGTCCGAATCGTGTCGTTACCCACACTTGCCGCTGCTCCCTTGAGAGTATGAGCTGAGCGCATGAGGCTGTGAACCCTCTTGACACTAGGATCCTCGGCGAGTTCTTGGAGGTCCTCTTCAATCTGCCGGAGCAAATCAGGCGCTTCCATTAAAAAGTAGGTGTAGCTCTGATCTTGAAGATCAAAGTCAAGTGTCATGGATCCTGGCCCTCCAAGTTACAGCCTCTCAATGCAACGAATACTGCAGAGTATTCTAGAAGTCACCTAGTTTACTCTGAACTGGCCCACACTACTTTGCAGCTCGGTAGCCGTGGAGAGGAGATCCTGGAACGAGCTAGTGAGTTGAGCCGAGTTATCCGATGTCTGGTTGGCGATGGTGGCAATATCCTGCATCGTCACAGTGACAATCTGAGACTGTTGAGTCTGGCTTTGAACAGCGTGAGTGATGCCTTCCACCAATCGCTGGATATCAGCCGTGGCTGCTGTAATGGAATTGAGCTCCTCGCGAGTCTCTGCAACCAACTCAGTACCCTGGACCACCTGTTGGATCCCAGCTTCCATCGCCGTTGTCACCTGGTTGGTCTCGGCTTGAATGTCCTGGACAAGTTGTTCAATTTCACTAGTCGCCGCTGCTGACTGGTGAGCGAGGGACCGCACTTCATCCGCCACTACCGCAAATCCACGACCATACTCCCCAGCTCGGGTTGCTTCAATCGCTGCATTCAACGCTAGCAAATTGGTTTGGGTAGCAAAGGAGCTAATTAGGTTAACCACCTTCGAGATCTTCTGGGACGACTCACTAAGACGCTTGATTTTCTTGGCGGTAGCTGACACCGTGTCGCGGATAGCCTGAATTGCTTCCACCGTCCGGTTCATTGCCTCTTCTCCCGTGGTCACCCGTTGGTTGGCTTGATCAACAGCGGCCTCTACATCGTGAGCATTGGTGGCCACATCCGCAGCTGATCTTGCCATTGCCTGAATTTGATCTAGCGCCTGATTAATCTGCTGGAACTGTGTCAGAGCTTGTGCAGCTAAGTGAGACACAGATGATTCGCTGTTTTGAGACGTTTCCACGACGCGGGTCGTTACCGATTTTACTTGTGTCACCAGCTGGCGCAGACTTTGAATCGTGTTGTTGTAGGCATCGGCAACTGTACCCACCTCATTCTCACTGACAGGAGCACGAACTGTCAGGTCACCTCGCAAGGCTGGAGCCACAGCGGTTAACAGTTGTACGACCTCCTGTTGCAATTGCTCCTTGTCACGACGTTCACGGGTCGCTGCTTCCTCTAGCTGACGAGACTTGATTTGGACTTCTTCCAGGTACGCAATCTGCTGCATCGCCACCGTAAACTGAGAGGCAATCCGTTGTGCAAATTGAACTTCAGTATCCTGCCACTCTCTGGGGCCACTACATTGGTGAATA
Organism: uncultured bacterium; assembly: GCA_964443615.1. Lineage (GTDB taxonomy): Bacteria > Cyanobacteriota > Cyanobacteriia > Thermostichales > Thermostichaceae > CAYSWV01. Next base: position 21,973 of record CAYUEE010000034.1, on the reverse strand, counting down.
CAGAACAAGCCCCACAGTTCACCATCTTTCAGTAAAGGCACCACCAAGTTGGCGCGCACCTGGAACATCTCATACGTCCGCAAGTGGCAATCCTGCAGGCCTAGGGCATAAACATCCGTCGCAGCCCAGTACCGACCTTGCTGGTAGTCATTGGCATGGGGACCAAAGCAGCGATCCTCAACTTCAACCTCCAAAGCTGAAGGGTAACCTGGTTGCAAGTCCTCAACAACAACCTTACCGACGCCATGGCCTGAGTCAGCTTCAAATTGATAGATGGCTACTCGGTCAGACTTAAGGAACTGACGGACCTCGCGCACAGTGGTTTGGAAGAACTTCTGCAGATCGCGAGCCTGGCTGATGCGTCCGACGATTTTGTTGATGAAGTACTCTTGGTTGGTAACCTGCTGTAGCTGCTCTGTTTGGTGTTGCAGCTCTTCGATGTAGCTAATTTGCTGCATCGCCACTGTAAATTGAGAAGCGATCCGTTGCGCGAATTGAACTTCAGACTCTTGCCACTGCCGAGGCCCATCACATTGATGGATACAGAAGAGTCCCCATAGCTGGTCATCTTTGAGCAGAGGAACGACCAAGTTGGCGCGCACCTGAAACTGTCGATACGTGTTCAAGTGGCAATCTTCCAGACCAATGGCATACACATCGGTAACGGCCCAGTACCGACCTTGACGATACTTAGTCGCGTGTTCAGCAAAGCAATGATCATTGACTTCTACTTCTAGTGCTGGTGGGTAACCCGGTTGTAGATCCTCGACAATGACCCGACCCACACCATAGCCAGACTCTGCATCAAACTTGTACACAGCTACCCGATCAGTCTTCAAAAACTGACGCACTTCCCGCACCGTCGTCTGGAAGAATTGGGTTAGATCTCGGGCCTGGCTGATCCGGGACACAATCTTGTTAACCAGGATCTCCTGATTCGTAATCTGTTGTAGTTGTGCTGCTTGATGTCGAACCTGGTCGAGATACTTGCTTTGCTGCAGAGCTGCCATCAACTGCGCTGCCATCCGTTGAACAAATTGGATCTCCACCTCTTGCCACTGGCGAGGACCGCTACACTGGTGGATGCAGAACAGTCCCCAAAGTTCGGTGTCAGTAAGTAGCGGCACGACCAGGTTAGCCCGCACCTGAAACTGACGATACGTATCGAGGTGACACTCTTCTAGGCCGAGCGCAAAGACATCTGTCGCCGCCCAGTACCGACCTCGCCGATATTTGTCTGAGTGTTCTGGGAAGCAGTGATCTTCAACCTTCACCCCAATCGCTGAGACGTAGCCCGGCTTCAAATCTTCGATCACCACGGATCCTACGGTCTGATGATGCTCAGGATCAAACTTGTAGATCGCCACCCGGTCTGTCTGGAGATACTGACGCACCTCACGAGCCGCCTGCTTAAAGACCCGGTCAAGGTCAAAGGATTGCCAGAGCTGATTAGTTGTACGAGACAAAATCGAGTCAATTCGGGTTTGATCCTGACGATAGGTACTATAAGTCAACTGCTGTAGCCGCACCATCAACTCGCGGCTCAAATGGTACAACACACTGACGTCTACCTGAGACCACTCCCGGGACTCGCCACATTGCTGAATCACAAGCAATCCCCATGCGGTTTGGTCCAGAGGCAATACACAGGCCAAGCTCGCCTTGATCTGGAAACGTTCCCACAGCTGCTGTTGATAGGGCGTGAGTTGATCTCTGTCAGAGGTATTGATCTGCAGGATCCGTTGGTCTAAGTAAATCTGCGGATCCTGAGCACCAAATGTCACCATAGGGATCCCTGCGGAATCAGCAGGTGTGTATCCGTAGGTCAGTGATTCAGCCAACAGATGACCGTCTGCTTCGGCTCCCGTAAATTGTAGGAGAAGAACGCGGTCTGCTTGTAACAGCTGACGACATTCAGTAACTACCAGCTGTGCCAGCACTTCTAGGCTCTCGGCTGCTTGGATCCGTTGCGCAAGCGACATGAAATCGTGCCAGTCTGCCGGTGCGTCTTGTGCATCCAGCCACGTCAGGTCTGATTCAACCGCCGGCAAACGATGGATAAAGTCTTCAATCTGATTGAGGCCCTCTCGCAAACTGTGAGCCTTTGGGCTTTGCGCTTTCTGCAGAGCTAGTCGTAGGGATGACAAATGCTGCATCACATCCTGGAAAGTCGGTGTAGCCTCAGACTGAGCCCAGTCATGGCTATCGCTGGCACTGTGATCATTACCCGGACTGTGACCATTACCCGGACTGTGACCATTACCCGGACTGTGACCATTACCATTCTGAGCTTGATCTAGGGTTGAGAGGTTGACGGCGGAGTTAGACATAGCTGATGAGGGATTAGAGGAAGACTGTGATGGAGGAACAGAGGTATCAGATGCTACTGCTGATGTCGAGTGAAATTGCTGGGATCCGACTAAGCTCGGATCCTCTGGAGTAGCATCAGGATGTCGGGCATCAGAAGAGGGAGCCTGATGAGCATCGGCTGAATCTGGTGAGTCAGCGGGGCGATCCGAGTCCGTAGTATCCCGGTTGCCGGAAGGACCAAAGAGTAGCCTTGGCCAAAATGAAAGGATTGAGCCTTGAAATGAGGAGAAGGGCATAGAAGTTTTTAAAGTAAACAACTACTAACAAGCTGATTAAAAAGTTAAGAGAAAGACTTTGTGTGGCAGACTGCTTCAAAAAGCGAGGGCGTATCCAATAATGGTATCCCAGATTGCGAGACGATGCCTTTAACCGCAGGTAACCAAACTGATTTTAATAGATGAACGGATGGGGGTTGAAGCTGCTGACGGTCTAGAGTTTGGATGTCTCCAACATCCGAGACGAGTACACCCAACTGATGCTCCTTCACAGTCAAAATCACTAGGGAGTAGGTTGAGGATCCGGACTGCTGAGATAACGGGGATCCTTGCAGATAGAAGCTGAGATCGAGAACCCAGAGAATTGTCCCTCGCCATTCAACTGCTCCCACCACCGCCGATTGAGGTGTAGGTACAGGCAGAACTTGGTCTAGGGAGATGGCAACAATGCCAGCAATGTCAACCAAAGGCAGGAGTAAAGTCTCTTGTCCTGTGAGATAAACCTTAAGACAACGCCAGACATCTGACGAAGCCTGAGATAAAACAGGATCCTGAGGCCGCAACAGAGGAGAATAGTCGAGAGATTGAGGCATGGTGAGGAAGCCAAATGGTGAGGAAGCTAAGTAGAAGCAACAGAGTCGGCAATCAGCCGCTGAGGAGTAGATATCCTAATGAGCGTTGTAGTTGCTATTTCACAAATTTCTGAATCACCTGAGTGACATCAGCTTGAGTAACAGGCTTAGATAAGTAGGCATCTGCGCCAAGCATCCCTCCCCACATTTTGTCGGCGTCAGTTCCCTTACTAGAACACATCACAACAGGAATATCCTTCGTCGTAGGATTGTTCTTGAGCTCCCGACACAGTTCGAAGCCACTTCGGCCCGGCAGAATAACGTCGAGCACGATGAGATCAGGGCGGCGGCTTTCTATCTTGGCATGAGCGTCTTCCCCAGTATTGACAGTCACAACTGCTAATCCCAGTTGCTTAAGGTGTGAGGACAGCAGCTCAGCATCTGTCAAACTATCTTCAACCAACAAAACAGTAGTCATACCCTGATTCCCCTATCGCAACTCTAGTACAAACCATTAGTGTAGATGCTTGTTACTACTCACGTCAGAGGCTTAACAAACTCGTATGCAGGTCCTGGGCCTGATCACCACTGAGCTTGTTAGCCACTCAGACGCTCAGCCACTCAGCCAGAGACAGAGGATCTTGGTAAGCCTGCACCCCTACAAGCCCTCATAAATAATGCCCCGCTGTAGCCAGGATCCTCTAGACCTCAGAGCTAGCCACTACAGCCATGGACAAAGCAGAAGAATAATCTCAAGGTAACATTATTAAGAGCCTTGCTCGATCTCACATTAAGCATTTTAGTATGAAAAAGAGAGCGATGACAAAAAGCGAGGACGTTGCAGTTCGAAAGTTCCTATCAGGAGGGTGGCGAAGATGAGAGAAACCTATCAATATCCAAGGTTTTTAAGTATTTACCCTTAAACATCTACCTGGGCTAATCTGTTCAGCCCTCTATTTTGGATAAAAAGACAGGGATCCACTGATATTCACTTCATTTTTATGAAATTTACTCAACAGTTATCAAATGAAGTCTTGGATCTCATGCTACTGAGAAGATCAAATCCGTGTTACTACGGGAATTCATATTGATATGCTCGTGAATAATCTACAGCGGTAGCCAGAGGCCACCGTTCCAGCATCCGTCACCGCTGGGTGATTGAGGATGACACCTGGTCAATGTCGCCTAGTCAATCTATTGGATCCTTGATAAGATATACCTACTTATGTGTTGAAGTTTGTTGCAAAACTATTGGGATGCTTAAGAGGGGCATTGCAGTCCATGGGGGTCACAGTCCATCGGATCTGCGGTGAAAGTCTCCTGAAAGCTCATGCCGGAGGAAGCAGGTGCCTATTCTAGATGTCAGTGATGTTGACAGATTTTTTTCAATTCCCACCTCGGCTGGCGCTCGTCAGGTGGTTGAGTTTCAGGGGTACTACTACCTGTTTCAGAAAGCTTGCCTCACAATTGTAGAAGCTACGTCTATCTACCGGCAGAACTTAAATCAAGGATCCTCAAGCATTATTCTCAATCGTGATCAGTCGGAAGTGTGGGTTCGAGCCAAGCAGCAGGATGTCATCGGTAAGCTGGCCAAAACAGTAGCCCTCCCTGAGCGTAAGCCTTCGATGGGAGAAAGGCCGGTCATTGCCTATGTTGATGACAGTGTTGTGGACGGGAACCGGATGAAGCAGATTATCGATCGCTGTTCCCTCGCCTATATTCACATTCCTAACTCGCTCACGGCGATACCTGTCATCATTGAGCAGAAACCCAGTTTGATCTTTCTAGATGTCATAATGTCAGTCACTAATGGATATGAATTATGTAGCCAAATCCGGCGAGTCAGTCAGTTTAAGGAGACCCCGATCATTATGGTGACTGGGACAGATTCAATTGTTGACAGAGCACGTGCCAAACTGGCCGGATCCACCGAATTTTTAGCGAAACCGTTTGACGGATCCGTCATTACAGAAATCTTGCAGCGCCACGGTTTGATCCAGCCTTCCTCCTCTAAAGCCCACTGATTGTAAGCCACTGATTGTAAGACCCACTAATTGCGGTTTACACATAATTGATTGAGGATTATGCGTAAGTTATTGGTCTGCTAGGTCGATGTCAGGATCCTGTTGGCTAGCCAAGATTCTAAAACCGGTTGTACAGCGCTGGGTACCCAGTCAAAATACTGGGGATAGACGGGCAATCGAGCCTGCAATAAGTAGGTGGATCCTAGCCTCGTTTGCAACTGGTCTGGAGTCGGATGTGGGTAATCTGGATTGACGTGATCCTTAGGTCCGATACCCCCCAAATCGCGAGCCCCAGCCTCAACACAGTGGAGAGTGATTTGGGTCAAATTAGGTGGAATTTGGATTGCGATATCGGTCGGGAGGAGCGCTTTTGCCATCTGAACTGTCTCTAGTAGTAGATTATCCATTTCAGCTGCAGAGCACTCCCAGGCAAACGGATCCTGTCGATGAGGTTCGGGTCGGTGAGGTTGAATAATGACTTCTTGAATATGACCATACTGGCTATGAACAGCTGCAATCGTCTGAACGGTCTCCACTCGATCAGCTTCAGTTTCGCCAATTCCCAACAACAGACCTGTGGTGAACGGGATCCTTAACTGACCTGCTTGTTGTAGTTGCTGCAGTCGCAGAGTCGGATCCTTGCTGGGGGCATGGCGGTGCACTGTCCTCAGAAGGGCTGGCGTCATCTGTTCTAGCATCAGACCCATGGAGGCATTGACGGATCCTATCTGCTCCATTTCGCTCCAACTCAGGGGACCCACGTTGGTATGCGGGAGAAATCCTAAATCCAGTGCCAGCTGACATAGATGAAGAATATGCCGGATCCAGTCCTCCCGCCGAGCACTCTGGGGATGAACTTCGCCACTGAGGATCAAGATTTCGCAAATCCCCTGTGCTGTTAAGGGAGCAAGGATCCGTTGGGCTGTGGCCAGATCTAGCCAATTCAGTTCAGGATCCGTCCGAAAGTTACAGTAGCTGCAACGGTTAAAGCACCCATACGTAGGCACAACGGTGAAGGCAGGGCTATAGGTCACACGTTTAGGAAGGGACGGATAGAGAGCCATGACTGCTATTTCGCAAGGTGCCAGCGTCTATCCTAGTCGATCACATCCTCTGTCTCTATTTCCAGAGAGCACTCCATCATCAGCCAAAATCAAGCCTGCCTGTCACCAAGTAGCAGCCTCTATTTCGAGAGATTACCCAGAATCAAGCCTGCCTATCACCAAATAGCAGCCTCTACTTCAAAAAACGCTCCCGCATCAACCAAGATTAAATTTACCTATTGTTTTAAGATATTCTATTAATCTAAATTATATATCTCAAAAAATCTAAGCCATATTGCGTAGACTCATCATCATTAAGGTATTTTCACCGAACACATATTCTGCAACAATAGGCAATGTAAGGACAAACGTTTTGCCTGTCAGACCAACGCCTGTGTAAACACTCGAGGCTTATCAGTAATATCACTGAACCAAGTTTTTTTGCATAGCTACACATCCTGTTAGTTTCGTATTTTGTCAGGAGACATCCATGTTGATTTTAGGTGTTAGTGACATTGATTCCATGGTGCCAGTTCCAACAACAGCTGGGTTTCGTGAGGTTATGACCTTTCAGGGCCGCCACTATCTGTTTCAGCAGGTTTGCCAAACATCCCAGGAGGCTTCGCAACTATGTGATCTGAATTTCAGACAAGGATCCGTCAGTGTTATCCTCAGACCTTCTCATCGTGTGGAAGTGTGGGTTCGAGCTAAGCAGCAAGACACTATTGGACGATTACTTGCCAAGGTGAACGCAACTTCGCTAAACCAGAAACAGGATCCAACTCCGCGTGGTGGGGCTCGGGTGATCTACGTTGATGATAGTCTCAATGACGGTCAGCGAATGAAACGGATCCTGGCAGAGATCAATGTGAACTGTACACACATCTCGGATCCTTTACGTGCCCTCCCTACTTTGATCGAGCAGAAACCAGAATTGATCTTCTTGGATCTCGTGATGACGAATGCCAATGGTTACGAGATCTGTAGTCAAATTCGTCGGATTAATCAGCTTAAAGAGATTCCTGTGATTATGCTCACTAGCTCAAGTTCCATTGTGAATCGTGCTAGAGCAAAATTGGTGGGCTTGAATGACTTTGTTGCCAAACCCTTTGATCGTGACACCATCCATTCCGTACTGTCCCGGTACAACATCAAAGCACCCGCCATCGCATGTTAAAGCTAGAATAAGCTGTGCTGATGAGATTGCCGTGACTGATAGCAGTTTCCTATTAACTTAATACAAGATGTAAACGGATCCGATGATTAACCCCTGACGGATCCGTTTCATGTCTAGCAATCAAAGATAAGTAACTGCAATTTTAACTTGTGTGTCGATATGGCTAGCATATGACTAGGCAAGATGTCGTATATCACTTCAAGCGTTTTAACGGGTTGCAATCGCTATGGATTCTGTGAGGCTGAAAAGGCTAGCCATTTTGTGATCAGCTTAGATTGAGATACTTCTCTCCGTCGTTACAGCAGCATAATTTCAAATGAAAGCTAAGGATCCCTTTGAGTCACGTTCGGGGGTTATTGTGCCGCTATTGGGGGATCCGTCCTTCTCAAGGCCTACTTAGGATCCTGTCGTAACCAATGGGCAAGGGAAACCCAACTAGGATCCTGTTGAAAATAGGTGAAAAACTGATTGATAATTGATCGCTGAACCTGTTCCATAGATACCTCAGGACGAAATTGAACGAGGGATCCGACGCCGCGATCGGTAATACCGCAGGGGACAATCACCTCATACGCACTCAAGTTAGGACAGACATTTAAACAGAAACCATGAAAGGTAATCCATTTGCTGACTTTAATGCCAATAGCCGCTACTTTCAGATCCTGCACCCACACTCCTGTTAAACCAGGGATCCGTTCTCCTCTTAAAGTCCACTCTGCCAAGACATTGATGATCACTTGCTCCAATGACCGCAAATACCAGTGCAGATCCTTTTGATGTCGATTCAAGTTCAAAATAGGATAGCCTACCCACTGGCCGGGTCCGTGATAGGTAACTTCTCCGCCTCGTTCAACCCGATGGATATCATGGTCAGGGCTATCCCATTGAAACTTCACATAACTAGGATCTGATCCCTGGCCTAAAGTGTACACGGGAGGATGAGTCACCAATAGAAGGGCATCGGGTAAAGACGGATCCTGTTGCATCAGTTGAACCCGACGACGTTGCCAAGCCAGGACTTCAAGATAAGGGATAGATTTAGCGACGTAGACTTCTAAAGAAGCAGAAAGCTCTACAGTGAGTTCTGATGGCATTAGCGGCCTCGTTGAGCAGATATTCCCAGTGTTCACCCCTCAAGCTACACTCTTAAAGGCTGACTGTCTTAATGCCCACTGTCTTGCTATCTACTGTATCGACCGAGGATCACTGTGCTGGATCTCAAACTACTGCGCGAGCAAACCGATTTCGTGCGACAAAGCTTAGCCAACCGTCAAGAATCAATTGATATTGATGGGATCCTGAGTTTAGATGCCCAGCAACGGCAAATGCAGATGGATCGCAGTGCTCGCCAGGCAGAAAGTAATTCAGTTGGGAAGCAAGTGGGGGAAGCCATTCGGCAAGGAGCGGATCCGAAGGGGCCGGAGGTGGCAACTTTGCGAGCACGGGGCACGACTCTTAAGGATGAAATCGCCCAATTAGAGTCTCAAGAAAAGGAACTCATCACCCAAATTCAGATTCAGTTACTCACGATCCCAAATCTGCCTTTGCCGGTGGTGCCTGTGGGCCGCTCGGAAGAGGAGAATGTGGAAGTGCGGCGATGGGGGGATGAATTCAAACCTCAACAGGCGGTGCTCGCCCACGATGATATGGCTGAAAAAATTGGGATCCTGGATGTAGAACGCGCAGTGAAAGTAGCCCGGAGTCGCTTCATTGCCTTGACTGGAGCCGGAGCCGCTCTAGAACGAGCTTTGATTAGTATGATGCTAGACCGTCACATTTCTGCGGGCTATTCTGAAGTCCTCCCACCTTTACTTGTCAGTAGTTCTACTTTGCAGGGCACAGGTCAATTACCTAAGTTTGCGCAAGAAAGTTTCAAATGTGCTGACGATGATTTATGGCTGATCCCCACCGCTGAAGTTCCGGTGACAAATCTCTACCGGGATGAAATTTTAGACATCGAGACGTTACCCATTCATCATTGTGCCTTCACCCCCTGTTTTCGCCGTGAAGCGGGAAGCTACGGTAAAGACACCAAGGGTTTGATTCGTCTGCACCAGTTCAATAAAGTGGAAATGGTTAAGATTACCGCACCTGATCAATCAGAAGCTGAACATCAAGCTCTGGTGGCAGATGCTCAAGCTATTCTAGAACTATTGCAGCTTCCCTACCGGGTGATTGAACTCTGTACCGGAGACCTAGGGTTCTCGGCGAGCCGATGCTACGACTTGGAAGTTTGGATCCCATCAGCTAACACGTACCGTGAAATTTCCAGCTGTTCCAATTGTTGGGATTTTCAAGCGCGGCGGGCCAATATTCGATGCAAGGTGGCCGGGCAGAAGGGTACTCAGTTCGTCCATACCCTCAACGGATCCGGTCTAGCTATTGGTCGGACCATGGCAGCTATTCTGGAAAACTACCAGCAGCCGGATGGCACCCTGAAAATCCCATCTGCACTACTCCCCTTTCTGCACAAGCGATATGTAGGGGCAGATGGGATCCTCATCAATCCAGCGCCATCATCAGCTAAGTCCTAGCACCCGATCAGCCCAAGGACTGGAAAAATTCCACTAGCGTCATTCCAGTAGTAGCTTCAAACAGCACCAAAGACACAAACCCAATCATTGCCAGACGGCCATTCAAGGTCTCAGCGTACTCAGTGAAGCCCACACGAGAGGTGTCATCAACGTACATCTCAGGCTCGATGGCATAGTTGTTCAGACGTCCACCATCTTCAACAACAACGGTGCGGTACTTAGGCATAAATGACTCCCAATGTATGTCTGACTATAAAAGTACCAAGAAGTATTAAGTTTTGCAACACTGCCTGAGAAGATCTTAATCGGAAACAGGATCCTGATAGCCCCAGAACGGATCCTCCACCAGTGCAGAACGGATCCCCGCCGGTGCGCAACAATCCCCCAAGACGGCATACCCAAGACGGCATAAAGGATCCTGAGCAGGACAGTAGGGATCCATTGGTGATCAGAACTCGCCAAGTCATTCAATATCGGATCCAGTCTATTTGAAAAAGTAATGCCACCCCTTCATTAGGAAGCTGAAGTCTTGAAATTGATGGATCGGGATGCCAATCGCGAAATGGCCCCAGCCCTCAACCTCCCTGAGCGCACTGTAAAGGACTACGTTACAAATCTTCTTAATCACCTCAATCAACGAAATCGAACTCAGGCTGCGATCCTGGCTACCAGGGTGTTCCCCCCTAACCCCTCCAACTCACAGGTCCCTTCGAGGACGGCTCATGGGACGGTATGATCACAGGACATAACGCATTCCCATAGGACCCCCTCACATGGCTATCGACCTCGGATCCTTTCCTATTGATCTCAACACCTACCAATCCGTAACCCTTAACCCCAGTGCCACAAGTTTGACCGATGATCAACGCCGCGCGTTACAATTCAACATTCAACTGTGCCGGGATGCTCTGGTCTTTTTCACGGCTACTGGAGCCGCACGCGGGGTAGGAGGTCACACTGGAGGCCCCTACGATACAGTGCCTGAGGTCATGATCCTGGATGCTTTATTCAAAAGTCAGCCCGACCAGTATGTGCCGATCTTCTTCGATGAAGCCGGTCATCGGGTCGGAACCCAATACCTCATGGCGACACTCGACGGATCCTTGCCTGCTGAACAGCTGATGCAATACCGGATGGCGAACTCCAAGTTGCCGGGCCACCCAGAACTCGGTCTGACCCCTGGTGTGAAATTCAGTTCCGGTCGCTTGGGTCATATGTGGCCCTATGTCAACGGTGTAGCGCTAGCCAATCCTGGCAAAACGGTGTTCTGTCTTGGTTCCGACGGATCCCAGCAAGAAGGCAATGATGCTGAAGCCGCCCGCTTAGCTGTGGCCAATCACGTTAACGTCAAACTCATCATCGATGACAATGACGTGACTATCGCGGGTAATCCATCCAAATATATGCATGGCTACTCGGTGAAGCAGACACTAGCGGGTCATGGTTTAACCGTCATTGAGGGAGATGGGGAAAACCTAGATCAGCTCTACACCAACATCTGCACCGCTATCAATACGCCAGGTCCTGTCGCTGTCATCAACAAACGGCCCATGTGCCCCGGCATTGAAGGCTTAGAAGGATCCAACCACGGTCATGATGTCATCTCAGTTGATTTAGCTCTGAAGTATTTAGACGCTCGTGGTCTGACCAGTGCCGTTGAGTACTTGAAGGGGATTCAAAAACCCAAAAACACCTACACCTTCATGGGATCCTCAGAGAAGGTTGGTTCCAATCGAAATGTCTTCGGTGAGGCGGTGGTTGAAGTACTGGGATCCATGAGCGAAGCAGACCGTAAGAATAATGTGTTGGTCATCGACAGCGATTTAGAAGGATCCTGTGGTTTGAAGCAGATCCGGGCCGCTCATCCGGAAATCTTTATCAGCGGCGGTATTCAAGAACGTGGCAACCTGTCAGCCGCCGCCGGATTTGGCATGCAGAAAGGGAAGCAAGGCATTTTTGCGACCTTCAGTGCCTTTCTAGAAATGTGCATCTCTGAAATCACTATGGCACGGCTGAACTATTCCAACTTGCTCTGCCACTTCTCCCACGCGGGCATTGATGATATGGCAGACAACACTTGCCACTTCGGTATCAACAACATGTTCGCTGACAATGGCCTTGATGACGGTTACGAAACACGTCTCTACTTCCCTGCAGATGCAAACCAGATGAAGGCCTGTGTGAAAGCGATCTTTAACGATGCTGGATTACGGTTCATTTTCTCTACCCGCTCGAAAGTACCCATGCTACTGGACAGCAGCAACCAAGAGCTCTACGCCGGTGACTACACGTTTACACCGGGCAAGGACGACATCGTCCGCAATGGCAGTGCGGGTTACATCGTGGCCTTTGGAGATGCGGTTTATCGAGCTGTGGATGCCGCAGAGCGGTTGAAGCAAGAGGGTATTGACGTTGGTGTTGTGAATAAGTCCACTCTCAACGTTGTGGATGAAGACATGATGGCGAAGCTGGGGGCCGCTCCGTTTGTCCTAGTAGTCGAAGCGTTCAACCGCCGCACAGGGTTAGGGAGTCGGTTCGGATCCTGGTTGCTAGAGCGGGGTTATGCACCTAAGTTTGCCTACATCGGTACCCACGAAGAGGGCTGTGGTGGACTGTGGGAACAATTCCCCCATCAGGGCATCGATCCCACCGGCATCATGGCTAAGGTCAAGACCTTGGTTGGCTAAGGAACTCCAGACTGCTCTCAAGTCTAATTAACTATGACGATAGCTAGCGAACGTGGTGATGATACCTATCTAGCTATCGTATCTAGCTATTGATTTGTCCATCCAATGTCCATCCAAGTAGACTCAATCAAAAACTGGGATCCTACGTTTCAGGATCCCAGCTACAGTGTGTGAGAGATGATGGTGCTCTGATTCTAATCAGCAGATCCCCGCGAAAGAGTGTCGATAGTCTCATTGTTCAGGGTCTAAGTTGGCTATCGGAGTGGAACACTCTCTCCCCAACCACGGTCTGGACTCAGAGGCAGGTTAATCATCAGGCCGTCAAGTCCAGGCCACTAGGAGCAGGCCATCAAGATCAGCCCATCAAGATCAGCCCATCAAGATCAGACTATAGAGATAGGTTGCAATGAACTGGATCCAGAAGTCCTATCAGCGTTGTGGCGGACTGTCGGCCTTGGCCAGTCTGGGCTTCATAGCTTTGCTGAGTATCCTCCCCACAACTCTAGTCTTGGGTCCAGCGTGGGCTGTGACTGTTTACGAAGTTTACGTGCTCTCCGATCAAGAGCAGGATCTAGCTCAAGTGCGAACGATTGCCCCCGATGCCATTTTTGTCCAGGGGGACCAGGGAGTTTCGATCTTAGCTGGATCCTTCATCAATGAAGTGTACGCCGTCGACCGTCAGGAGGACCTCACCGCCCTCGGGCTCAACGTCACTATCCAAACCCGTGAAGACACGGATCCTACGCTGGAAGCCGTAGCCATAGCCGAAACCCAACCGCCAGCCACACCATCCTCCGAAACATCCATCGCCACGGATCCAGAAGACTCTGAGCCTGCACCAGCTCCGATTGAGACCCCAGCAGCTCTAGCCCCTACCGCACCACCTCCAGGATCCTCACCGAACACCAACTCGACGGCAACGCAACGTCCCTACGTGGTGTTAGTCCCCAATCCAAACAGGGATCCGTTAATCGCAGAACAGGTCAAGCGCTTTTTCCCGAATAGTGTAGAGATTTTATACCAGCAGTATCCTGCGTTCCAAACAGGCAGTTTTTCCCAACGGTCGCAAGCTCAGGAGCAAGCCCGCTGGCTGTCATCACAAGATTTACCTGCACTCACTGTTTTAGCAGCTCAAGTCTTCAACCCCGCCAATCTCAGCCCGGCACCTGAATCCATAGCTGCCGCTCTCCCATCCACACCGACCCCCACACCCACCTCAAACCCACCCGCACCCACCTTGACTCCGCCACCCGCCTCGGATCCGGCAACCTCAGAAGTCGGTGAGTTGTTTTGGGTTCTAGTCGCCGATCCGGTGGGAGAACAGTTAGTGCCGCTACAGCAGCTGATTCCAGGCTCCCTCCCCCTCATCTATGACGATTTACGCGTGGTAAAAACGGGAGGCTTTTCTAACGAGGCTGATGCCCAAATCCAGATAACTTACTTAGCTACTCAGGGGTTTGAATCAGGCCTATTCCCTGCTGAATTAGAACGGATCCAGCCCGTCTTTGCTTCGGATTCAGTGCCGTCTGCACCCTCGGGTTCTGCTCTCGCTGCGGCCCCAGACTCAGCTCCAAACACCAATTCAGGCTCCAATTCAGGCTCCAATTCAGGCTCCAATTCAGACATAAACTACTTGGTGATCGTGACAGGTGATCCGGATGGATCCTTAACTCAGGTCCAGACGTTAGCCTCTGATGCTTTTGTCCGTGATTACCAGGGCCAGTCTGTAGTTCAAGTGGGCACCTACCGACTTCGAGCCAATGCGGATAAAGCAGTGCAAGACCTGCAAGAGTTAGGGCTTACTGCTCAAGTGGTGCCTCGCTGACTTCAGACTGAAGACTGATTAACGCAAGAAACGGACCATAAGCATCGAGCCAATCCCGCCAAACAAAATATTGTGGCTCCAAGAGGCTAACCAGGGCTCCACCGCCCCTGCTTCCCCTAAACTCCGGGATACATTGAGAATGACATAGTAGGTGAACACCAGCAGGATCCCGAACACAACGCCACCGTATCGACCCACTTGTCGGGCGGTGTGAGTAGCAAGGGGGAGCGAAATCAGAATTGAAAAGAAGCTAGCGAGAGGCAGAGAAAATCGTAAATGCCATTCAATTTCAAATTCACGCGTGTCCAAGCTGGAGTTTTTGCGGTCCTTAATAATTGAGTACAACTCGGGTAATGACAGTTCTTCAGGTGCAACAGGCGGCAACATCAGGGTGGCCAAATCGCTCGAGACTGCTAAAGGTTGATCAGAAAACTCTTGTTCATTAATTGAGAAGCCATCGGCTCCATAATCGTGACTGACCCCATCCGATAGTGTCCACTGGTTGCCATCCCAGTTGGCTTGCCCTGCTAGAGTAATCTCGGCTAACTGGTTACCGCTTCCATCACCTGACGGCTCCATCCTCAAGATTGTGACATCTTCCATGATGTTGAGTCGAGGATTCACAGACCGAATGAAAAACCAGAGATTTCCCTGTGCTTTAAAAAAGACATCTTGATTCTGGTCCGCCTCCGTTTGGGCCACAATTGCGGCTTGGTCAATATCTCGAATGGCTTTACGACTGGGGGGGACGAGTCCGTTACTAATGCCAAAGGAAGCTGTACTCATCATCAACCCCACCAACAGCACCGGCAAAAAGATGCGGCGAAACGGGATCCCTGCTGCTCTCAGAGCCGTTAACTCACTGTTTCCACTGAGCTTCACAAACGTAAGCATCGTGGCAAACATCGCCGCAATGGGCATGGCCAGTACTGCTGTGGAGGGAATATCAAGCAATAACAATTTCAACACATCTAGGGGAGGGGCCCCATCCACCACTAACTTGTCGGCCAGCTGAAACAACTTACCGGCTGTCAGTAGTAAGGTCCCTCCCGCCACCCCTGAGACCACAGGCATGAGCATTTGCCCGAAGAGATAGCGCTCCAGTAGAAAAAAAGTCCACCGCACTTGACTCATGAGGATCCTGTTCTGCTACACCACTGATCGGTTATAGCGAATCATGTCGACTTATTGTCGCTCGTAAGCGCCGATATCGACGGTGCCACCCACAATCCGAGTCAATCCTCTTTGATCAGTAGAGACACTAGTAGACACATTGGATCCAGCGTTGAGGGCAGGGTTGAGCGGCAGCAGCGCATGGGTTTGGGTCGGGCCCCCGTTGTTGGCTAGAGGACCAAAGACAAGGACAAGCTCCTCACCATTGAACACAAGGCCACCTGCGGATCCGTTAACTTGAGCTCCACCACAACTGAGATCATCAGAAAGGTTACTCCCACCAATATTTACACCGGAGCAGTTATTGCCATCGGCGATAGTATTCACAAACAAGCTATTGGTCACGGTCACCGAGCCCCCACTATTAGTCAAGGTAGGTGCGTCACCAAAAAGTCCGAAATCGCCGCCGTTACCAGCAAATGTGGAGTTTCTGACAATTAGGGTCTCCTCACTATTGAAGATAGCAGCACCAGAATTGCTGCCAGGATTGGCGGTGAAGCTACTGCTGTTACCACTAAGAGTGCTATTCACCAACGTAGCCGTAGCGGAACCAAAGGAAATTTCAGTATCATCGAGATCAGAGGCTGTATTGAATAGGCCTCCCCCTGCCGCAGCCTGGTTGCCACTGATAGTACTGCGAGTCACTTCCAGAATGCCGGCATTGACAATTCCACCCCCCGAGCTGTTTCCGTCAGTTGCCCGATTATTCTGAATGGAGCTGTCAGTAATGGTTACTCTACCCGGATTAAAGCTACCGATTTGGTAAAGACCTCCGCCACCGTTGACAGCAGTGTTGCTGGAAATCGTCGAGTTGGAGATCGCTACCGTAGCCCGCGCAGTGATGATCCCGGCCCCAACATCAGCGGTATTATCCGAAATCGTACTGTTGTTGATAGTCAAGGTATTGAGGTTCAAAATACCCCCACCTGTCTGAGCCCTGTTATCCGTAACCGTGGCGGCATTCATGGTTAGCGTACCCAGGTTCGAAATAGCCCCACCTGAAGCTGAAGTGCTGTGACCCGAGAGGGTAGAGTTATTGATTGTCAGGATCCCAAAGTTAGAAACCCCAGATCCGCCATCTGTCGTCTCACCGTCAATTAGGCTTAGGTCATTAATCGCTACGGTCGCCTCTAAGTCTGTAATGCTGAAGATCCGGAAGTTATCGTTACCACTAATCGCTAACGTGCCGCTGCCTGGACCCTCAATGGCCACATCTGTCGTGATGGCGGGTAAATCCTCTTGGAGAATGATGACGCCTGCTAGGCCCGTGAGGTCAATAGTCCCAGTACCCAAGCATTCACCTGGTACATCGCTTGAGGGCAGGCCAGTATTGATACTAGTGATAGCCTCACGTAAGCTGCACAGACCATCAACACTGTTAGTTGTATCAGCTGTAGTGTTGACGGTGATGGGTCCACTGACATCAAAGCGTTCAATTCGATCAGCGATGACAAAGCCTTCAATGCGTTGGTCACCGCTGATAGTAACAATGTCTCCTGGTGAAAAGCGGGGGCTGTCGTTGGGAACTAACTCAGTAGAGCGTCTAACATAGACTGTGACACTAGCATCGTTAACAGTCCAAAAACCCGTCTGGGACAAGAAGCGGGTCAAAAAAGGAATGGTCGTAATACTAGCGAAAAAGGTCACATCTTCCTGACTTTCACTGGAAACATCGATAAGGTTACCCTCAGGATCCTGAATCACTTGAGGTTCACCATTGGATGATTCTTCAACAATAACGAACTGAGTGTTGTCTGGAGCACTTGCATCAGCGGTGACTGCGGCTTCAATAGTAGTTTGAGGATCAACAGCAGTTGTCGAGGATGAGGAACATGCGCTTACCAAAACAGCTAGAATGGGCAGAGCAAGGAAACTCTGTTTAGGGGTTGTCATAAGAGTAAAGGGGGTTACAAGGTTTTGCTGCGATCATTAAGGATCCCCCGCACATTAGTCAAGATTACCCAGGCACTGTTTCGCTAAACATCTAGGCACGGTACAAAGACGGAACAAGAGTGTGCGTTGTGATGTAGGCTCAATGGCCCTGATTAAGGCCTTGCCGATCGAGAACACAGACAGCCGATCGAGAACACAGACAGTTTGATCAAACCAGGACATCAAGAGCATTTTCAGTCACGATGAAAGGTGCATTGACATTGTCTCCCCGGGCAATAGATCCTACTCAGCCACCATAGTGGCTTTGGTAACACTTGGGGATACGGCCCTAAACCCAGCGTTAGACTACATACCCTAGTCAACCTAGTCGAAAGATAAGCGTCCCTTATATTGGCCAATAAGCTTAAAGACACAGCTAGAGTCTGTGAGGTCAACAGTAAAGGCGGGGAAGCGGGGATTGTCACTAATAACACTGATTGAGGAGCCAGGTAGTTTTTGGAGACGCTTGACTAATAGATCCCCTTCCATCTGAAATACGTGGATCCCATCCCGATAGTCGGTACTGGAATGATCGACGAAAATCATATCACCATCTTCAAGAGTCGGTGACATACTATCGCCTTTGACTGTGACTAGGCTCAATTTCGAAGGATTGCAGTTTGTCTGGGCCCGCAACCATTGGGCATCAAAAGCCACAACGCCCTGCATCGTTTCGTCGTGAGCCACAACGCCTGGACCCGCTGAAACCTCTACATCTAAGCAGGGAATGTAGACGAATTCGCTATCCGTAGTCCGTTGAGGCTGATCTGGATCTGGATCGCCGTCTCCTGTTGCTAGCCAGTACACACTAACCTTGGCAGCTTGAGCAATGAGCAGCACTTTATCCAAACCTGGCACAGATCCTTTCATGTAGCTGCGCAGGGCGGTATCACTGACTCCAGACCGACGCGAGAAGGCGTAGATTGCTTCGTGGCCCAGCACTTGTCTGAGACGATCGGCAAAAGTAGATAAGGTAGACATAACTTGATCCTTGAGGCCCCCAACAGTCACGACACTGATCACAACACTGATTACAGTACAGAGCACAACACAATACCCATGAATCCACTACACCCCGGCAACTGAATTCACCGAGAATAGGCAAAAAGCATCACTGCTCCCTAAATACACTAAACGATACTCCCCCTAACTGTAAACGTATTCGGCTGAAATCATCTGAATCAGCGACAGTCATTGCCTAGGATCCGGACCTTACCTGCTAGATACTAGTTAAGTGAGGAAAAGTACACAGGATCCAGCTTGTAACGGCGACACGGTTGCAGCTCCAACTCTGATAGGGGTCTGCCTGTCAATTGAAAGCCTGAAGATGAATCACTGATAGCCCGCTGCCTGCAGACTAAATAAATGTGCGTAGACGCCATCTGCGGACACTAAGGCCTCATGGGATCCCTGTTCAATGACCTGACCTTCATCGAGAACCATAATGGTGTCAGCCATGCGCACGGTTGAAAATCGGTGAGATATTAGAATAGCCATTTGGTTTTGAGTGAGGGATTTGAGTCGACTAAAGATTTCGACTTCAGCTTCTGCATCCATTGCAGATGTTGGCTCATCCAACACCAAGATATTGGCTTTGGTGCGCATAAAGGCCCGCGAGAGGGCAATTTTCTGCCATTGCCCCCCCGACAATTCAATTCCATCTTTGAACCACCGCCCTAACTGTGTGAGAAATTGCTCGGACATGGATTCAATAAACGGCTTAGCCATTCCTTTATCAGCGGCAACTTCCCATTGCTCCGGATTATGCAGTTGATCGACATCACCCACTCCGATGTTCTCGCCTACTGTGAATTGATATCGCACAAAGTTTTGAAAAATCACCCCAATCCGCCGATGTAATACGTCAGGATCCCACTGCTGTAAGTCGATACCGTCCAACAGGATCCGTCCATCATCAGGGGGGTACATCCGAGTCAATAGATTGATCAAAGTGGTCTTACCGGATCCATTTTTTCCGACAAGGGCTAATTTTGCTCCAGGTTTAATATGAAAAGAAATCGATTTGATAGCAGGCTTTGAACTACCTGGATAGGTGAATGTCACGTTTTCAAATCGAATACCATCACCAGGAGTGGATCCTTGTGTTACCAACCCTTGAAGGGGAGTCACTTCTTGATCTAAAAATTCGTAGAGTGTTGATAGGTAGAGATTATCTTCGTACATCTCACTAAAGGTGGTCAGTAATAGGGATAGTGAATCCTGACCTTGGCGAAATACAGAAATGTACATTGTCATATCTCCAAGCGAGACACGACCTTGGATAGTAGAGACAACAATCCAGCCATAGGCGACATAGAAGGCCACTGAACTTAGGAGTTCTAATCCGTAACTCCATAGATTCCGTCGTAGGGTCAGATCTCGGCCTTCGCCATATAACCGTTCAAAAATCTCTCGATACCGCTCCAGCATTGTCGGTCCGAGTTGGTAAAGCTTGACTTCTCGGGCAAAGTCCTCCCGAGCAATTAAGGTTTCTAGGTAAACCTGCTGTCGAGTTTCTGGTGCTCTCCGTTTGAAAATCTGAAAAGCTTCTCCTGCAAAGCGAGTTTCAGAGACAAAAACAGGCAGTGCTGCTAGGACTAATGCCAACACAACCCATGACGAAAATCGCAACAGCAGTCCTCCAAATGTCACCAGGGCTAATCCCAACCTCACGGCGGTAAAACTGCGCATGACAAAGTTTAGAGGTCGTACAGAGGCTTCCCGCCGAGCCCGCGTCATTTTGTCGTAGAACTCTGAATCTTCAAAATGGGCCAGATCTAGTGTCAGTGCCTTCTCTAGGATCAACACATTCACCTTCTGACCCAGCAGCACCCTCAGTAAAGACTGACCAATGTTCAATGCTGTCTGGGCGCCGGTGAGCACTACTAAGACTCCACCTTCTACTGCCACAAACATCACTGCCCGCCATTGATCTGCAGCTAAACCCGATTCTGCTGCGGTGACAACACTATCTACAATAAGCTTGCCTACATAGGCCACTACTCCTGGCAGGATCCCGGTAATCAAGGTGGCAATGGCCAACCAGATAGTGAGTATACGGTCAGTGGACCAGACCAAGTGCAAGGCTCGGGTGCTGTGGCGAAAGGTAAATAGGAACTGCTGCAAAGATTTTATGGGCATAAGTCATTGTCAAGAAGGATCCGTCTTCTCATCTACTCTACGAGATTTCTCCTATTGACTTGCTTGCTAGTGAAAATAGTTAAAGTGGTATGTCTTAGAAATAATGGGGTGCAAGAGGGCAGCAACGCCGACATAACGGTCTAAGCCCAAGCCGTCACAGCCTCAGCCCCCAGCAACTATCCACTAACAGAGCTGACTGAATAGGCCGATCGGCCTGGTCTTCCACTACCCGCCGTAGTAACCGTTCGACACTCAACCAAATGGCTGTTGATTCGTGCACCGGTGCGTCAGGATCCTCAGTTGCTAACATCGACTGGGGTAACACTTGCAGCGATTTCAACATCGGCGTTGAGATCACAGATAACCCATGAGACCGATAAATTACAGCACAGGGGTCACACAACATTCCCCCAGCCTGGTGACTGAAGTAGTGATCCTGATGCGTGTGGGTCGGCAAGGATCCTTGACACATCTGACAAGACTGTACCTGGGGAGCTACTCCATTCAAGGCGAGCAAATGATAGATACCGTGAGCCAATAGAGGTAGGACTACTGGATCCGGCGATTGTTCAATTCGGCTTAAATGTTCAATTAACAGGACTAACAAGTCCTCTTGCGGAAAATCAGATAGGGCAAATTGAAGAGCGACCTCGCCTAGATACTGAGCAGCAGTCAATCGTTTCAAACTTCGGCTCAATTTGGGGAATGACTGGACTGTCTGAGCATGAGAAATTCTAGCTAGCGAGGATCCTTTATCCAAATTTGTAAAGCGGTGGCTGCGGGAAATCATTAACTCATTCACCACCAGTAGATCCATCCGTCCCCCCATCTTGGAGGGTTGTTTACGGGATCCATTGGCAATTGCGCGGATCAATCCCTCTTCTTTTGTCAAGATGGACATAATCTTGTCTGACTCACCCAACGGGGATGATTTCAGATTAATCCCAGTTAAACGCGTTGTTGTACTACTCATCTACAATGACCATGAAAGTCTACTGTAGTGTAGCCTCGAGTTCGCTAAAATTTGCTCAGCTCTTGAAGTTACGCTTTCTTAGGATCCGATGATGACTGTCGAAACTCATATTCCATTGCTCGAAGAGATTCTGAGTGAATGGCAGGAGACCATTGGTGAGGAGTATGAAGGATATCGGAACCATGTTTATCGAATGATTAACTTCTGCTGGCGACTCAAGGCATGTGATGCCCAAGAGCGAGAGAAGATTATCATTGCAGGGGCATTCCATGATATCGGGATTTGGATTGAAGATACGGTTGACTAT
>CAYUEE010000033.1:0-36763 GCA_964443615.1 uncultured bacterium | reverse complement strand
AGTAAACGGTTTGTCTGAGTGGCCAAATCGACAATAGCCAGCGCTTCATCCAACTCGAAGGCTAGCGGATACTCAACAACTACATGGAGCCCTAACTCTAGGGCAGACCGGGTGATTACGGCATGATCTCGGTTAACGGTACAAATGAATACTGTGTCCAGGGACGCTTCCTGTAAAAGCTCCGACCAACTAGCGTAAGCATCACCACCAAATTCAGAGACAAACTGATTGACCTGAGCCATTCGGTGCCCTGCTACACCTACCAGCTGAGCCCGCCCATCATCTTGAAGTGCCTCAGCACGCAACCGGGCCGCAAAACCAGTTCCAACTAATCCAACTCGCAAAGGATCCCATCCTTAGGGCCATCTATCATCTAGGGCTTCGCCTCAATAAGTAGCATCACATATGCTGGTCCTCTAATTCCAAGAATCCCGATCTCAAC
The DNA here is from genome assembly GCA_964443615.1 of uncultured bacterium. Taxonomy (GTDB): domain Bacteria; phylum Cyanobacteriota; class Cyanobacteriia; order Thermostichales; family Thermostichaceae; genus CAYSWV01. The sequence continues at coordinate 36,321 of CAYUEE010000033.1, read as the reverse complement.
TTTACTAAGAAGCATGACAACCGTGCTGGTTTGGAATCAGCTCTTCTAGTTCAGAGCCAGTCCTAGCGGCTGAACCTGAACGGAATCAGGCGCTCAATACCCTCAGGAACCTGTGGGTAGCCCCTATCCATATCAAAGCACCATTGCGATATCAGTAGGCTGAAAGGCTGCATCTAGTTGAGCGACATAGTCTGCGTAGCTCAGCACAGGCGCTGTATCCCACTCCACTAAGCCATGCATGCACATAGACCATTGGATGTAGGCCGAGGGATACCCATAGATGATGCTCGGGTCCGTTAAATCTTCCTTGGGAAGGGGAGGGACATGTTTAATTAAGGTCAGCATTGCTCTCGGCTTCCGGATGATAGATCGAGCCGCTTCAACCCCTTCTGGATCAATCTGACAACTAGTCGCAATGTAAGCGATTACGTTAGACATGTTTGCCACAAACCATTCGTATCTGTATATTGCCCGTCGCACCAGAGAATATCGTCAGCATTCCTACTTATTCTCCTCTAAGTAATGGAACACCCTCCCCTGTAGAACACCAAACTGGGGCTCAGTAATCACAATTAAGATGGGCTAAGCTTAAAATGTGAAGGATTGTATCCATTTGAAGCCGTTATCGCAAAGCAGGGATCCTATGCAGCGAATCATTTTGATGACAGGGAAAGGTGGCGTTGGCAAAACTTCGATGGCCGCTGCGACAGGATGGCGATGTGCAGAGATGGGATATAAAACGTTGGTGCTCAGCACGGATCCTGCACATTCCTTAGCTGACAGCTTTGACACACCACTAGGCCATGACCCGATTGAGGTCAAGCCTAAGCTATGGGGTGCTGAATTGGATGCCCTCATTGAGTTGCAAGAGAATTGGGGATCGGTGAAGTCCTACATCACTGAAGTTCTGCAGGCTCGCGGCCTAGACGGCATTCAAGCGCAGGAGCTGGCAATTCTGCCTGGGATGGATGAGATTTTCGGCTTGGTCCGGGTGAATCGACATTATGACGACGATGATTTTGATGTGCTGATTATTGACTCCGCTCCTACGGGTACAGCTCTACGGCTCCTAAGCTTGCCGGAGGTGTCTGGATGGTACATGCGTAAGTTTTACAAGCCTTTCCAAGGTTTGGCTCAAGTCCTACGGCCTGTAGCTGAACCTATCGTCCGTGGACTGACTGGGATCCCTCTGCCAGACAATCAAGTCATGGATGCACCTTACGAGTTTTATCAGAAAATTGAACGCCTGGAAAAAGTGCTGACGGATAATGCCATTACCTCAGTTCGTATTGTGACCAATCCTGAGAAGATGGTAGTTAAGGAATCACTTCGAGCCCATGCTTATCTCAGCCTCTACGGCGTGGCAACAGATCTCGTCATTGCCAATCGGATTATTCCTGATGATGTTCAGGATCCTTACTTCACTCGCTGGAAGGAATCACAAAAGCGCTATCGTCAACAGATCCAAGATGATTTTGCTCCCCTCCCCGTCAAAGAAATTCCGCTCTATTCTGAGGAACTAGTGGGCTGGGCCGCATTGGAACGATTGAAAACCGATCTCTGGTCTGAGATGGATCCGTCTGCTGTGGTCTACAAGGAAAATACGATGTCCGTTGTTACCGAAGATGGCCAATATCGTCTTGATCTTTACCTACCGGGGATCCCTAAGAGCCAAATTAATCTCACGAAGACAGGGGATGAATTGAACATCCGGATCGGGAATCACCACCGTAACCTGGTCTTGCCGCAAGCCTTGGCAGAGATGCAGCCAGCCAAAGCTAAGATGGATGAGGATTACTTACGGATCCATTTTGCCGCAGGTTGAACGAGTTGGGATCAGCGGGATGGGCTGGATTAGATTGTAAGCTGGGTTACACCAGTGCGACGTTGTAAGGATTTCTTAGCTGGCCTAAGACTCAGCCGTTCGGGAATAAGCTGTTACCCGAATTGGTTAGCCAGTGTGCTTACGGTCTAGTGATGTAGACATACGCAAGGAACCTGTAGCGTATAGAATAGCGGTATCTCAACTCTTGAATGTTGCTTCACTCAGTGTTTAGGACCTATGACAGCAGAAGACAAACAGCCTGTATCTCCTGAAGATGCCATCCCCGAATTGGTAGAAGAAGATGATTTTGACTTAGAGGAGCTAGTCGCTGACGAGACTCCCACTGCAGTTATTAGCGAGGATCCGTCTACTCCCACCGATGACTCGAAGGCACTAGTGGATAAGTTGCAGCAAGAGCTGGCGGTTGTTAAGCAGCAAATGCAGGAGCGTGATGAGCAGTACATGCGTTTATATGCTGACTTCGAGAACTTCCGGCGACGGACTCAGCGGGAAAAGGACGAGATTAGTCAGCAACAGAAGCGGAAATTTATCCTAGAAATTCTCCCTACTGTTGATAACTTTGAGCGGGCACAGCAGCAGATTAAACTGGAGACCGAACGTGAAAAAAGCCTGCACGAGAGCTATCAAAGCGTGTATCGGCTGTTAGTGGATACCCTTAAGAAGATGGGAGTGTCTCGCATGAAGTCTGTGGGTCAAGCCTTTGACCCGAATCTTCATGAGGCCATTGCGCGTCAACCCAGCAATGATGTTCCTGAAGATACTGTGCTAACGGAATATCAACCGGGTTACAAGTTGGAAGACTGGGTTATTCGCCATGCCATGGTTTCAGTATCTGTTCCAGGTGAAGCAGCCGCTCCAGCCGCTGCCCCAACAGGAGCTGAGGGGGGATCTGTACCTTCTGACTCTATATCTTCGTCAAATGGAGAGCCTTCTGGTGGAGAGCCAATACCAGACGCAGCAGAAGGATCCGATCTAGCTTCAAATAGCGAAGAGGGGTAAACTACGGCCTAGACTCATTGTTTGCTAGTCCAGAGCTATCCATGAAGCTTAGTCCACAATGCCTAGGTTGAAAGGATTAGCCTGATGCTTCGATGCTAGCAAACTCAGTGTTGACAGGCCTTCACTTGGCAGACCTGACGATTGACAAGCTCAATGCTGACAGAGTCTTCATCACCTACGCCGACCCCATTACCGCGACTAGGGCTGTAAGGGTAAGGCTACCCAAGCACCTGATGAGCGTGACGCTTTTTCCCGCTGCTTGGGCAAACTTCCATTAGAAGGTAGGGTGTTGAGAGGTCTGATGGTCAACCGTGATTCTACGGCTAATTTAGGCGTTACACTCGCTAGCATGTACTGAGGCTATGAGTAAGGTTATCGGCATCGACTTAGGCACAACTAACAGCTGCGTTGCTGTTCTCGAGGGCGGCCAGCCGGTTGTGATCACAAACTCTGAGGGGGGACGCACAACCCCTAGCATTGTTGGATTTGCAAAAAATAACGCGCGCCTTGTGGGGCAGCTAGCTAAGCGTCAAGCCGTAACGAATGCAGAGAACACGATCTATAGTATCAAGCGGTTTATTGGCCGCACATGGGACGAGACGGATGTAGAGCGTCGCCGTATTCCCTATCGTGTGGCTCAAGGTCGCGACAACATGGTTGAAGTCTCTATCCAAGATAAAACTTACACGCCTCAAGAAATTTCAGCTATGATCCTGCAGAAGCTCAAGGCTGATGCGGAGGCTTATCTGGGAGAGCCCGTAACCCAAGCTGTAATTACAGTCCCAGCCTATTTTAGTGATTCTCAGCGTCAAGCGACCAAAGATGCGGGAACTATTGCAGGCCTTGAAGTCCTTAGGATAATCAACGAGCCGACTGCAGCATCATTGGCCTATGGACTCGATAAGCAGGATCAGGACCTTAGGATCCTAGTATTTGACTTGGGAGGAGGGACCTTTGATGTCTCGATCCTAGAGTTGGGAAATGGAGTATTTGAGGTTAAGTCCACCTCAGGTAACAACCATTTGGGAGGGGACGATTTTGACCAAAAGATCGTGGATTGGTTAACCAGTCAATTTGCGGATACTGAGGGCATTGATTTATCTCAGGACAGGATGGCTTTACAGCGGATGCGAGAGGCGGCCGAGAAAGCCAAAATTGAGTTGTCGAGTACCCAAGCGACCTCAATTAATCTCCCCTTCATCACAGCAGATGATTCTGGCCCTAAGCACCTGGAGGTGGAACTGACACGGGGCAAGTTCGAAGAGCTGGTACGCGATCTAGTGGAATCTACAATTGAGCCGACAGATCAGGCCCTCAAGGATGCCTCTCTCGAACGAGACGACATTGAGCGCATCATTTTAGTGGGAGGATCCACTCGGATCCCTGCAGTTCAGGAGAAAATCAAGCAGACTTTCAGTAAAGCGCTAGACCGCTCGGTTAACCCTGATGAGGCGGTGGCCTTGGGGGCCGCAATTCAGGCAGGTATGGTGGGTGGCGAGGTTAAAGATCTCCTACTTCTAGATGTCACTCCCTTGTCAATTGGTGTGGAAACATTGGGTGGGGTATTTACTCGCTTGATCGAACGGAATACAACCATTCCAACGAGTCGGTCTCAAGTGTTCTCAACAGCAACTGATGGTCAGAGTGTGGTTGAGATCCATGTACTCCAAGGTGAGCGGGCGATGGCTCGGGATAACAAGTCTCTAGGCAAGTTTCAGTTGACTGGGATTCCACCGGCTCCTCGAGGAGTCCCTCAGATTGAGGTGTCATTTGATATTGATGCTAATGGGATCCTGAATGTTTCAGCACGGGATAAAGGGACAGGTCTAGAGCAAAGTGTGAAGATCACGAACAATGGAGGCCTGAGCGCGGGCGAAATCGATCGGATGCGGATGGAAGCGGATGCATTTGTAGAAGAAGACCGGCTCCGCCAAGAGATTGTCGAAGCGAAGAACCAAGCAGACGGACTGCTCTACAACTACGAAAAGATGATCCAGGAGAATGGCAATCGCCTAGGTGAGTCTAAGCAGCAACGGGCCGCTACGATAGCCAGCCGCCTCCGGGCTCTAGTTGCAGATGAGAAGACGAGTGCAGAAGAATTGCGGACAGCAATGGAAGATGTTAGAGCAGTCCTGTTAGAAATGGGTGGAGAGATTAATACCCCTGGTCCTTCTAGTCTTTGAAGATGAGAAGTGAAGGGCAAAAGTGTTTATGAGGGACAAGTGTTGATAGAGGACACGGGTTGAGACGTCGAGGCTCAAGGATCCTATCTTGGCATTTGGCAGATGGGCTTCTGTGGACTAAGGCCGTTATTAACTTAAGAAAATACGGTGCAGGACATGGAGCGTATCTGTGCGGATCTAGCGGAAGCTTGGGCGAGGATATGTTAGTTGTAGTTGTTGTACGCGCGTTCTAAGACGGTTTTGCTATGGCTCGTGATTACTATGAACTGTTGGGCGTTAGCCGGGACAGCACCAAAGAGGACATCAAGCGAGCCTACCGTAGGTTAGCCCGCAAGTATCACCCGGATGTGAACAAGGAACCTGGAGCAGAAGAGACCTTCAAGGAGATTAACCGGGCTTACGAAGTATTGTCTGACAGTGAGATGAAGGGCCGCTATGACCGATTTGGTGAGGCTGGTCTGGGTGGCGGAGCGGCTGGGGCTAGTGGCTTCCAAGATATGGGGGGTATGGGTGGTTTCGCCGATATTTTTGAAACCTTCTTTACAAATTTTGCTGGCGGAGGAGCCGGTTACTCCCGGAGTCGAACGGGTCCAGTTCGAGGAGACGATCTACGATTTGACTTGAAACTGGATTTTCTGGAGGCAGTCTTCGGCGGCGAAAAGCAAATTCGGATTAGTCACCTAGAGGTGTGTTCAGTCTGTGATGGAAGTGGTGCCAAACCTGGCACTGATGTGAAAACCTGTCCGACATGTAACGGCACAGGTCAAGTAAGACGAGCAACACGCACTCCCTTTGGTAGTTTTACTCAGGTTTCAGTCTGTCCTACCTGTTCAGGTAGCGGTAAGGTGCTGGAAGAAGCGTGCTACAACTGCAGCGGTGAGGGGTTAGTGCAAGCCACGAAAAAACTCCGGATTACAGTGCCAGCGGGGGTTGATAGTGGCACCCGATTGCGTGTGTCTGGTGAAGGGGATGTCGGGCGTCGCAACGGTCCGCCGGGGGACCTCTACGTTTACCTATTTGTGGAAACCGATCCGGAGTTTCAGCGAGAAGGACAGGATGTCTATTCTGAGATCCATGTCAGTTATCTCCAGGCAATTTTGGGAGCGCAGTTGACAGTCCCTACCCTAGACTCTCGTGCAGGAACCGAAGCTGAATCTGACTTAACAATTCCTTCCGGGACCCAACCCGGGACGATGTTAGTGCTGGAAGGCAAAGGCGTGCCGAAGGTGGGGAACTCGATTGCTCGTGGTGATCATCGGATTAAGGTGATGGTGGAGATTCCGACCCGCATCAATGGTGAGGAGCGTGATCTGTTGCTGAAGCTAGCCGAGATTCATGGTGAGAAGACAGAGAGAGGTCGAGAAGGATTCTTAGGTGGATTGTTCCGAGGTCTAACGCATCGTGAAGATGACTAGATCACCAAGTTAGATGAGTGAGCTGAATGTTTGAACTGATGAGTGAGCTAGATAGGATCCTGACTCATAGTTGCCATCCCCCAGCAACTTCCATAACTTGGCCTGTGACATGGTGTGATGTAGGACTGACCAAGAATCGTGCGATATGAGCAATATCTTGCAAGGTTGCCGCCCGTTGTGCCGGAGTTTGACGGATCCTTTGGTCCACATCAATTGAATTCTCGACCAACCCGGGCGCGATGACATTGGCAGTAATGGACTGCTCTTTCAGTTCCAGAGCCAGAGATTGGGTGTAGAGAACAACGCCCGTTTTTGCAATCATGTAGGCAGCAACTCGGCGACGGGCTCGGATGTACTGGGCATTGACACAGGCGAAATTCAGGATCCGTCCCTGGCCAGAGTGTTGGAGATAGGGCAGCGCAGTTTGAGTAGTATAGAATGTGGCATGAAGGTTCGAGTTCAACATGGCATGCCAGTCAGCAAGAGTCGTTTGTAGTAATGCTTTTTCAAGGAAGTTACCAACACAGTTGATGATGACGGAGAGACCATCCAACTGATGGGCTGCTTGATGGACTAGGGCTTGGGCCTCATTAAAGTCAGTTAAATCGGCTTGTAGAACACAGGCACGACTGCCCTGTTGACACACTTGTTGGTATGTATCCCGTGCTGCTGCTTCACTAGACCTATAATGGAGGGCAATGTCAAATCCATGAGCGGCGAGGTCCAATGCAATGGCTCGGCCCAACCCTTGGACGGATCCTGTAATTAGAGCTTTGGTCATAGTGGTGTTTAGGATCCTTACAGAGAGCGATCTAAACTGCGGTATTGAATAGCTTCAGCAATGTGGGATGGTTGAATAGTATCAGCTGCTGCTAGATCGGCAATAGTGCGAGCTACTTTCAAAATCCGATCACTTCCCCGTGCCGATAAATTCAACTTGCGAATAGCATTCTCTAATAACCCTTGACTTGATAGATCTAATCCACACCACACCCGCAAATGTCGGGACTGCATATCAGCATTACACCGTAAATTTGACTCAGATTGAAACCGTGATCGTTGCTGAGCCCTTGCTGATTCAACCCGCTGTCGCACAGTATAAGATCGTTCACTTGCTTGGGCAGATAGGATTTCTTCTGGCTTTAATCGATTGACACGCACCTGCAAATCAATTCGATCTAACAGAGGGCCCGATAGCTTGGACCAATATCGCTCGCGCTGGTGGGGTGTACAGGTGCAGGCTGTTGACGGATCGCCATAATATCCACAAGGGCAGGGATTAGTGGAGGCCACCAGGGTGCTTTGAGCAGGGAATTGAACCGAATGTCGTGCTCTAGAAATAGTCACCTGGCCATCTTCGAGGGGTTGTCGCAACACTTCTAACACTTCCCGACGGAATTCAGTTAACTCATCCAGGTATAGTACACCGCGATGAGCTAGTGAAATTTCACCCGGCTTGGGATAGGATCCTCCGCCAACTAACGCAACGGAAGAGGCTGAATGATGTGGAGAGCGGAAGGGACGTTCCGTGATTAAAGGGACCGCTGAAATGGACTCAGATGGATCCGTTGAAACCTTGGTTTGCAATCGTTGTCGAAGGAGCCCTGCGGCGGAATAGAGTTCAGTAATCTCTAAAATTTCATCCCATTGCAAGGAGGGTAGAACCCCAGGAAGTCGTTGGGCTAACATCGTTTTACCTGCCCCTGGGCTGCCGACGAGTAGGAGGTTATGGCCACCAGCTGCAGCAATTTCTAACGCTCGGCGGGCATGATGTTGCCCCTTAACATCCGCTAGGTCCAATGGCAGCAGCTGATCTGGATCCTGCTTGCTGTGAGGATTCTCTGGGGTAGGACAAGGGGGAATGCAGCTAGGATCCTGCAGCCACTCAATCATTTGAGTTAAGGAGCGAAAGCCATAGACCTTCAACCCTGCAATGGCAGCACCCTCTAGAGCATTATCAGCCGGAACCACGAGCCGAGAAAATCCCATCTGTTGAGCAATAGCAGCCACCGGTAAAACACCAGCCACTGGTCTGAGGCTACCATCTAAAGATAGTTCACCTAAGAACAATGTATCTTGAAATTGTTCAGCATCAAGTTGTTCAGCTGCGGCTAGGACACCCATCGCAATAGGGAGGTCGAAGCTGGGTCCTTCTTTACGGATATCAGCCGGAGCTAAATTAATGACAACTTTACGCATCGGGAATACAAGCCCCGAGTTTTTAATAGCCGCCCTTACTCGTTCCTTTGATTCCTGCACAGCAGTATCGGGCAGTCCTACTACTAACATTTGGGGTAGCCCACCTCCGACATCAACTTCCACCGCAACTCGCAATGCTTTCAATCCGAGTAAGGCTGCTGACCATACTTGAGCGAACATAAATAAGGATCCTATTCTGGATGAAGAGCCTTCTTATCCTGCCACCTTTGTCATTGAATGCGCAAAATTGTCATTGAATGCGCAAAATATAACAATCAAAGTTTTTGGACCTTTGTCAGCGTCAATTAGGTAGAAAGCGATATGGTGTGGGCAAACTCTACAAAAAGACATTTCTGACAAAGAAAGCGTCTTAGTTTAAAGAGAGGCCCCAGCCTCAATGTCTCTGTGAGGATCCTAAGACGGTGATAGAGAGCATAGGTTCGGTATTGAGAAACGCTACAGTGTGCGTGAAAAGGGATCATTGATTAGGACTAGATGAGTAGAATAGCAGCTAGTTCCGGACTTGGGGAGACCCAATTAATCACTGACTTTTGCTCCTTTAGGTGAGCTGGCCTCAGTATTTCTGGTGAGAAGCGAAATGACGCCTGATTCCGTGTCGATTGAACAGTTCCAGGAAATCATCGAGACTAAACTCTCGTCCCGGTTTCCGCTCCAAGTCTCCACTACGGTTCGAGACAACACCTTTCACATTTTGCTCGACTACAAGTCTGATGTGATGTGGGATCAAACAGCGGCTATCCAGCTTATCTCTGATACTGCAGCTCACCAGTGTCCTCCACCAATCAGCAGGGTTAGGATCTTTGGCCGGGTACAGGGAGAACCTAAACCCCAATGGAAACGTTCACTAGATCTTGTTCGTAGTCAAATGGAGCCCTCTCCAACACCAGTCCCCCAGGATCCTGTCTCCTTTGCACCTGAGGCTCAGCAGGATCCACACCCTATTGAATCTCCTCCGACGACTCGGCCCTCCTCGAGTGCGACGCCATCTCCATCCCTAGAGACACAGCCTCTATCCTCTCTGTCATTCTCCACTCAGACTTTGAACCAGAGCCTCTCCACCCGATCGCTGCCTCCAAGCTTTGATACTGATGAGGAAAAACCTCAGCTCCATACATCAGCAGCCTCACCCCTGTTAGCTGGGCGCTACACTGTTCACAAGAGGCTAGGAGCCGGCGGTTTTGGTCGGACCTATCTCGCTCAGGATACTCAACGTCCTGGTCATCCCATTTGTGTTGTGAAACAGCTCCATCTGCACATTGAGGATCGCCCCGATTTATTTGAAAAAGCACGTGAACTTTTTAATCTTGAGGCTGAAACTCTCGAACGCCTGGGTAAACATGATCAGATCCCTCAACTACTCGCCTATTTTGAAGAAAAGGGGCAATTCTACCTTGTGCAGGAATTCATTGAAGGCGCACCTCTGAGTCATGCCGTCCAGTCCCATCGCTTTACAGAGGCTAGTGCCATTGAACTGCTCAAAGACTTACTTAACGTCCTAGCCTTTGTCCATAACCATCACTTCATTCACCGGGATGTGAAGCCGGATAACATTATTTGCCGCGCGAGTGATAACAAACCTGTCCTGATTGATTTTGGGGCGGGTAAGCAACTTCAAGCAGATGTTGTCGGTGAAGATGCCCACTCCGTAGCTATTGGTACTTTAGGCTACATTGCACCGGAACAGATGATGGGATCCCCACGTTTGAACAGCGATCTCTACGCCTTGGGGATGGTCATCGTGGAATGTTTGAGCGGTATCTCACCCAGTGAACTGCAATCGGATCCGGCCACGGGTGAGGTGAATTGGCGCGAACACACTACAGTCAGTGAGGCCCTTGCTGAGGTCTTGGATGGTTTACTCCGCACTCAGTATAGCCAACGCTTTCAGTCAGCTACAGAGGTGTTGGATGCGCTGGAAAGTCGGCTTAGCCCTACGGTCATTGCTGAGGAGGTGCCCACCTGGAGACAGACCTTAGCCACCCTTTCGCGCCCGAGTAGCTTAGCTATGGTGGGGGCTGGGATCATTGGACTAGGATCCTTAGCCTTTGGAGCGTCTTGGTTTCGATTACAACAAACTAGTCTCACCGCTCGACAACAGTATCAGGTGGGTTTTCTAGAAACGCAGGCCAATCAATGGCAGCAGGCTCAGAAAGCCTATCAAGCGGCTCTTGACACCTTAAGAATTTATCCTGCCGCTCAGGCCGCTTTAGCTCATGTCTCTGACCGTCTCGTTCGTCTAGAAGAGCAGGTTCAGAACTATGAAGAGGCTGTTCTCAGTAACACGGCTGATGATCAACTGCGCCAGGTATACGGTATCACTCTGACTCAAACCGGGGACCTCGACCGCGCCATTACCCTTCTCTCCACAGCGGTAGACTCTGGATCCTTTCCCCCCCCAGAGCAAGCCCGGATTTTCTACTATCTGGGCCGAGCTTATGCCCAACAGCAGAATTGGCCCCAGGCGATTGAGTTCTATCAGCAAGCTCTTGCACTTGACCCGAATAATACGGCAGCACTGCTCTACCTAGGTGTCGCTCTCAACCATCGTGGTGATTTACAAGAGGCCATGGATCCGTTGACTGCAGCGGTTGAACAGGATCCAAACAACGGTCTAGCGTACTACTACCGAGGCCAGGGCTGGGCTGATTTACAGGAATGGGAGATCGCTATTGCATTCTACATTGTAGCGTAGCTTAATTACCCTAAGTTTGGAGATCTGCGTGACAAAGTAGGGTATGCCCTGTACGAACCGGAGCAGTGGCCTGAGGCGATTGAGTCCTATCAATCTTTCCTGGAAAAAGCGCCGAATAATGCTGACTACCACTACCGTCTGGGCAATGCTCAGTTTGTCCAGGGGCATATTCGTCACGCTGAGGCTGCTTACCAAAAAGCGTTAGAACTGGATCCTAATTTGATTGAAGCACTGCTTATGCAAGGACGAGTGCTAGCCCAACGGCAACAGTGGGATGACGCGATTGAAGTCCTGCGCCAAGCGTTAGAGTTAAATACCGCTAACTCTGATGTGCTGACTGAACTGGGCCTTGCGCTAGCAAACCAAGCTGTTCTTAATCAAGATCCCCTTACTCCTGCAATTCAAACTCTCGAACGTGCGCTAGCTCAGGATCCGAATTCAGCGCGAGCTACCTACTATTTAGGCCTTCTGCAAGCCCAGACTGGAGAGAATGATGCGGCCATCGTGACTCTAGAACGAGCGGTGGACCTCAATCCAGGCAACGCAGCTGCTTACCGATATCTCGGTGACCTCCGGGCTCAACAAGGGGATACCACCACTGCTACTGAACTGTACAACGCCTCTCTTGACCAGGATCCGTCCCAATCAGAAACCTACTTATCGTTGGCGAGTGTGGCAGCGGCGGAGAATAAGCAAGAGACCGCTCTGATGAATGTGAAAACAGCGGCAGTCTTAGAACAAACAGTCCGGCAACAGGATCCAGCAGAGACGGAACCAATCGCTCCTATTGAACAGACATTGAATCAAGAGCGTGCCAATACAGTTCGTCGTACAGCGTTTTCGGTTGAATTGCCCCCAGCTACTGCTGAGTCAGAGGCAGAGAAGACCCAATCTAGAGAGGCATCTCGGATTTTAGCAACTGCTCAACAAGAAAATCTAGTAGATCCCAATCAGATTGTGAGTCGTGCTGGTGAGCCATCCCGTTTAAGCGACTTGGATCCAGACTCTCAGGTCGTAGTTCAAAGTGTGTTGTTCAGTGCCATTGCTGTGCTGTCAACACTCCTGGTGAGCTGTATTGGATTAGGATCCTATCTAGTCCTTGACAGTGCTGGGTTAATTCCCAAACGGAAGTCAAAGCAGGATCAAGAACGGGAGCTGGCAGCCCAGTACTTGCGAGCCGGGATTGCTCATATGGATGCGCAAGAGTGGGAAGCAGCCCTGCAGTCCTTTCAATCAGCCCTCAACCTTCGTCGGGATTTAGCAGAGGCTCATTTCTTCAGTGGTCAGGTTTACAGTAAATTGGGGACCTATGAAGAGGCAATCGTACAATTTCGCTTCGCGGAGAATTTGAACCCTCACTACCCAGGCCTCCGTGCTGCTTTGGTGAAGACATTTATCTTAGCGGGCCGAACCCTGCTGAGTCATGATGAGTTTTGGGGGGCTGTTGAAAAGTTTAAAGCGGCTTTAGCCTTATTTCCTGACGGCGAGCTAGGTGATGCCGAAGCCCATTATTATCTTGGATTAGCTCTCTCCCGAGTTCGATCGGATGATGCCTGGATAGAGGCGGTTAACCACCTCAAAAGCGCGATCACTTTAAATCCCAGAATGGCTCAGGCGTACATGACTCTCGGATCCGTTCTCAGTCTGCTGCAACAGTTCACTGAAGCGATTAAAGCTTACAAACGGGCTTTAGCTCTAGATTCTCAACTAGTTGGTGTTCACCATGAGCTGGGCCAAGCCTTGTATCGCAATGGTGAATTACACGAGGCGATTACTCATTTCAAAAACGTACTGCAACTCAGTCCAAATTTTGCCCGAGTCCGGACAGAGTTAGGCTATGCGTTTATTCAAGCAGGGCGGCTGGATGACGCGATGAACGAGTTTGATACAGCCTTGAAAAAAGGTCCGACCCTAGCGATGGCTCAACTCGGTATTGCTTCAGTTCATTACTACCGCAATCAACTGAAACTGGCAACTGCTGAGTGTGAGAGGGCACTGAAAATGGATCGTAATATTGCTGCTACTCATGCTCTGCAAGGCCTGATTTATCTTGATACTCAAAAGCAAACGGGGAAAGAGAAGAACTTGCGCAATCACCGGATCCTAGAAATTCCACAGGCCAAATTTGAAAGTGCGATTAAACTTGACATTCATGTGGCAGAAGCCCATGTGGGCCTTGGTCTACTATCGGCGCTCAAAAGAGAGTACGCATTTGCTATTGAAAGTTATACCAACGCGTTACGAGCCAACCGCAGCTATACGAATGCCCATATTTATTTAGGAGAAGTCTATCTTGCCCTACGCAATCTCGGGCAGGCCAGATCATGTTTTGAAATGGCTCTGAGCCTCAATCCCGACCATGCCGTTGCTCGACAACATCTCCATCGACTGGATGCACCTGACCAACCTCAGGATCCTGTGGCCGATCTCGTCAAGGATGACTCTCTCGGTAGCCTCTACCTTCAGGAGATTTTCGGGGATACTGACGATGAGGAGCTGTCCGGATCCTAGGGGATAGCTCCCAAGGCATTGACCCTACAGTCGTGATCCTGAGATAGACCTCCCGAGAATAGTCCTCAAGTATTCAAAAGTATCCGATTATCCCGTTCTATCCCCAGGTTCATGCTAATGTGAAGCCTCTTTCGATATGATTGAGTCCATGAATTCCAGAGATAATCCCATCACTACCCAGCTGAATCGATTACTAGGGCCAGACTCCAGACTATTCTCCTACTTGATTTTGCCTGACTCATATCTGATGGTGGCAGGGATCCTAAGTGGTGTGGCTGCCTCTCTCTTTCTGGTATTGAATGTGATGGCATTACAGTGTCTACTGACTCAATGCGCCGCTCTTCAAGAAGATAGTAACAACTTACAAGCTTGGCTGACGTTTGAAGGGATTACAGTCTTTTTTGTCGGAACGAGCGTAGCCTGCTTCCGTGCCTTTTTCCGTCGTAAGCGAGAACAGGATCCTGATTAGAGCTGTCCCCACTACTCCTCATCTAGAGGTAATCCCACACGGATCCGTCCTTGCCCGAAGTAGCGACCGAATTGTAGTTCATAGACTTCGTCTTCATCCTGAGTTTCAACCTCCACATCAGAGGCTGGGTAACCGACACACAATAAGGCATACCCCTGGGACTTCAACTCTTTAGAGATTCCCATCGCTTCTGGTTGATAGATGTGACCCTTCAAAACCCGAACGGCACAGGTTGTACAAGCTCCATTCCGGCAGGCAAATGGTAGTTCTATTCCCTGCTCCTCGGCACTAGCCAAGATATAACGGTTCTGAGGAACTTGAAATTCGTAGTGGTGATCGAGCTGGCGATGATGCACCCGTACAGTGTAGGTCGGCCCCGGATCCTGCTCAGCCATAGGTTATCTCTGCTTGAAGGTTGTCCACCATCAATCCTACCTTAGAAATTGAGTGCCACAGAAAGCTCCTTCAGTAGCGATGCCTTGGCTCCCAGCTCAGCTTGATGAGTTAGCCAGGATCCTGCAGAACTCCCGCGGATTAGGTGCTCAGGATCCTGACTAACTAGTGAGCTCCATGTAACATCACTAAGAAAACTTCACCAAGACACCATCATCGTGCCCCCCAGATGGACCGATCCGGGCGATCAAGCGTTGAACCGATGGGATCAAAGGTGGTACCCGGCGAAACTGCAACCCCTGAATTGGGGACAACATCCGTAGGTTCAATCAAGTTACCGAAGAACCCCACGTAGTTGAACTGACCGTCATCACCTAAGAAGGCCAATGGAACCGTTATAGTTACCGTGTTACCAGCATAGGTTGCCGCTAGGGGAGAAATTTCTAAATCTGTCGAAGCGTCCACCAAGCTTACAGTGCCTGGCGCAAACTGCTCAGTAAACAGGTTAATGTAGACTTCCACACCGACAGCAAGGTTATTGCCAAAGCCTGGGATCCCTGTAGAGGTGTTCTTATCCAAATCAAAATCGATGAAGCCTACCAAAGTGTTCTGAGCTTGGTCTGCAGAAGGAGCCACAACAGTGTCAGCAAAGGTCAGAGTAACTGTTAACGTGGTGGGATTAATCTGAGTGTCAATCCGAATCACATCAGGCTCAGGCAGTGGGGGCTCTACGATAAAGGCCTCCGCAACCTGGCTACCAAAATCGATGCCGGTGATGGCTTGGCCCCCATTAACCGTGACGGAATAGGATCCGATGCCAACGGTTTCGTTTACCCAGTCGGTAAATTCGGAGACTCGTGTGTAAACACCCGGCGCGTTAGGACGGGCACAGCCAAGGCCGAAGCTCGTTAATCCAGCTACTTGTAGCGTATTGCCCGGTCCAGTCGGTACTAGTAGAGGTCCACCGCTATCACCAGCACAGGCATCTCGGCCCCCTTGGGGGAAACCAGCACAGACCATGACATCCAAAACATCGAAAACGCCTGAGTAGTTAGTGCTACACAACGAATTCGAAATAATCGGAACATCCACTTCTTGGAGGAGATTGGATGCCGAGCCCCCCTCAGACAATCGGCCCCAGCCTATGGTAGTGGCGGTCACACCAACCAAGCTGCCCGTCGTTGCTGGCACAATCGGAACGATCGGGAGTGTCGAAGACTGGCTCAGTTTCAACAGGGCTGCATCCTCTACCAAGGATCCATTCCCAAATACTTCAAAACCAGGAAAGATAATCACCTCTTCGACATCTGCTCGGATCCCCCCGCTACCCAGATTCACAGTGCCTAACAGAACATCTAGGTCAGAGGGGGCAGCTACACCAGCCGCAATGGTATTCACCAGACAGTGGGCGGCAGTCAACACATAATCAGGATGGATGAGAGACCCACCACAAAATTGACCTAGAGTCGGATCCGGCTGATCAGCCAAGATCAAAGCCCCCATCCAGGGATATTCACCAGGTGTTGCCGGCCCTCCTCCTACGATTCGGTTAGCCGCTGTAGCCAGGCCAGACTCCGGTGCAGTTTGGCGAAAACCAGAGACCGGTTCATCCGCAACGGTATAGGTGCCAGCCGCTAAGTCTGGGAAAGTGTAACTACCCTGAAAGTCGGTGACGGCTGTGGGTTCACCGCTATCAACTGAGTCATTGTTATTGGTATCTAAAAAGACGCTGCGACCTGGGATCCCTGGTTCGCCTCCATCTTGGATCCCGTTCCCATTCAAATCGTTCCAAACAATACCGCTGATGGATCCTGTGGTGCCACTGCCGGGTATGCCTTGACCAGGAATGGTGGTAATGTCTCCCGCTGAGACAATGTCGGCGTCTAATAGAATATTAACTCGGTTAGCAATGGCGCTAGCAGTCGGTGCCGATTGAATGCGGGCCAGGATGGCGGCTACATCGATAAGGGTTAAGCCAGGGCTAACAGGTCCTGTGACGTAGTCTAAATTTTCAGGAGTGGGGACAGGATTGAGGCTACCCGCAGAGATTAATCCAGGAGCCCCCAGGAGGTCATTAGCTCGGTCGGCAATGACAGTGGCTGTTTTCGGGTCACTTTGCAACGTAGCGAGAGCCAGAGCAACATCATTAAGTGTGACGGTGGAGAGGTTGCTCTGATAAATCAAGGCTGTGCCGGTAGCCTCTAGCTCTGCAGGAGCACTGAGCTCCAACGCGTAGCTTGAGTCTAATCTGGATCCAAGCGGAACTAAGCGTACGGTTGTGCCCTCGGGCAGTTCGGTAGACCAGGATCCGTTGGAGGATACCGGCAGAAAGGCAGAGTCTAAATCAGCTGCGTAGGTAATAGTGTCAGAGGCAGTAGCGAGTGGGGTGAAGGTTGCTGACTCTAATTGAATGGCCTCTGCTTGAGTAGAGGCTGAAACCACCTCAACCCGAAATTCACCAGCGTACTGAAACGGTAAGGGCGCCGTAAACGCTAAGACTCCATCGGTAACAGTACCTGTGAGCGTTGAAGTCGATTGAACGTCTCCGGACGGCTGCAGCACACCCTCGGTCGGATTCAACGAGATGGCAGACTGGCTTGAGGTTTGACACGCCCCTAACCCCAGGCACACTCCCGAAATTAACAAAGATTTCACCATCTGATCTCGCATGTCCGTTATACCTCCTGGGCGACAGCTATCAATAGTGGACAGGATCCCTCAACTAGTTAAGCACGTGCCACCGATAGTGGACAGACTTACGGAGGGGATGGGTCGGCTTCAGCCCCATTCAGTTCTATTCAAAGGATCTAGTCTCTAAAGGATCCAACGGTAAACAGACACACATTTTCATCTTGGTCTCGCTGCTCTGATAGAAGAGTCCCCTCGTGAACGATTGATCCATCATGCTCGTTACTCAAACCCCTGTTTTGCAGCGATTCTGGTATCCCGTTATGCCTTTAGCTCATCTGCACGCAGGACCGCAAGCGTTTCAACTCCTCACTCATCCTCTTGTGCTGTGGCTGGATGCGGACGGTCAACCGGCGGTGGCTCAGGATCGGTGTTGTCATCGGTCAGCGCGGCTCTCACGCGGTCAGGTGATCGACGGATCCATCCGCTGTCCTTATCATGGCTGGACATTCAATTCCACTGGACAATGTGTGCAAGTGCCCCAGTTGAGCTGTGCTGAGATTCCCCGGACCTATCAAGTTCAAGCCTATGCCTGTGCGGAACGGTATGGGTATATCTGGGTGTGTTTGCATCCGGATCCTTTAGTAGACATTCCCGTGATTGCCGAAGCTGAGGATCCTGACTTTCGGATGTTTCATCAGTTCTACGAGCCATGGGCCTGTGCGGGGTTACGGGTGATGGAGAACTCCTTTGATAATGCCCACTTCAGCATTGTGCATACCGGGACGTTTGGGGATCAATCGGATCCGCGACCAGCAACGTTTGAGTTGATTGAACACCCGTATGGATTTCAAGTGAACACCACCTATGCCGTGCGCAATCCGCCTGAACAGCAGAAAAACTTAGGCATTGTGGAGGAGATGACGGTACGGATGAATCAGAATATCTGGTTTATGCCCTTCACTCGTAAACTTCACATCACTTATCCCAATGGTCTGCAACATATCATCATTACCTCTGCAACTCCCATTGACAATGGTACCTCTCAGTTAGTTCAATTTTGCCTCCGGAACGATTCTGAAGCGGACGCTCCTGCTGCTGATGTCACAGCTTTTGATCGAGCGGTGACCTTAGAGGATAAGGATGTGCTTGAAACCACCGATTACGATGTGCCGTTGGACATTTCAGCCGAACAGCATATGGCCTCCGATAAACCAGGGATTCTCATGCGTCATCAATTAGCGGCTTTGATCCGGGCTCATCCTTGATTTGAAGGTATTGGGGTGACAGATCCGCTGTCGTTATATAAGGATCCTGACATCAACGTTAATCTCTCGCAATGATTGTGAGGCAAGGTGGCGTATTTAAGTGATGAGGTGATAAGTTCTGTGTCGATGGGAGGGGGAGACGGAAGTTTGATAAGACTCTGATGGTTCTCTCATCCCGAGCTCAGACGGGGACAGTAGAACGTGGGCAACTCAGGTTCTCGGTCTGTTGATTTTATCGGTCTGTTGATTTTAAAGGAGCATCCATATGAAACCCCTGACCCGGCGTCAAGCTGTGACTGGTGGAGCTGTAAGTTTGGCGGGATTGCTCGCGTGGTTAACTCGATCTGAACCCAGCCATGCGGCAAAAAGTGGGAAACGGTTGCCTGAATTTGAGGGGATTGAAGCTTGGTTGAATAGTGAACCGTTGACGATTGCAGGATTGGAAGGACAGGTCATTGGGGTGCAGTTTTGGACGTTTGGGTGCATCAACTGCAAGCGCACATTGCCTCACATCACAAAGCTCTATGATGATTATCATGAACAGGGCTTTGAACTAATTGGAGTCCATACTCCTGAATTTGCGTATGAACGAGAGATTGATACTATTCGCGCTGCCTTAGACGAACACGATATCCGCTACCCAGTGGCCGTTGATAACCGATTTCAAACATGGCGGGCCTATGACAATCGATACTGGCCTCATCTCTTTCTCGCCGATCGCAAAGGGATCCTCCGTTACGACCACATTGGCGAAGGTGCCTACGACACTATCGATCTCGCGGTTCGCAGTTTGTTGGATGTCTAAGGATCCATGTCATTTTCTTCAATTGGATTAGCCATGGTGGCAGGTGTGGTAACTATTCTGTCACCGTGTATCCTGCCGATATTGCCTATTTTGCTCGGGCGCTCGCTGCAAGCCCATCGGTACGGTCCCGTTGCTTTGGTGGTGGGACTCGCTCTCTCATTCGCCGGGACAGGGTGTCTCTTAGGTGTCTCTGCTCAGTTCATTGGATCCTTTAGCTCGGCTCTCCGGTATATCGCTATCGGTGTATTGCTGCTTCTGGGGCTATCGTCGGCCTTTCCAGAGTGGAGTTATGGGATCCTTAGTAAAGTAATCCCACCCCGGTGGCGTCGCCCGCTTGACGTTCAACCTCAATCTGGATCCTCTTCAAGTTCCATTCAGTTGGGGACTGAGTTTCTAGTGGGTACCCAGCTCGGCATTCTCTGGATCCCCTGTGCTGGACCGATCCTAGGATCCATTTTGGCGCTGATAGCTGCTGATCAGAACTTCAGGACGGGATTTGTCGCGTTGCTGGCCTACGGGCTGGGCGCAGGGATCCCGATGTTGGTGATTAGTTATGGCAGTCGAGGGATCCTGCATCAGCTACAGCAGAGTCACCCCCATATGGAAGCACTGCAGCGGGTGGCTGGAGTTTTGATTGCGCTGGCGGCTGTGGCTATGATTTTGCGGTGGGATGTGCAATTACAGTTGTGGTTAGCCCCATTGTTCCCACCTGTCCCGTTATGAGTGGTTTATGAGTATTTTGAAACGGTTTAGATCCAACTCTAATCAAGACTCGGAGCCCTTGCCCTTGTTCTATCCTGTGGGTGAATTCTCAACAGAGACCCTAGGATCCTCACACCCGCATGGCTGGGAAGCCCAAACCTTTCGTAGTATTCCTCAACACACAGAGTACACTTGCGTTGAAGACGATGGATCTGTTGTTATTCAAGCTCGTAGTGAAGCGGCTTCATCCGGATTGACACGCAAAGTTCAAGTAGATCTCAAAACCTATCCCATTCTCCAATGGCGCTGGAAGGTGCAAATGCCGGTGACTCAAAGTGATCTGACGAGTAAGGAGGGGGATGCTTGTTCCGCTCGCCTTTTCATTACTTTTGGACGGATCCTGACCTCATTAAAAGCGCTCAGTTACGTGTGGACAGCGGGTCACGACCAGGGATCCTGGCTAACCAGTCCGGTCTCAAATCGAGTCAAGATGGTAGTGTTGCGGAACCAAACGGATCCGTTGGATGTGTGGATTAATGAGGAGCGGAACGTGGCAGCGGATTTTGAGGCCGCTTTTGGAGAGGCTCCTCCGAAATCCTCAGGAGTGGCATTGATGACAGATACCTGTCGAACGGGTGAAACGGCTGTGGCTTTTTATGGGGATATTTTGTTCAAACAAGGTTAAGTGATCAATTTGCAGCCAGCAGGCTTGAAAGGGGCGATACTCCGGCTCATTTTTCTCTAAACACCTCTGTTGCTATTGCTACTAGGGATCCCTCTGCACCTGCCGAGAATCCATCTGCATCACACGGGATTCTCTCTACTGCCCGGAGCGATCGATGCGTAGCACTGGGGATCCTTTGTGCAGCTCGGAGTGATCAATAAGAGGCGATGACGGAGGCTTGGTCATAGGATCCTTATGTTGGTCGGGGCTTCAACAAATTTAGTTGGTAGTCTCCTTGATAGCAGGGAACACTAACAAAAAGTCAATAGTTCTTCTAGCCTCTGTGGACAAGCTGTTGGGCTAAGAGTATATCGAGAGGGTTCAGTGATGAGTGATGGGCACTGTGCGGGAATACTGGATGAGCTGAACAGTACGGCAGTTGTACCCGATCAGAAGCAAGGCCAAAGCCCGCTCAACCTCTTTATTGACTACGCCCCCTGTGCCATTGCCATGTTTGATCGCGAGGTTCGGTATCTAGCCTGCAGCCGTCGATGGATCCTAGATTATGGTCTACAGGATGAAGATATTATCGGTCGCTCACACTACGAGATCTTTCCAGAGGTTCCTGAGCACTGGAAGCAGATTCATCAGCGGTGCCTCCAAGGATCCGTCGAATCCTGTGATGAGGATCCTTTTTCCCGTCAAGATGGCCGCGTGGACTGGGTGCGCTGGCAAGTTCACCCGTGGTACGACCGGGATGAGAGCATCGGTGGAATTATTATGTTCACCGAGGTCATTACAGAGCGTAAGCAAATTGAAATCTCCCTCAGTTCTTTTAATGAAATCATTGCAAGTCATCAACACAGCTTCGAAGACAAAATCCAAAACCTATTGCAAATTGGCTGTCTCCGATTCAATTTGAGCATCGGGATCCTAAGCCGGATTCAAGATGACACCTACACCATTCAATCCGTCTTTACCTCCTCCTCTGGGCCACCAATTCAGCCTGGAACGGTGTACAACCTCACCGAAACCTGTTGCCAAGAAACGATCAAAGCAAAGGATCCGGTTGGATTTCATCAGGCCAGTTATTCCACTGGGTGCCATCATCCTATCTATGAAGAGTTGAGACGAGAAGCCTACCTAGGTGTCCCAGTCCATGTAGCCAAACGGCTCTACGGAACCCTGAACTTCTCTAGTCCTCACCCTAAATCAACTCCCTTCAAGGCTAGCGATCTTGAATTCCTCAAGTTAATGGCTAGTTGGATTGGCAATGAAATTGAGTGGCAGCAACAACGGAGCATGTTAGAACAGCAATATCAGGAAAGCTTGATATTGAAGCAGATTACTCAAGGGATCAGGACTAGTTTGGACAGCCATGTTGTTTTTCAAACCACAGCAACTCAGATTGGGCAGATTTTTAATGTGAATCGGTGCGTCTTCCGCATCTACACCGAGAACTCTATTCCTCATGCCCCTGTTGTCGCAGACTATTCACAATCAGGTTATGACTTCAGTATTGACCCTGAAATCCCTTTAATCAGTGATGATTATATCCAGACTGTGTTGGAGCATGATGAAGCAGTCAGCGCCAGGTATGTATCCCATAACTTATTATTGCAACCAATAAGGCCCGATCTTGAAAGGGATGCCAAATCTATTAAATCTATTTTATCGGTCAAAACAGCCTATCAAGGCATTACCAACGGCATTATCACTTTAATGCAATGTGATCACAACCGCTTTTGGAGTGTAGACGAGCGGAGATTATTAGAATCGATTGCCTCAGAAGTGAGTGTCGCCATTGCTCAAGTCAACTTTCTGGCGATTGAGGCTGCGAGTCGAGCCAAAAGCGAATTTTTATCAACCATGAGCCATGAGATTCGGACCCCGATGAATGCTGTTATTGGGATGACGACTCTACTGCAAGATACCCCCTTGACATCGCAACAACTGGAATTTGTCAATACTATCCGTACCAGTGGCAATACCCTTCTTCATGTCATTAACGACATCCTGGATTTCTCTAAAATTGAATCAAACAAGTTAGTGCTGGAGAAACAACCGTTTGGCCTCCAAGACTGTATTGAACAATGTCTAGACTTAGTCAGTACTAAAGCTCTAGAGAAACAGCTGGAATTAACCTATTTTATAGATCCATCAGTCCCTAAGTTCATCCTGGGAGATGTCACTCGATTACAGCAAATCATCGTCAATTTACTCAGTAATGCTGTGAAGTTTACACCGACCGGAGAAGTGGTACTCACAGTCACTGTTCTGACCCACCCTCAGATCACAACGGATCCGTATGAGCTTGAGTTTACAGTCCGGGATACAGGTATTGGCATTCCACCGGAAAAGATGCATCGGTTATTCCACCCCTTCAGTCAAGTGGATACATCAACCACACGGCAGTATGGGGGGACAGGATTAGGCCTAGCTATTACCAAACAATTATGTGAAATGATGGGCGGACATTTATGGGTAATTAGTGGTCCGCACCAGGGCGGCAAGACTCCACCCAACTGGTCCCCTTCTATCCCTTTACAAGACAATGGATTGCATTTTCAAGATACTGGGTCTCCAGAGTCCCCACTTCAAAACAGCGACTCTCATCAGGTTACTGACTCTACCCTACTTGGCTCAACCTTTCACTTCAAAATTCAAAGTTATCCTGCTCCTGAGTCTTTTCACCTTACAATTGATACTACCATCCTCAAAGGGAAACGAGTGCTGATTGTTGATGATAATGAGACTAATCGTCAGATCCTGGCACATCAAATTCGGTCCTGGGGCTGCGAGGTGTCTGTGTTTGGATCCGGCTGTGAAGCATTGCAGTGGCTTGCCCACCAGCCTCCAGTTGACGTTGCCATTATTGATGTCAAAATGCCCGAAATGGATGGAATCGCATTGACCACGTGTATGCATGGTCTGCCCATTTACAAAACAACACCCACCTTGCTCCTCAGTTCACTGGATGTCCTTTCATCATCTGTGGATAGCCACACCTCTTTGCTGAGTAAGCCCATTAAACAATCCCAGCTCCAAAAGGTGTTGTTACGGATACTTCAGGGCTTTGTCCCTCAACTTGAGTCAACCCCAGCACCCCTACCTCAGACCTCCTCATCTCTACCGGTGCCTCTGCCCCTCAGGATCCTGTTAGTCGAAGATGTCCCTGTCAATCAGCAAGTCGCCTATCATCTGTTAAAAAAACTAGGGTATGTCCCCGACATTGTCAGTGGCCAAGAAGCCCTAGAGGCCCTCGCCCGCCAATCCTACGATCTTATTTTCATGGACATCCAGATGCCCCAGATGGACGGATTCGAGACTCAACGGATCCGCTCTCTAACGAATTTAGCTAAGGATCCTTGGATTGTCGCTATGACGGCCATGGCCTTGCGTGAAGATCGAGAGAAGTGTTTAGCTGCTGGTATGAATGACCATGTTAGTAAGCCGATTCAACCCGAGGAGGTCAGCCTAGCGATACAACGCTGTAGCACTCACCTCAGTCTTGAACAACCCTCTAAGTCTGACCCTACTTTACGTCAGGTTGCTCCCCTAGTGGATTTAGATAGTCTCAACGCGATGGTCGAGGCCTATGGCAGTGATGTCATGGGTCGAATTATTACAAACTACCTCAGTGACGCCCCTCATCGCCTTGCTGCTGTTCAAACCGCCTTACATCAGAGGGATCCGAGGACCCTCAAATCTACTGCTCACACCTTTCGTTCCATGAACTATGCTATCCATGCTCTCCGTCTGGCTCAGCTGTCTGAAGCACTAGAGCTCCATGTTGAACTTGAATCGATCAGTCCCGAGCAATGGATCCTAGATCTTGAACAGGTTTACCACCAAACCCAACGGATCCTAAGTGAACGGACACTACAGCATTGAACGTAAACCTAACCTAAGGACTTGATGGCTTGATCAGTTGGATCTCCGGTAAGGATCAAGACTTACCTTGAATTAAGGTCGAGAGGCTCGTAGTACGCAATGGCAGACGAGAGAAGACATCACAGTTTAGCAACGCTTCTCCCCCAGAATTTCTACTCTAGAATGTGCTATGCTAGCTAGGCTGTAATCACATATTGACTTAGTATGGCTGTTCCTAAGAAGAAAACCTCCAAGTGTAAGAGCCGTCGCCGCTATGCAAACTGGCTACGCAAGGCCGATCTCCAAGCTGAGCGAGCTATATCCATTGGTCGTTCAGTCCTAACAGGTCGCGCTAAAGGGTTTTATTACCCCTCACCTGCTGCTGAGGAGGATGAGGAATAAGGTTAAGGCTTGGATGCGCAGCGGTGATTGTAGTTGAGGTTGATCACAATGTCAGCTTCCCCGACCCGTACCTATTATCAACGTCTTGGGATCCTGCCTGCTGCCTCTAGTGACGAGATCCGACAGGCTTATCGGTTCCTAAGTAAACGTTATCACCCCGATACATCAGCCTTACCGCCGGAGGTTGCGATTCGTCGGTTTCAAGAACTGCAGGAAGCCTACAGGGTCTTATCTAACCCCCAGCAGCGGGCAGCATACGATGTGACCTTGCAAATGTACAGCACCTATAACTGGCCTGTTCCTCCTCCGCAACCCCCTTTGTCTCCTCTAGAAATTGAGATGAAAACACGGCCCCTCTCGGGGACAGAACTCTTTGTTATTGTCTTGATGGGAGGAACTTTTGTTTTATGCTTAATGCTTGTGTTGATCCTGGCCTGGATCCGTTCAGGGGGTCTGGCTCTCATGGGCTAAAGCTCTCATGGGCTAAAAGAAGGATCCTGGGCTGACGGTTGTGATAAGTGAGTTGAGACTCATTTACATAGCGCAACATTTGTCGGTACTATTCACATTGGTGATTAGTCCTAGAATTATCTATCGCTGCAGGAGGTTTAATGACGATGATGGCAATGCCCCCTGTGACGACCCCTCTGTACAATCATCCCTTGCCTTGTATCGAACAATGGTTGGGCGAGCAAGGGTGTCAACGGGATCCTGATGATGTTGAACAGTGGTTCTGTAAGCAAGAGCAGTGGTCAGCGGATCTGCGTCTGGAGGAGACTACGATTTGGGTGCGCTACACCTACCCAGATGGCAATACAAAGACGTTAAGCTTCCCCTACTCATTAAGCCGTGCTGATCTGGAGCAAGCCATTTTTGAGGTCTAGACCCATGCAGATCATTCGGATCCCGGTCCTCAGTGACAATTACGTATTCCTCCTCGTGGATGAGGTCAGCCAGACTGCAGCCGTAGTGGATCCTGCTGTGGCTGAGCCGGTTTTGCGGGAATTGCAGCAACGGGGCTTAACGTTAACGGCTATTTTCAATACGCATCACCACGGTGACCATGTGGGGGGCAACTCAACTTTACTCAAGCACTTCCCGCACGCGACGGTCTATGGTGGCGCCCAAGATGTGGGACGGATTCCAGGGCAGACAGTCCAGTTGGAGGCTGGGGACACTGTAACGTTTGCAGGCCAGACGGCAAGGATCCTATTTGTGCCAGGCCATACTCGGGCTCATATTGCCTACTATGTAGCTGAATCTCAAAACCTCTTCTGTGGAGATACCTTATTTGCCGGCGGATGTGGCCGCTTGTTTGAGGGGACTCCGGCTCAGATGGTAACCTCGCTATCCCAGTTCCGAGAACTAGCCGACACCACCAAGGTATGGTGTGCGCACGAGTATACAGAGAAGAACCTGCGCTTTGCGGTAACCGTGGATCCAGAGAATGAGTTGTTGCAGCAGCGGTTAGCGGATGTCCAAGCAGCTCGGCAACGAAATGAGGCAACTGTTCCCTCTGAGCTCGGCCTTGAGAAACGAACGAATCCTTTTTTGAGGTGGGATAAACCGGCCCTGATGGCAACGGCCCAGAGTGAGGATCCGATTCGTGTCTTTGCCCGGATTCGGGGGAAACGAGATCAATTTTAAGAGTGCCGTATGACGACAGATGCGTCTCGCCCAACACTAGACACCACTATCGCAGCGGTCACTGTGTATCCCGATCGAGCTCGGATCACTCGGTCTGGCACTCTCTACCTCACTGGGCTCGAAACAGCTCTGGTGATCACTCCTCTGCCGACAACGCTGAGAACGGATTCAGTCCGGGTTAAAGGATCCGGTGATAATCCTGTCCGGCTCTACGGGGTGCAAGTGCAATCCCTATTCTCTGAGGATCCTATTGCTCATCAAGTGGCTGATCTCACTCAACAGATCCAGGCTTTGAAGCTAGAGGAGCAGGAGGTTGCAGGCCAAATCGCGGCCACCAAGCTGCAACAACAAGCGGTTGAACTGTTTCTAACTACTGCGGCTAAACGTTTGGGAACAGGGATCCATCACCCTCAGTTTAGTCTCTTACGGACTCAGCAACTATTTGGGTTTGGAGGCACCTGCCATCAAACGTATGGTAAGACGACTATCCGAGCTCAAGAGCAGTTACGCCAATTGGAGATGAAGCGGCAGACTCTGGAACAGCAACTGCAGGCTTGCCAAACCCCTCGCCCGCGCAACAGCTATAGAGTGATAACTGAAATTGAACCAGAAGGATCCGGTGAGTTTACTCTTGAAGTATCCTATGTGGTGTACCAAGCGAGTTGGCGACCTCTGTACGACTGTCGAACCACTCCTGAAGGTGATCAGCTGACACTCAATTATTTAGCTGATGTGCAGCAACACAGTGGTGAAGACTGGCACGATACAGTGCTAACACTTTCAACAGCAAAGACAGCCCAAGGATCCTTACCCCCTCGCTTGGATCCCTGGTATGTTGGCTTATCCGCCGCTGACGGATGGGAATCTGCGGTGGCGGAGAGTGCGAGTTCTCCTGTTCCCCAGATGGCCCGGGCCCGGGTTAGTGCTCAAGCTGTAACGGCAAAGGTGGAGAATACAGGGGGAGTGGTGACATTTCAATTACCCCGACCAGGCTCGGTACCGAGCGATAATCAACCTCATAAGTTTATGGTCTTCACCACAAACTATGCCTGCCAACCAGAGTATGTCACTATTCCTAAGTTAGTGAGCTATGCCTATCTACGCACAGTAGCTCATAATCCTACGGATGGGGTAAGTCTATTACCCGGATCCGTTAACCTAT
Source organism: uncultured bacterium (assembly GCA_964443615.1). Lineage (GTDB taxonomy): Bacteria > Cyanobacteriota > Cyanobacteriia > Thermostichales > Thermostichaceae > CAYSWV01. The sequence goes on along the minus strand of CAYUEE010000033.1, from coordinate 8,442 downwards.
TCCGTGCGGATGAATTTGTTGGGACAACATCATTAGAAGCTGTAGCTCCGGGTCAACTCTTCAAGTTAGATCTTGGTATTGATGAAAGTATCCAAGTTGAGCGTGATTTGATTGAACGGCAGCTAGATAAAAAGCTCATGAGTAACCAGCGTCGATTAATCATCGGCTATCGTTTAACCCTAACTAACCTTAGTGAGCGGAGGGTATCCCTACAGGTTCAAGAGCCACTGCCTGTGAGCCAGAGTGAGCAAGTTAAAATCCGGCTTACACGCTCCGATCCATCTATTCAAGCGGGTGAGTTAGGGATCCTGGTATGGACAATAACCTTGGCTCCACAGGAAAAACGGATCCTGACCTACCAATTTGCACTGGAGTATCCGTCCGATCAGGAATTGGTGGGACTAAATATCTAACAAGCCTAGCTTGGGCATCTAATAAACCTAATCTGAACAGATATGAAAAAACAAGGATCCTATTTGAGCAGGATCCTTGTGGGGATTGGAGTCAACGCAAAGGAGATCTAACGTGGAGGCAGCTTACAGAGCCACCGAGATAAAGGCTGTGTCATCAGCTACTAACTGCTGAGCATCCAACACAGAGAGACGAACCGTGTAGGTACCACTAGTGTTGGTTGAAACAATCGAAGAGGCATCAACTTGGAGATTCGTCAAGTCGCACAATGTTGCTGCCGGAGCACATCCCACATCAGCGGCCTCAATGCTCCCAATCAGACGGGGATTGTCTAGGGGGGGCTGGATGAAAAGCAGAAAGGGCTCGCTTGGTCGCAGGCCATTTGGAACAACAGCTTGAGCCGAGAATGAGAAGATCAACGGATCACCCACTGAAAGGGTAGAAGGCTGGAGGCTTGTAATTATGATGCTGGGCTGGTCAATCGGGGCGCTGGGTGGATTAACCGAGGTCGTTGAATCATCTTCACTACAGGCCCCACACCATAGGGCTATTCCTATCACTGCGGCAGGGATCCAAGAACGATTGGGCATAAACTCCTCACTTTTTAAGACATTTAACTATTGACAATTAGCTATTATACGGCTGGTCACTGGCCTATTCATTCCTTTGGCCGCACCAACACATCGGGTTCTTACTCCTGTGGGATTGCGGTTACCTGAGCAACTTCACCCGAACAATCTAACCTACATAGATCGAACCGTGTCCCGAACGGCTATACCCTCATGTCAGGTCAAAGGACAAATGTCAAAGGACAACTAATGAAATCAATGTGAATACCAAGTGAATACCAACCGTGAATGTTAATGTTGAGCCTTAGGAAGTAATCTCATGAATTAGCTTTCCTTATCAAAACAATTTAGCCAAAGCCCTGACATTCTTTGCTTTCGGTAAGTAAGAGGGCATAACCTCTCAAGTAATCGATAAGCAGAATTTATAAGCAGCTGGATTTTCACTTAAGCTGGGACAGGCTTATATTTATTTAGTGGCCGCCGCCGTATTTTCTCTGAAATTTTAGCCAAACCAATTATAGTAGCCAATAAGAGATCAGGGGATACACGGGTTTTTGGAAAGATCAAAAATGGGTCAGATCGCTCTAGGCCCGTCTGGCTAGGCTTCTCAGGATATATCTAATCATTTTGCGGATTTTATCTCGTTGTTTTACGGATGTGTGGATGAGAACTTTTCCTGTTTTATATATAGGAGGGGATCCGAAGTGTTCATCCTCTGCCGTTATTCACAGTGTTCCTTTCTCCATTGCATTTCAAATTCTTCCACGAGTTGATCGACTGAGTTATACACGGACTTCACTACCCCGAATGGGTATGGATAAATTATGCTGACTGCTTTTCAACGTTCTCAACCCTCACAGCCCTCTAAGCTCGTTTGGATAGTCGTCACCCAGCTGACGTCAAGCCAGTCCACATCGCGTGGATTTGTCCTCCCCATTGCTTTACTAGTTATCTTTCTGTTGGCCCTAATCACGTCAACTATCCTCACTCGGTCAATTCAACGAGGTAACCAAGCAATAGGAGAACGAGCTCTGCAGTCTGCTGACGCCTCTCTGAGCAGTGCGGTGGACCGGTCGCGTGCCAAGCTCGACTACCTGATGAACTCCAACACACTAGCTGGCAGACGACTCCCTGCAACACGCCCCAATACATCTCTGCTAGCCAGTCTATTACTCGATGGTCGCACTGTTGATGGTGTCACCAGTGAAGCCCCTCAAACTGGCCGTCACCTGAGCTTTACCCTGGATGATGAGGTTCCTCTCGCGGTCCAGCCTACTGCTGCCAATGTTCCAGCCTGGCTCCTCGATAACGGAGATACACTGACAGGCTACATGATCCTGATGAATACTCGCAGTCCTGATGGATCCCTACAGCTGGAAAACAATCCTACCTTACAGCAGAAAGCTAACAATCTGATGGTGCGCTCTTTGCCGTTCCGGGCCCAACAACCCACCGCTGGATGTGAGGCTTCGGGTAATGTGGGGATCCCTGTTGATGCCGGTGGGAACTGGTTCTTTGCTGCGGATGGCTCCACTAACGTCAAGCCTATTCAGGTCGTGGCAGTCACGGTTCCCAAAGATCAGGCAGGGCAAGACTCCAGAGCAGTTTCTGCTGTTATGTTCCAACAGGATCGCTACCGAGCTAGCTTACGGGACTATGCTGCTTACTTCCGCAGTGACCTCGAAATCTTCCCAGGGCCTGAGTTCAACTGGAATGGCAAGATGTACTCGGAAAGCAACATCATGATCGGGGACTCCACCCGATTTAATGGCTACCTGATTAGCTCACCGGACTCTTGCTTTTACTCACCGTCTACTAGCTCGCTTATCTCCACTCCTTTCGAGATCTTGGCCGGATCCATGAAGCTTAATAGCTTTAGTGGTGGAGCTCAGATTGATGTTTGGGGACCTACAGGTCGAACTGAGCGCATTAACTTCCGCTCTAACAATGATTCGGTGGCAGGGGTGTCATCTCCTGCCGAGCTGGCGGCCGATCCAGTGATTTTGTTTACGGAAGGGCGTAGTGTTCCTCGATATGCTGTTGGCAATGAATCTCTCATTGGTCAGTACCGTGACACTAACTGGGAAAGTGGAAACCTAGCGACTGGTGGTGCTGCTGGCGAGCCTCGGATGTTGGTGGGGGCATCTGACGATAACATTCCTACCCCGCCTTACGTGGATGATACTTACCGTTCTGACAACCGATGTGGCCCTAATCCCAACTATGGTGAGGCTGAGCTCCCAGCCGGCTGCATTAATATTGGTGACACTATTAATACTGATCCGCAATACACCACCGATGGTCTGCTTGATGTCTCTGACTCCACCTCCACTGGCCTAGACGGCTACTGGGAGAAGCGGGCTAACCTAGAGGGCACTCGTATCATCGTCGGTCAGCGACTTAACCTGATTAAGGGGCATCCCTTTAACCCTGACCTGCCCATTCATGTGGATCCTGTTATTCAGAACAATGGCAGCGGCGTTCTTGACACAGCCGTTGATCCGGAAGTCTTCAGTACGGTCCCATTACCTAACACTCTCAGCACAACTCTTGATCAGACTGACATTGAGGGTATGTTCGGTGGGGAAAGTTACCCAGGTGGACTCACAGCACCGGACTCTGACAGTGATGACCTCAGTGACAACCTCGATTTCAGTCCTCGCAACCAAATCGTTGACAGTCTTGAGTATGCTGTTCAGGCAACAGCGCTCTACCACTTCACACAAGGTCCAGACCGACCAATTGCTTGCCTTAATACAGTCTCAGATGCAACGGGGGCACCGCTTGTCCCAGCGAACTCTTCGATCAGTGACTTAGTTTATGTGCCGCCAGCTAATGCTGAGATCAACAGCCTTAATCGTCCGTTTGGTCGCGCCCTAGTTAACTTGGTTAACCTCAGTAGTGATGGCGATGACCGACTGGCTGCTACGAACCCTTCTCCTAACATCACTGAGTTCGCCAATGTCTGGGGATCTGGTGCCACGTTAGGGAACGGATCCTTTGATCCAGTTGCTGGTGCTTTCCCTCCCTTCCAGGAGACGAGTGAAGCGACGTCAGGCGCCAACAAAGCTCACCCCAACCCATTCTTGACTGGCCACGGCAATTTCTCTGAGCTCCGCCGCTCACTCGAACTGCTTGATGGCGGCATTACATTTAGCAACCTAAGTATTGCTGACAAGAGTACACTCCACACCGCCGCCTGCACGCTGGGCATGTTGGCTAATGAAGGGGATGGCACCTTCCTCGACTTTGATGGTCCGGATGATCGACTAGGAACGTTTGATGACCGGTCAGGGTTGGGTCCTGATGGACGGCCCGGTGGGGGAGATGATGATCAACCCCTACTCAATGAAACAGTCTTCTTTAACGGGGATGACTCTGCGAGATTGTTTGGGGTCAATATCCGTCTCAACTTCGGTCTTGACAACATTCCGGGGAACAATGACGATCCTATCTTCCAGGATCCTAGCTTCCTCCCCCTCCAAACTTTTTTGCGTGGACCTTTAGGTGTTTATGCTGCTCCCAATCGGCCTGCGTTCAACGTCTTCTTTGGACCGCTTAATCCTGACGCTGTGCTTAACGGTGGAAACGGTGACGGAACCCTAGATAGATCGGAGTGTGAAGCGGCAGCGGCGAGTCAACTGGATAACTTTGGACTGATTGATTTCACTAACCATCCCATCTTTGGGCCTGACCGGATCCCTTGCAATGCAGATGACTACATCGTGTGGGCTGGCTCTAACGGAATCTGGGAAAATGGGGGCGGTGATGATCCTTCCATTGGTGATGCACTTGGTGTTGATACCAGTGATCCTCTCAACCCTGCAGTTGCTGACACAGATGCATTCAGAGCACTGATTTACAGCGTGTTAACTGGGCTTGATTTCCAACCCGGAACCTCTGATGACATTGATTACCTTGGTGGTGACGGTGATTTCTTGACAACGGGTCCCGATTGGCTCCCCAACACGGCTGATGATATTGCAGCCACAGCTGTAGATGACATTGTGTTGTTTGGTTTTGCGGGTCCCAACGGATTCTTTGGTGACTATGATGATCCCAATGCACTGAGAACGATTTTTGCAGGCTTCTACGATGACATGAGCTCAGGGGCCGGACCCATATCTGCTCTGACTCTGACAACAACGACAGACGCAACCCTGACTGACCTTATTCAGGACGTTAACGTCTTCAATGGTCGTGAACGGATGAACGTACGCACCCTTCAACTGGATCTCGGTGGCATGGCAACCTACCCCGTCGGTGGCGACAGATTGTTCCCTGAAAGTGGTGTCATTTATGCCTTCCGTGAGGATGCTGTCCGTGAGGATAGTGTTGCTCGCCCGGGACGCAACTTTATTGTGAATGGGGCACCAACATCCCTGCCTGACTACACTAAGTTTGATGCTTACGGTGACAATAACTGTGACAATGCTCGACCGAACGATAATGACATTGCCTGTATCTACATCAATGCCTTTGATGGCACGGATCCACTGTTGACAAACGCCAACACGACCCTGGAGCAGGATGTGATGGGGGGCATCAGCCCTAAGCCGGTCGACTACTACCCGGATCCGACCCGTAGACCCTATGGCTTCCGCCTCGCCAACGGAGCTGCGCTTGGACGTTCCGGTGTTGGTAATGCTGGTTTATCCTTCATCTCCGAAAATGCGGTTTATGTTGATGGTGACTTCAACCTCCACACTGCTGAGGAATTTACGGATACTCTGAATAGCAATTTCAGTAATTTCTACAGTCGCAGCACGCTGAATCCTAATTTTGCAGGTGGAGGAACGAGTGATGACTGGCGGCCTTCGGAGATCCTGGCGGATGCGATTACAATTGTGGATAACCTGGACAATGCCCCTATAGGCATGCCTGGAGGCGCCAACAATGTAGCGTTACGAATCCCTGGGGTGGAAGCTCGGTATGGCTTCAGACCGGGTCCGCGACCAGACGATGGCACTCGGGTCAATGCTATCTTAATTAGTGGGATCGTCCCCTCACGTGCTCAACAAAGCTACGGTGGCCTGCATAACTTCCCTCGGTTTATTCAAGACTGGGGCCGGGATCTGTTCATCCAAGGATCCTTTATTCAGTTGAAGTTTAGTACGCAGGGGACCGCCCCCTTCGACCAAGATGCCTGGCCAACGGAAAGTAATCCGACACCAGGCACCTCCTCCAGTGAACCTATTGGTTACTATGGTCCTCCTAGGCGTCGGTGGGGATACGACATCGGACTGCAGTATGCCCCCATTTCCCCAGTAGCAGAACGCTTCAACCTACCCAACGATGCTCGGGATGAGTTTGTCCAGGATCTCGAAGCTGACGATCCTTACATCACATCACTTCAATGTGCAATTGCTGCAAGCTCCTCCGAGTACAGTAACCCAGATTGTCCGTAATCTGCCTGGATCCTGGGGAGTAGCATGCTCTTCAGGATCCGCTTGAGGCCGCTTTGTGTGAACACTTAACGAACGACTAACGAACAGCTGATTTGAACAGGCTTGATCAGACCCTTACAGTGACTATTTGCCCCTTGTCGTGATTATTGGAAGGAAGGAAACGATGTCAACGCTCCGCCAGATCCAACCCGCAGTGTTCAACCAGAATCCATCAGCCTCAGATCCGTCAGCCCAAGGTTTCACTATTCTTGAGGTCATCGCCTCTGTTGTCATCCTAGCTGTAGCGATTGTCAGCGTGGCACCAGCCTTACTAGTAGCAACGATCACTCGAGTTCATAGCCAACGTTTAGAAGTCTCATCAAATTTGGTCACCGAACAGATCGAAGATATTCAAGCCAAGGTCTCCCGTGGACCAGCTAGCTATACCTCTGCGGACCTTCCCCCTTTAGTTGGAAATTCTGATGTTGTGCCCCCCAATGGCAGGATTGAAGCGTATCCACCCGCACCTGCTGAACCGGAGTACTACATTCAATCCTTTCGATTCAATGAAGTGAACTGTGTGGGTGTAACACCTGCTAAGCCCTGTGTATTCTCTGTCGGCGTTCGAGTTTACAGTGCGTTAGCTTTCCCCGGTGGAAGTTACGCGGGCGGGACTGATGTCACTCCCTTACAAGGATCCGTCGGCTCAGTTGAAGGGGCTTTATCAGCCAAGGAACAACCGCTAGCTTCCGTGACAGCTGAGGTCGGATTTGTGAGCACGTTGCAAGAGTTCTGTTTGAAGGCCGGATCCACGACATGCCCCTAGCTTATTGACGCCTTTCACTCTGGATTACCCACTGGACTAGCAGATATAGCCAACAGGCAGGAGTTTACAGATGTCCCCACAACTGTTGAGAACATTTTTGCAGCAGGTCACCTCGACCCAATCCCCAAAGCGGCACCAAAGAATCTGGCAAGCTGGTTTCACTATAGTTGAATTACTGGTTAGTTTGGTGGTGTCTGTTCTGGTGCTAGCGGCAACGGGGCAATTGATCGTCAGGATTATGGAAGTGGATCAGCGAGAGGCGGCTTACGCAGCTGTTCAAAGTGAAATGCAGCTCTCCATGGACTACATCCGGCGGGACTTAGAGGATGCTGTTTTTGTTTACACTGGACAGCAACTTCAAGATCAGTTGTTGGGGACGCCAGCTTACATTAGTACAACTGACACGCCCGTGCTGGCCTTCTGGAAGATCCGACCTGCTGAAGAATGTATTAACCAGGCTACAGCTCCTGTCTGTGTTGACGCTAACGTGAATGGACTAGGGAATGTGACTGCGCGGGGCAGCGTTGCCGTTTTGGTGGTCTACTACTGGGTGGAAAACACAACTAATGTTTGGGAGGTGGATGAGTTTGGCCAGGCTCGCATCGCTCGCATTGAGCTGGATCCGTTCGTTGGACCCCGGTCTGATTCCCCCCCATCGGGGGTCCGTGGAGATTATCTAGCTCCGGATCCGAGTGATTTCTTGAGTTGGCCTTACGGTACAACACTAGCCACCTTTAATGGGTCACAATCGCGGAAAAGTGCGTTGATGGCTCATATCGGTCATGGAGATGACGCAGAACCGCCCGCCATCATTACCTGCCCTACGGGCTATGAACCAAGTCCGGCAGCGGAAGCGGGAGGTCCTCCTTCAGATAATAATGCTCACTACGCGCTTTACGCCTGTGTACGACCCTCTGGCGGCACCGGGGATCAAGATGTCTTGATCTATCTTCAAGGGAGTGCTGAAGCCAGAGCAGGCGGAGCCTATGAACCTGGAACCCTGCAGTTAGAAAATTTGGAAACTCGGGTTTTCACGCGTGGACAGTTTGGTCGGGGACCGACTCGCTCCTAAGTGCTTCATCAGTCTGTGCCTCTGGATCCTGTTGCAGTGTGGTCATCAGGATCCTTTTTTCGAAAAACACACAATATTTAAATTGACTAGATATCTAAACCGATATCTGAGTGGTCCAAACCGACATCCGAGTGGTCCAAACTGACATCCGAGTGGTCCAAACTGACATCCGAGTGG